>NZ_LZMP01000004.1:0-138348 GCF_001691435.1 Gordonia sp. UCD-TK1 | reverse complement strand
GCCATGGTCCTCGCCGCCGCCGTCCTCACCGGCGTGTTCAACGGCACCGGGATGGTCGACGCCATCGCGCACTGGCTGGCCGATGGCATCCCCGACTGGATGGGCCCCCACATGGCCATCGTGATCGGCGTGCTCTCGATCCCGCTCACCTTCCTGATGAGCAACGACGCCTTCTACTACGGGGTGCTGCCGGTCCTGTCCGAGACCGCGACCCGCTACGGCATCGACCCCACCGAGATGGCGCGGGCATCGATCACCGGCCAGACCGTGCACATGCAGAGCCCGCTGGTCCCGGCGATCCTGCTGCTGGTCGCACTGGCCGGGGTCACCCTGGCCGACCACCACAAGAAGGTCCTGTGGCGCGCCACGGTCGTCTCGCTGGTGATGCTCGCCGTCGGGGTCCTGGTCGGGGCCATCCCGTTCTGATCCGGCATCGATGACCGCGATCCAGGAGCGCAGGTGTCGGACACCCTTCGTGACGGCCCTCCGCAAGCTCCGGGCCTCCTCAGGGAGCGGGGCCCGGATCGCCGCGTCGGCGTGCCTGCCCCGCAGCGAGCATTAGGCTGACGTCATGCGTTTGCGGACGCAGGTGCTGCTCCTGCAGCTGGCGGTGATAGCGGTCAGCCTCGCGGTCGGGTTCGGTCTGGTCATCGCCGGAGCCGACGACCGGGTGCGCGACGAGTACGCACAGCGCGCGCTCGCCATCGCGCAGTCGGTCGCCGCCGACGCCGAGGTCCGCAGCGAGGTCGCCGCCCATCCCGGTGACCGGGTGGACGCGGCGGACCTGGTCGACGGCCCGCTGCAACGGCAGGCGGCGGCAGTACGAGCCCGGACCGGAGCCCTGTTCGTCGTCATCGGCAACGACCGCGGCATCCGTCTGGCACATCCCGAGGTGACGGAGCTCGCCAGGACGGTCTCCACCGACCCGTCGAAGGTGCTGTCCGGATCGAACGAGGTGAACACCGACCGGGGCACCCTCGGCGAGTCGGTCCGCGCGAAGGTCCCGGTCCTGGACGCCGACGGCGCAGTCGTCGGGTTCGTGAGCGTCGGTGTCTCCACCGAACGCCTGGGCTCCGAGACCCGCACCGACATCGTCGCGATCGCGCTCCTCGCGCTTGCGGCACTGGGTATCGGCGGGGTGGGTTCGGTGCTGCTGGCCCGTCGGTGGCGCCGACTCACCCTGGGTTTGGAGCCCGACGATCTGGCCGAGCTCGTCCGGGAACAGGGGGCCGTGCTGCACTCGATGGCCGACGGGGTGCTCGCCGTCGACGCCGACGGCATCGTGCGCGTCGTCAACGACCGGGCGCGTGCGCTGCTCGACATCAACGCCCCGGTCGGCACCCCCGCCGGCGACCTCGGCCTGACCCCGCGGGTGGCGACCGTCCTGGCGACGCCGACCGACGAACCCCTCGCCGCCGGTGTCGGCGAACGGGTGGTCCTGGTGAGTTCCCATCGGGTGCGGGCCGACGGTCGCGACCTCGGCATGGTCCTGTCGGTGATCGATCGCACCGACGTCGAAGCACTCAGCCGCGAGGTGGATTCGATCAGGTCGATGAGCACCGCCCTACGCGCACAGCGCCACGAGACCGCCAACCGGATGCACGTACTCGCCGGCCTCCTCCGGCACGGGCACGCCGACGAAGCGCTCGCCTACCTGGACGAGGTCACCGGAACCGGACCGGGAGGGGCGCTCCTCGCCGGACTCGACAACGTGCGCGAACCACACCTCCACGCGTTTCTCGACGCGAAGGCGGCTCAGGCGCGCGAGCGCCGGGTGGTGCTGCGACTCGGGGACCAGACCTGGATTCAGGGCGTGCTCACCGAACCCGTCGTCGTCACCACCGTGGTCGGCAACCTCGTCGACAACGGGATCGATGCCGCGTCCGGACCGGACGGTGCACAGCCCGGTGAGGTCGAGGTCGAGGTCATCGCCGACGGCGACACGGTCCTGGTCACCGTCGGGGATTCTGGACCCGGCATCGCCTTCGAGGACCCCTACGACGTCTTCGCCGAGGGCGCCACGACCAAATCCGGCGCGCACGTACCCGGCGGCCGCGGTATGGGACTGGCCCTGGCCCGGCAGATCGCGCGCCGGGTCGGTGGCGACGTGTGGGTCGCCGATGCGGGGGGATGCGTGGCCGCGGACGATGGCGAACCGGGCGGGGCAGTGTTCGTCGCCCGCCTGCCCGGCGTGCTCGCGCCGACGGACCAGGCCGAAGACGACTCGTACAGCCAGACCGACGAACCGGGAGTGACCCCATGACCGACGACCTCGGCGTCTTGATCGTCGACGACGACTTCCGGGTCGCGGCGCTGCACTCCGCGATCGTCGACGCCGTCCGGGGCTTCACCGTGCGAGCCCGGGCGGGCAGCATCAGTGCGGCACGTCAAGCGATCGCCGAACATCCCGACATCGATCTCGCACTCCTCGACGTCTACCTGCCGGACGGTTCGGGCATCGAACTGGTCGCCGAACTCGACTGCGACTGCTTCATCGTCGGTGCCGAGACCGACGCCTCGGCGGTACGAGGCGCGATGCGTGCCGGTGCGCTCGCCTACCTGATCAAACCCTTCGACGACGCCGACCTCGCGCGTCGGTTGGCCGGCTACGCCCAGTACCGGCGGATGCTGGCGGGCGAGAACGTCGACCAGCACGCCGTCGACGCAGCGCTGTCGGCACTGCGGTTCGGCACCCGCGCCGCGGACCGGGCCGAGGGGGGGTCGCCGACCGAACAGCGGATCCTGGCGTTGTTCGCCGAGGGCGCTCCGCTGTTCGCCGACGATGTGTCGCGGGAGATCGGCATCGCGGCACCGACCGCGCGGCGGCACCTCGCGAATCTCGTGGCGGCCGGACGGTTGACGATGTCGCTGCAGTACGGCGCCACCGGGCGGCCCCGGCAGGAGTATCGACTGCCCGGGGGGTGACAGCGGGATCGGTCGGCACGGGGCGCGGGTACCGGCCCGAGGATTAGAGTGGTGATCCATGACGATGCATGTCGAGACCGGGAATCCGGATCTGATCACAGTGGATGTCCCGACCCATTGGTACAACCTCGCGGCCGAACTCGACTCCCCGATCCCGCCGCACCTGCATCCGGGCMCCAAGGAACCGGTCGGGCCGGACGATCTCGCCGCGTTGTTCCCGAGTGGCCTCATCGCGCAAGAGGTGTCCACCGAGCCCTACATCGAGATCCCCGAACCGGTGCGCGAGATCTACCGGATGTGGCGGCCGTCGCTGCTGATCCGCGCGCGTCGTTTCGAGGAGGCGCTCAACACCAGGGCGCGGATCTACGTGAAGTACGAGGGTGTCAGCCCGGTCGGCAGCCACAAGACGAATTCGGCTGTCGCGCAGGCGTACTACAACAGCCTCGACGGCGTCACCAAACTGACGACGGAGACCGGAGCCGGTCAGTGGGGGAGCGCACTGGCGTTCGCGGGTGCGCAGTTCGGCATCGACGTCGAAGTGTGGCAGGTCCGTGCGTCGTACAGCTCGAAGCCCTACCGGGGGTTCCTCATCCGCACCTACGGCGGGACCATCCACCCCAGTCCGTCCGAGCTGACCGAGTCGGGTCGCGCGATGCTCGCCAAGGACCCGAACACCACGGGTAGCCTCGGGATGGCCGTCAGCGAGGCCGTCGAGGTCGCCGCCTCGAACCCCGACACCCGTTATGCGTTGGGCAGCGTGCTCAATCACGTGGTGCTTCACCAGAGTGTCATCGGGCAGGAGGCCGTCGACCAGCTCAACGCGGTGGAGCCGGGTGGCGCCGACGTCGTGTTCGGCTGTGCCGGAGGCGGTTCGAACCTCGCGGGGTTGTCGTTCCCGTTCCTGCGGGAGAAGCTGCACGGCCGCTCGGATCCGCGCGTCATCGCCGCCGAGCCCGCCGCGTGCCCGTCGATCACGCAGGGGGAGTACCGCTACGACCACGGTGACGTCGCCGGACTCACCCCGTTGCTCAAGATGCACACGCTCGGTATGGATTTCGTGCCCGACCCCATCCACGCCGGTGGTCTGCGCTATCACGGCATGGCGCCGGCGCTGAGCCACACGGTGGAGCTCGGTCTGGTGCAGGGTGTCGCCATCTCCCAGCACGACGCGTTCTCCGCGGGCGTGCAGTTCGCCCGGACCCAGGGCATCGTCCCCGCTCCCGAGTCGACGCATGCGATCGCGGCCTGCGCCGCGCACGTCGCCGACAGCGACAAGGACGAGGTCGTCGTGATCGGGCTATCGGGCCACGGGCAACTCGATCTGCCGGCGTACGCCGAGTTCCTCGAGGGCAACTTCTGAGTCGATCCGTGATCCCGGTGATGCGGACGGTCGGCGTCGACCTGTCCGCATCGCCGGCGAAAACAGCTGTCGCATGCGTCGATTGGGATGCGGAGAGGGCCGTGCTCACCGACCTCGTCGTGGGCGCGGACGACACCGCCATCCGACGCCTCGTCGAGGGATCGACCCGCATCGGGATCGACTCCCCCTTCGGCTGGCCCGACGAGTTCGTCGACTTCGTCGTCGCGCATCATCGCAACGAACTGTCGAAGGGGCGGGAGCTCGACGACATCGCCCGTCGACGACCACTTGCGTTGCGTCGCACCGATCTGCGGATCGTCGATGCCGGTGTCGGCCGCCCGCTCAGCGTGTCGGCGGACCAGATCGCGCACGTCGCGTTCCGATGCGCCGGCTTGCTCGCAGACCTGGGCGTCGACGACCGCGTCGACGGGTGGGCGGTCGAGGCGTATCCCGCGGGGGCACTCAAGCGCTGGGGACTGACCTCGCGCGGATACAAACGGGCCGCCAATGTTTCGGTGCTCGCCGGGCTCGTCGTCGCTCTCGAAGAAGCTGCGCCATGGTTGGATCTCAGCGTTCATGCCGAGACCATGGCCCGTGACGACGACGCGTTCGACGCCGTGATCACCGCGCTGATCGCGCGCGCCGCCGAGCTCGGCCGGACCGTCTTGCCCGATGCCACCGACCGGCCGGTCGCCGCGCGGGAGGGTTGGATTCACGTACCCACCGCCGAACTGGCGGAACTGATCTGAGTCGTGGTCTCGATCAGTCCAGCGACAACCGCATGAGCACGCGCGGGAATCCGGCGAGGACGGACGAGGTGTCTGCCGCCTTGGTGAAACCGGCCTTCTCGAACAGGCCGCGGGTTCCGACGTAGGCCATCGTCAGATCGACTCTGGCGCCCTGATTGTCGACGGGGTAGCCCTCGATCGCCGGCGCACCGTTCGACCGCGCGTAGTCGACGGCCCCGGCCAGCAGTGCGTGCGAGATCCCCTGCTTACGATGACCGGGGCGGACCCGGATGCACCACACCGACCACACCGGCAGGTCGTCCACGTGGGGGATCTTCCGGTTCCGGGCGAAGCTCGTGTCCGCGCGCGGCGAGACGGCCGCCCAGCCGACGACCTCGCCCGCGTCGTCGTAGGCGAGCACACCCAGCGGAATGCCGCTGTCGCACAGCTCTTTCACGAACTCTCCGCGCTGCTCGCGGACCAGCTCCTGGTTCTGCTTGCTCGGGATGCGGTAGCTCAGGCACCAGCAGACGTTCGACGTCGGTTTCTTCGGACCGACCATCGTGGCGATGTCGTCGAAGATCGTCGCGGGCCGGACCTCGATGGGCATGCGTCCATCGTCGTCGGCTCGGTCCGGGACGGCAAGCGGGCCGGTGTCAGCCCTGTGGCTGTCGCTCACGCCCCTGCTCCCTCATCCGAAAGAACGACATAACCATTGCTCCCTGAGGTGCGAGGAGCGCCAGCGACGAGCCACGAAGGGTTAGGGAGCCGACTGTGCCGGTCCGGCCCCGAAGACGGTGCGGTACCAGATCGCGGTGAGGATCTCGATGGCCGTGTCGTCGTCGGGTACGGGCCCGGCGGCGTCACCGCGGACCGCAAGCCAGGTCCAGCACGTGGATTCGAGGGTCGCGACCAGCGCGGACGCCAGCGGCTCGAGCGGCAGCCCGATGGAGTAACCCGCGCGCTCGGCACCGTGCAGACCGGACAACACCTGCTTCACACCGGACACCCGGTTGGCCAGCCAGCGGTTGCGGAAATCGTCGTCGGTCATCGACATCTGGAACAGGCCGATGATCTCGGGCAGGTACTTCTTGTACGTCGTCCAATACGCGGTCACGGCCGCGCGGACGCTCGCCTCCGGCTCGGTGTGCCGGGTCGCGAGCGACTGCTCCACCACTTCGTCCGAGAATTGATCCAGCAGGGCTTCGAGCAGTCGGTCCTTGCTGTCGTAGTAGTTATAGAACGAACCGGTCGACCGGCCGGCAGCGGCGGAGATGTCCGAGATCTTGGTGTTCAGGTAGCCCTTTTCGGCGAACGTCCGGCGCGCGGCGTCGAGAAACGCGGCCTCGGTCTGGCGACCTTTGTTCGTCGGCGGCACCGTGAGCTCCTTCCGCGGACCGATTCTCCATCGAACCATGTGGACGGTCGATGACCGCACTCGGATCGACGGGAAGTGTGACCCTTGTCATCTTCTGAACCTGAATCTAGCATCAGAAAAATCGCAGAGACAGGAGTTCGGCATGGAATCGTTCGTCCAGCACCGCAAGGGGCGCACGCCTCGGCAGGTGCACCGAGATGTCGCCGATCTGAAAGACGATGAGCTCGGACGATACGGTTTCACCGGCCGCACGGCACATCTGTATCGACGCAACGACCCGACGCAGTTCCGGGCGGTGGGCACCCACACCGGCGTCGATCGAATCGTCACCGACCTCGCGCCCACCGACCAGAACGACCCCGCGGGTGAGCCGCTGCTGATGTTCCATAACGAGGACTGCCGGATTTCTTTGAGTCGTCGGAAAGAGGCCGCTCCGTTCTGGTTTCGCCCGGTCGACGGCGACGAACTCGTCTTCGTCCACGAGGGCACCGGGTATTTCGAGACCGAGTTCGGTCGATTGCCCTACCGGCCCGGCGATTACGTATATCTCCCCAAGGGGTGCACCTATCGTCAGGTGCCCGACGGTGCGTCGTTGCTGCTCGTCATCGAGGCGGTCGACGAGTTCCGGGTGCCCGAGCCCGGCATGCTGGGCAGGTTCTTCCCCTTCGACTCCTCGCTCGTCGTCGTTCCCGAGGCGGAGGCGTTCGACGGTGACGGCCGAGACGAGTACGAGGTGCGGTTCCGGCAGCGGGAGGGGCAGACATCGCTGTTCTACCCGTTCCACCCGCTCGACGTAGAGGGTTGGCGTGGAGACAATTTCCCGTTCACGTTCAACATCGAGGACTACGACGTCATCACCTCCGAGACGGTGCATCTGCCGCCCACGGTGCATCTGTTCATGCAGGCGACCGGGGTGTACGTGATGAACTTCCTGCCGCGCCCCGCCGAGGCGCGCAAGGGTGCCGAACGGCTGCCGTGGTACCACCGGAACACCGACTTCGACGAGATCGCGTTCTTCCACGGCGGCAGCATGTTCGGAGTCGGCATGCCGCCGGGTCTGATCTCCCACGCACCCCAGGGGATGCATCACGGCATCCCGGAGCGGGCGCGAGAGCGTTCCCGGCGCAAGTTCGACGAGTTCGACCGCGTGGAATGGCAGGTGATCTCGATCGACACCCGTCGACGGTTGATCGCCGCACCCGCACTTTTCGAATCCGGGGTCGCGGACTCCGCACAGGCCGACGCCGGGTCACGAGTATGAGCGACCGGGGGGACGTGCCCCGTCACGACTACGACCGTATTCCGTACCTCGTTGTCTTCGAAGATCTCTCGGCGTACCAGGACACCTACGGCGGGGTCACCGAGAGCGTGGTGCTCGAGAGCTACCTGCTCCGCCCCCGTGGCGTGCCGTCGAAGAGCGTCATCGTCTTCATGCACCCGATCGGGGGCGGCGCCTACTTGCCGATGACCAACGCGCTGGCTCGCGCCGGCCACCATGTCATCTACTGCAACAGCCGGTATCGCGGCGTCGACAGTGCACTGATCATGGAGAAGGTGGTGCAGGATCTCGGTGCGTGCGTGAAGGATGCGCGCGAACGCCTCGGTTACGAGAAGGTCATCCTGGCCGGGTGGAGCGGCGGCGGCGCACTGTCGCTGTACTACCAGCAGCAGGCACAGCACGCGACGGTCGCCGCCACACCTGCCGGGGAACCGCCGGACCTGACCGCCCTCGACCTCCCCGCCGCCGACGGCATGATGCTGCTCGCGGCGCACGTCTCGCGGCACGGCACTCTGACCGAGTGGATGGACCCGTCGATTCTCGACGAGTCTGATCCCGACAACCGCGACCCGGAGCTGGACCTCTACAACCCCTCGAACCCGAACCAGCCGCCGTACTCGGCAGAGTTCCTCGACCGCTACCGCGCGGCGCAGATCGACCGCAACCGGCGGATCACCGCCTGGGTGAATGAGCGACTCGTCGATCTGCGCGGGCGTGGCGAACCGCTGATGGAGCGCGGTTTCATCGTGCACGGAACGATGGCCGATCCGCGCTGGCTCGACCTGACCGTCGACCCCAGCGATCGCAAGTTCGGTTGCTACCTGGGTGATCCGCGGATCGTGAACATGGGCCCGGTCGGGCTCGCCCGGTTCACCACCCTCCGAAGCTGGTTGTCGCAGTGGAGCTTCGACGACGCCAACGGCGACGGTCCCCGGTGTGCGGCCGATCTCACGGTCCCGACACTGGTCATCGGTAACTCCGCCGACAACGCGTGCACGCCCAGTCATACGCACCGCCTCTTCGACGCGGTCGGTCATCCCGACAAGACCCTGCACACCATTGTCGGTGCGACGCACTACTACTCGGGCCGGGACCAGATCTCACACCTGAAGGAGGCGGTCGGGACCATCACCGAGTGGCTGGCCGAGCGGTCGTGGGCCAACTGACGGCCTGGGTTCGCTGAAAACCGCCCGGTGGAAAGGGCTCGGGGACGTAGCGTTCGGTGTCCATTTCTGGTGGTCGGTTATCAGCTTGGCTTTCTCCAGGCAGGCGACCGGCTGCGGTGGTACCCCCGAGCGATGATCTCGGCGATGTCCGCATAGGTGTCGGCCCAGTCGCCGAACACCTGTGCATAGGTGACCCGCAACGGAAAGTAACCGCGTGAGATCAGCTTTCGGTCTCGGGTGCGATCCTCCTCGTACTTCTCGATCCCGGTGTGATGTTCGACGCTGTCCAGCTCGAGCGCAAGCCGTTCTCCGACCAGCAGATCGACCCACCCCACACCGGGTACGTGGTGCTGGACCGTGACTCGCAGGCCGGCGCTCCGGAGACGTAGGCGGGCTGCTGTCTCGGTTCCCGACGCGGCGAGTCGGCGCGTCATCGAACTCGGCGCGAAGTAATGCGGGGGTGATCTTGCCGGTGTTGAGTGCGGAGTCGCACAGGATGACGAATCCCTCGACGTCGAAGCATCGGGCGGCGTACTGCAATGCTGTCGCGACATCGTCGACGGCGCCGTTGGCCGGGGTCGCCGGCCGTACCGTCGGCACCTGTCGTGGATCGGCGTCGCTCGTGGCGCGTCACACGCGAATGCACTTGTTCGGGATGTTCAGGTATCCAGAGTCCGTGGCGTCGTAGCGCGGTCGCACAGGAGACGACGCCATGATCGGCGACTGCCTCGACCACTTCTGGTTCGGCGGCCTCGGTCCGGTACCACCCGTGGCGTATCGACGAGAGCGTGCCGGAACGGCACGCATCCCGGATCGATGCGGCGGTCTCGCCGGCGGCCAGGAGTTGATGGGTGGCGACGACGCCGCCGAACCGCTCGGTGAGCTCGTCGAAGGTCATGCGGGACAGTGTCTATCGTGGCGGCGGGCAGAACCCGGCGTCCGAGACGTCTGTGGATTACTACGTCAGCCGTGTGAAAACCGCCCGTGGAAAACGGACAGCCGGCAGACCGTCGTCGGGTCCGCTCCACTGGGCGGTTTTCAGACGACGGTCATTCCAGCAGCTTCTTCTGCACCTTGCCCATGGCATTGCGCGGGAGGGACTCGACGAATCGGATCTCGCGCGGCCGCTTGTGATTCGACAGCTCGCCGGCGACGAATTCGATGAGCTCGGTGTCGGCGACCTGGTCGCCGACGACGTAGGCGACGATGCGTTGGCCCAGGTAGTCGTCGGGGACGCCGATCACCGCCACCTCGCGGACCGCCGGGTGGGCGAGCAGGACGGTCTCGATCTCGCCGGCCCCGATGCGGAACCCGCCGGACTTGATGAGGTCGGTGGCTCGTCGGCCGACGATGCGGTGCATCCCGTCTCCGTCGATGACCGCGACGTCACCGGTCGCGAAAAAGCCGTCGGGACGCCAGGATTCGGCAGTCGCTTCCGGACGATTCAGATACCCGGACGCCATCATCGGGCCGCGGACGTGGAGATCGCCCACGCTCTCGCCGTCGTGGGGTAGCGGCTTGCCGTTCTCCACCAGCCTGGTCTCCACGTGGGCGAGCGGGAGTCCCACCCATCCGGGCCGGCGCTGTCCGTCGACGCGCGTGCTGACGGTGATCAGTGTTTCGGTCATGCCGTAACGCTCGACGATCTCGTGGCCGGTGAGCTCGTGGATCCGCTCGAAGACCGGCACGGGAAGGGGGGCGCTGCCCGACACCAGGACTCGCGCCGACGACAGCGTCTGTGCCGCAGCCGGATCGCCGGCGACGCGGTTCCACACCGTCGGGACGCCGAAGAACATGCTGGCGCCGGCTCGCGCGGCGGAAGCGTATCCGTCCGCGGTCGGGGTGACGGTGTGGATCAGTCGCCCGCCCCGTCGCAGGGGACCCAGGACCCCCAGGATCAACCCGTGGACATGGAACAGCGGAAGGCCATGCGCCAGAGTGTCGTCGGCGGTCCACAACCACGCATCGGCGAGTGCGTCGAGGCCCTCGGCGATGCTCTGCCTGGTGATCGGAACACCTTTGGGGAGGCCGGTCGTGCCGGAGGTATAGAGGATCAGTGCGGTCGAATCGGCGTGCGGTTCCGGGTGACGGTGCCACGATTTCGCGTAGCGGCGGACCGGGATGACAGGAATGGTGGGTTCGGCGGGGGCCTGTCCGAGCCACGCCTGTGCCCCCGAGTCCGCGAGGATGTGCTCGAACTCGCGCGGCCCGGAGTCGGGCGGAACGGGGACGACCGGCACCCCGGCGATCAGCGCGCCCACCACCGCCAGCACCGTCTCCACCGTCGGCGTGGCCAGTACCGCGACGGTTCGGGCACCGGCGATCCGTTCGGCGACCGCCGTCGCGGCCCCGACGAGGTCCTCGCGCGACAGCTTGTCGTCGCCGACACGGATCACGGCGGGATCGTCCGGTGCGGTGGGGGTCAGGGTGGGCAGCAGCACGTGTTCACTGTGCCACGACGGGTCCATCCCGCCCGTCACCTGCGCAGATCGCCGAGGTCACACGGCGTGCGCCCCTCACGCCGACCGCCGTCGGCGGTGGGACACCCCGACCCGCGCTCCTGAGCGCATGCCCTCGGCGCCGATGGCATGATCTCGTGCACACGCAGCGACCGATCGGGGGCAACGATGTCTGAGCGCTTTCACCTGAACACCATGCGCCTACGAGACCCGGCCGAACCGGGCCGGACGGCCAGCACGCTCGAGCTCTTCTTCGATCTGGTCTTCGTGGTCGCGGTCAGCATCGCGGCCGTCCAGCTCCATCACGCACTCACCGAGAACCACATCGTCGACGGGGTCGTGTCGTACGCCTTCATCTTCTTCGCCATCTGGTGGGCGTGGATGAACTTCACCTGGTTCGCGACATCGTTCGGCACCGACGACTGGCTCTACCGGGTGCTCACCTTCGTCCAGATGGCGGGTGTGCTGGTGCTGGCCGCCGGGATCGAGCCCGCCTTCGTCGACCACGAGTTCACCCTGGTCGTGTTCGGCTACGTGGTCATGCGCGTCGCGATGGTCGCGCAGTGGTTGCGCGCTTCCGGCTCTGCCGGAGACCGCCGCCGGACGACCCGGCTCTATGCCGCCGGGATCGCCGTCGTCCAGATCCTGTGGCTGCTATGGCTGCTCGTACCGTCGGGAGCAGCCGCAACCATCGGGTTCGTGATGCTCGTCGGTGCCGAGCTCGCGGTGCCGGTGGTCGCCGAGAAGCAGGGAAACACTCCGTGGCATCCGCATCACATCACCGAACGGTACGGACTGTTCACGCTGATCCTGCTCGGCGAGAGCCTGTTGGCGTCGTCGAACGCCATCATCGAGGCGCTGCACAACGAACAGGAGCTCGCCCCGCTGATCTCGATCGCGATCCTCACGTTCATCGCGACCGCCGCGCTGTGGTGGATCTACTTCTGGCCGCCGCACCACCGGGCCATCGGATCGCTCGCCGACTCCCTCCGGTACGGATACGTCCACTACTTCGTCTTCGCCGCTGCTGGTGCCTTCTCGGCCGGTATCGAGGTCGAGATCGACGTCCTGACCCACCACAGCGAGTTGACGGAAACCCAGGCGTCGTTCACTGTCACGATCCCCATCGCGGTCTTCATCTTGGGCATCTGGTGGATTGCTCTGCGCGCCAACGCCGATCGCGTGGTGAACACCGTGGTACCGGTCGGTGCGCTCCTGGTCCTGCTCGACCCGGTCATCCCGGTCCCGTTCGCCTTGACCGCCGTCTTCCTCGTCGCGATCGTCGTCGTCCTGGTCCTTCGACCACCGCTCACCACGGCCGGCGACCCGCACGTGTGACTACCGCATCGCCGCCATGATGCCGGTGAGCAGCCAGCTGCGTAATCGCGCGGTGCTCCAGTTCCGTTCGACGGTGAAGTAGCGATGGGTCGCCGGGCCGGTGAGATAGCTCAGTATGTCGGCGAATTCATCGACCCGGGTGTCGGAGATCAGGCCCCGGTGGACGAACCAGTGGCAGCCGGTGTGCACGTCGTCGAGCCGGCGGAGCTCAGACCGCTCGAGCTGTTCGCCGATGGCCGGGTCGGTGTCGGCCGCCAGCGTCGCGGCATGCCATAGATCGGCGATCCGGCTGTTCGCGGCGACGACGTGGTCGACGTACCGCCCGATGGCGCGATCGGTGTCGGTGTCGTTCATGATCGCGATGAACTCGGGTCGCTCGAGCAGCGAGACGAACTTCTCGTCACCGGTGAAGGCGCGTTCGAGGACGGCCGTCATGAGGGACGCTTTCGACCCCGCCTGATGCACGGTGCCGACGGACACCTCGGCCTGCTGCGCGATCTGCTGCACGGTGGTCCGCGAATATCCCTGCTGGACGAACAGCGCCTGGGCGGCGTCGAGGATGCGTGTCCGCGTCTGCGCGGCGCTGATCGCGCGCTTACGCGGTGTGTAGGGGCGTTTGCTCACGCCGGCCTCCGGTCGGGTCGGACTCCAACGACAACGATAGTAGTGGCGTTGCTGGGCTTCGCCCAAAGGTCGATCACGGTCCCCGAATTCACTTAGCCCGCTGAAGTGCAAAGATGGGACCGATTACGCGAGAGTGATCATCCGTCGTCTAATTTGGTTAGAGTCGAGCTCTATCCAAATGGAGGATCGATGTCGACCATTCTGCTGTGCGCCACGCCGCTGGCCGGACACGTCGGTCCGCTCACCGCTGTCGGACGTGTGCTCGCGGATCGGGGTCACGAGGTGATCATGCTGACCGGCTCGCGTTTCGCCGACCGGGTTGGCGACGCCGGGCTGACCGTCGAATCGCTGACCGGAGTCGCCGATCTGGACGAACGTGACCCCGACAGCTTCACCCCCGACCGGCATCGGTACCGCGGACTGGCGCTCTCGCGCTACCAGGTCGAGCGGACGTTCATCGCGCCGCTGCCGGAGCAGGCGACGGCGGTGACATCGGTCCTCGGCCGCCGGAGTGTCGACGTGATCGTGTGCGACGGAACCTTCGCCGGGATCATCCCCCTGTTGTCCCGGCCCCCGGGCCGGCGGCCTCCGGTGATCGGTGTCGGCACCATGCCGCTCGCTCAGTCCAGTCCCGACGTCGCCCCCTTCAACAGTGGCTTGCCGCCGATGTCCGGTCCACTGGGTCGGCTCCGTAACCGGTTGGCTCACATGGCAGTACGACGGGTGTTGTTCGCGTCCACGCAGTCCTCGGCGCGCGACCTGGTCCGACGGGCCGGGGGCTCGCTTGATCATTTCGTCCTCGACCTGTCCAGGGCGTTCGACCGTTTCGTTCAGTTGGGCCCGGCCGAATTCGAGTATCCGCGATCAGATCTCGCGCCGAACACGGTGTTCGCGGGGCCGGTGTTCCCTGGCGGTGCTGTTCCCCCGCCGCCGTGGTGGTCGGAGATGGTCGACGACGACCGCCCGATCGTTCACGTCACCCAGGGCACGCTCGACAACGACGACTTCTCCCAACTGATCGAACCCGCCGTCGCCGGGCTGGCCGAGATGGACGTCCAGGTCGTCGTGACAACCGGCGGTGCGGACCCGGATCCCTTGCCGCGGAACGACAACACGCGGGTCGCGCGGTTCCTCGACTACGACGCCCTATTGCCGCGCACATCGGTGCTGATCACCAACGGCGGCTACGGCGGAGTGCTGCAGGCACTGCGCCACGGCGTGCCCGTCGTCGTCGTACCAGGGGGTGAGGACAAGCCCGAAGTCGCGGCTCGGGTGGCGTACTTCGGGGTCGGCGCAGATCTGGGGACCCGGCGACCCGCTCCTGCGGACCTCGCCGCGACGGTACGCCGCATCCTGGCCGACGACGGCGTTGCCGTTCGGTGTCGGCAGATGGCGCATGCGATCGCCGGTTACGACTCGACCCAGACGATCGTGACCGAAGTCGATCGGGCGGTTCGTCGATCGACCCGCTCATCCTGACCCGCCGCGCGGTCTGTGTCATCCGGATACCCGAATGTCGGCGCATCTGCCGACGACAACCGAGAAAGAGAGCCCGACATGAGTGATGCACGAGCAGTCATCGACGCGCACATCGATGCCTTCAACGACCGCGCACCGGAGAACGAACCATGGTCCGCCGATGCGGAATTGGTCTCGCCGGGTGGGGTGTTCACGGGACGGGAGGGCGTACTGGGTTTCCTGTCCGTCTTCCAGGGCGCCTTCTCCGACGGTCGCCTCACCGTTGGTTCGTATGTCGTCGACGGCGACAACGCCTCGGTGGAGGGCACGTTCGACGGTGTCCACGACGGTGTGTTGCAGAGTCCGTCGGGTCCGGTCGAACCCACCGGACGGCCTGTCTCGTTCCGATGGAGTGCGACCTACCGGATCGACGGCTCGGAGCTGATGTCCGAGCACCTGTACTTCGATCAGCTCGACTTCCTCGGGCAGCTGGGTGTGCTCCCCGGATGAGTCGTGCTCGGCGCCGGTTGATCAGGGTCTTCGCGGCTGCGCTCGTCGCCCGTCCGATCGTCTCGGGTACGCAGGGAATCGTTTCGGCGGCACCGGTATCCGCGTCGGCGTCGGTGATCAGCAGTGTGGCGGTCGGGCCGCAGCGGCACGATCTGGTGATCCGTTCGGCTGCGATGGGCCGGGACGTGCCGGTGAGTGTGTTGCACCCGGCGCACTCCCGGTCGCGCGGGACGCTGTATCTCCTCGACGGGGGCGGCCGCAAGACGGCGATCAGCGACTGGATTCGGGAAGCCCGCGCGGACAGGTATTTCCGCGACAAGGACGTCAATGCGGTGCTGCCCGGCGGCCAGGGGGCGTTCTACACGAACTGGCAGCACGACGACGCGACGTTCGGGCGTCCGCAGTGGGAGATCTTCCTGACCGTCGAACTGCCGTCGCTGATCGACGGCCGGTTCCACGGCAACGGGCGGAACGCGGTCGCGGGCCTGTCCATGGGCGGCCAGGCCGCGTTCACACTCGCGACGCGCCGGCCGGGCCTGTACACGGGCGTCGGTTCCATCAGCGGTTGCCCGTTCACGACCGGCCCGGTGCACGAAGGGCAGATCCGAGCCGCGATCATCCGGGACGGTGGGGATCCCACCAACATGTGGGGTCCGTGGAACGCGCCGGGATGGGCCGACCACGACCCGGGTCGCCGCCTGCCGGCCCTCGTCGGGAAGCGCGTCTTCATCGCGTCCGGGACCGGCGCGCCCGGCCCCCTCGATCAACGCACCCGGCTCGACCCGGGCCGGCACCGTGCGGAGAAGATCGCGACGGGAGCGGTACTCGAGAAGTCGGTCAACGCGTGCTCGAACGAGTTCGCCCGCCGGATGAGGTCCGAGGGACTGCAGCCGGTCGTCCATTTCCGCGCGATCGGAACGCACGCATGGCCCTACTGGGCCGAGGATCTGCCCGTGATGTTCGCCGCACTCGCACCCGGTCTCTGACCGCCCGCGAGTGACTTCGCGCCATTCCGGGTACACCGCCCGCATGGCTGACAACGACCCCGCCCGCAAACCGTTCAACCCGCAGAACCCCGACCCGTCCAGCACGGCGGGACTCGAGCCCGGCGGCGGAGTGGCGCCCGGTGACACACCGCCGGCGGAATCCGCGGTCGGGGGAGAGGAGCACGAACCGCCGCAGCGCAGGCGTGCCGGCGGCGTGATCGTCATCGCCGTCGCGGCGATCATCTTTCTCGTCGTCGCGCTCGGTCTGATCGGCCGCGCCGTGGGGCTCTTCTAAGGGTCACCGCCGGTCACGTGCCGCGATGCCGGGCCGACGGGCGACGGGCGACCCGGTCGAACCATCCCACGATGTCTCCGGTCACAGCGGCGGTGTCAGGGGCGCACCCAGCCGTCGGCGATGAGCTCGACCAGCAACTGGGCCTTGTTCCCGATCGGCCGGCCGGCTTCCTCGTAGCGTCGGGCGACACGCCGATAGTGCTCGCGCACCGTGCTCTCGGCGATCTCGTGGATACGCGACGTCTGACGCAGCGTCGCACCCAATGTGTAGGTCTGCAGGATCTCCAGCTCCCGTTCGGTGATGCGCACCCGGTTCGCGAGTGTGGGTGCGGACGGCGGGGTCGGCGGTCCCACCGCAGTCTCGAGCGCCCGCTGCAGCTCGTCCTCGGCGGCCGGGGCCCGCGGTGAGACACGGACGTGATCGAAGCCCGCGACCCCGTTGCCCACGAAGATGACCTTGACGGTGCGCAGCGATGCCACCCGCCGGACGAATCCGAGCATCGCGGCCGACCGCACCAGAATCGCGCTCGGGTTCCGTAGGGCAGCGAGCTGGGCGGGTTCGACGACCGTCGCGTCGTAGCCGGCGCTCTCCACGAGAGCGGCCAGGGCGGCGTCGAAGATGTCGTGCTCGGCAACGACGGCCGTGATTCGCCGCTCCGGACTCGGCGCGGCAGTGGGCCCGGTGCCGGGGGTCGCCGACCGGGGGGCGTCGTTGAGGGGTACGGACACGTGCCGGGATCTCCTGTCGACTTCGATTCGGCCGGGAGCTGTGAGCCGAACACACGGCGGGACTCTCTCGGATGATCGACATGGCTCGCGATCGGGCATCGAGAATTTATTTCACGAACGCCAATTTCTTCAGCCTCACGAACATGAGACGGTTTGTCAGCGGTATCTCGAACCTGATGTGGTGATCGCAGGGTAAATAATCACCCTGTCGTCCGATCGGATGCGTGATCGCGCACACCGTGGACATATCGGGCATGATCATGCCTGTGCCGACCGACATGCGGGTCCTCGTCGCCTCCCCGCTGGGACACGTGGTCGCGGTGCCGCTGACCAAGGCGCTCGACCAGGCCACGGTCACCGTTGCCACCGGCCGCGACGAGTTCGTCCAGTGCATCGCCGGCAACGTGCGATTCGACGTCGTGGTGGCGGATCTGATCTGGAACCGACCCGACCTGGAATGGACCTTCGACGGACTCGACGTCATCGACACCCTCGACCACCATGACCGGCACGCGCCGGTTGTCCTGGCGACCCAGGGACACGGGCTGGAACAGGACCATCTCGACGAGGCGCGGTTGCGCGACGAGGTCGCGGGGGTCATCGCCAAATCGGACGGTTTCGCGACGCTGGTCGGTGTTGTGCGCTCGGTGGCGCTCGGCCAGGCCCTGCCCAGGGCCGCGTCGGCGCGCCGTCCACCGCTCTACCAGTTGTTCGATGGTCGGCGCGGCCATACCGCGGGCCGTCTCGCGGGGGCGATTGCGTCGGGCAGCGCCTCGGACAACGCCTCATTGGCCCGCGCCGCCAAGGTGTCGCCGAACACGGCGAACAAGGTGACGAGCCACTACCTCGGGCCCATCATCGTCGAGCGCGGTGAGCACGACGCATCGCTGCCGATGACCCAGGCCGCCGTCTACCGGTGGTGCGGCCTACACGCGCGATACCTGATCAGCTGGTGCCGACGCCATGGGCACTCCGACGTCCTCGGATCGATGCCCACGTGATCAGTTCGGTTGATCAGTTCGCGTGAACCCCGACGGTCCGGTCTCGCGCTGGAGGCGTCGCGGATTCCGGCACGGTGATCCCGCTCCGCTCGCCGAACCACCGCAGGATCTCGACACCGGCGAGGGCCCCGGTGTCGGCGGTGATCGTGAGCCCGGGCGCCGACCAGCCGAGCGATTCCAGCTCACCGTGCCGCGGGCGGATCGCGTGATCGGCGGCGAGCAACAGGTCGGTGTCGAGCCAGCCGTCGCCGGCCGCGCAGAGCACTGCCGAGTCGTCGAGGGTGCCGTCAGCGACGAGCCGTCGCCGGACTTCGGCGATGGCCGCCGACTTGGTCACCGGCTGCGGGGTCGCGTAGATCTTGCGACCCTGCTGGGAAGCCGTCCAGCCACGTGCGTCGCACCACTGCTGCCATTGTTCGAGGAACTTCGGCGGTTGGACCGCGGGGTCGACGACCAGGTAACAGAAGAGGTCGTCGGCGGTCCGCAGAGCGGTGACCCAGGAGTCGTCGATGCGTGTTCGGAGTTCGTCGCGGACCTCGTCGAGGGTGGCGCCCGCGCGGGTCACCTCGCGGTCGATGTGCGCACGCCATTCCGGATCGTCGGCGCCGTCGACGAGGATCCGGCCACCGTTGCTGACCACGGCGTGGCGAAATGGGCTGCCCGGCAGATCGATCCGGGCAAACTGTGCCGGGGTGCGAGTGGTCGTCGGTACGACGACGACCTCACGTGCCAGGATGGTCATCAGTTCGACGGCGGTCGTGGTCATGTACGACAGCGGCGCGTCGCGGTAGATCTCGACGCACACGGTCTCCAGGGTCGCGAACTGCTCGTCGCCCATGGCGGCGCGTGAGTAGATCATGGTCCGGTCGAGATCGGTGGCGACCAGCGCGTTCACGAGTCCTCCTTGATGAGCCCGACACACGAGTACGCGAGATCGGGCGAGACCTCCACGGGCACATCTCGTTCGGCGGCGAGCAACCGGATGTGGCGATGTTCGGGCAGATCGTCGGCGCGCACCAGGATGCGCCACGGTACGCGACGCAGCAGCACCCGCGTCGTCTCGCCGACGCCGGGCTTGACCAGGTTGATCGACGACAGGCCGTACTCGGCTTGGATCTGTTCCACGGAACGCCAGCCGGACCAGTCGGGCCGGCGTGACTCCGGCGTCATCGCCGACACCGTCGCCCGAACTCGGTCGGCGACTGCATCGAACTCGGCGCTGACGGTGTCCAGGAACAGTCCCGAGACATCGAAGTCGGCGAGATGGCGGTAGAACTTCGCTCCGTGGAACTCGCCCGGACCGATGTGGTCGGCGTTCAGGACGGTGCGCGAGACCAGGCCGGAGACAGTGGAATTCAAGCAGGCGGAGGCGATGAGGAAGTCGTCCCTGGTGCCGAACAGGGTCGTGCAGGAGCCGGAGTCCGCCAGCACCGCGAGTTCGTCGTGCAGTTGCGGCCGGCCGGCGCGCGCGTAGTCGTCGACAGCGGCGGTGAGTTCGCGCTGGATGGCGCCCTTGCCGGTCCAGCCGTCGACGAAGACGACCGACTCGGCAGGGTGCCGCGCCACGATGTGATCGAGTGCGACGGTGTCGATCCCGCGGGCGCGCACGATCGAGATCGTGTAGTGCTGGGGTTCGATGCCGTGGACGGCCGCCATCCACCGTCGGATCAGGATGCCGACCGGGGTGCCGGCCCGCGCCAGCGACACCAGCGTCGGCGTGGAATGCCGCTCGGCCAGGATGAGTTCGGACACCACGCCGACGGCTTCCGCGAGGCGCTGGGCCGAGGACCGTAGCGTCGCATGGAAGAGTTCCTGGTACTCGCGGCCGGGTTGATACTCGATCGGCAACGACTCCGCGTAGTGGGCCTGACCGGACTGGATTCGGCGTTCCCGTTCGCGCAGTTCACCTTCCAACGCCACGTCGGACAGGTCTTTGAGCAGCCAGGTGACCTCGTCGGCCGCGTACGAACCGAACTCCGGTCCGCACAGCGGTGGCGTGGTGGTGGCGATGTCCATCAGCGCACCGCCTCTCGGGTTCGTGCCAGGGAACGTTGGTCGGTGGCGGGCACGACGGCCAGCACCACCGGGTGCCCGGCGGCGGTGAGGACGTCGATGAGTCCACCGGGCGCACGCAGCTCATCGGTGTCGGCCGGCGAGTCGACGATCAGGACGACCTGCGGGTCCGGATGGTCGACGGAGGACACGTTGTAGACATACCTTGGCGTCTCCGGATCGGGTTCCGGTGCGGTGAACCGGAATCCGCGCCGGAGTGGATAACCCGGGACGTCGTGCACCTGGGCCGGCGACCTCGTGGTGGTCTGGTATCCGGTGGCGAAGCCACGACGCTCCAGCGACTCGGCGATGCACAAGGGTGCGTACATCAGTTCCTCGTGCCCGATCACGACAACCGGGCGCCGCGGATCGAGTTGTGCCGCCACGGTGTCGGCGGCCGCGGTCGCCGCTCGCCGGAAGCCCGTCGAGTCGGTGCGGAGAATTCCGTGCCGGCCGCCGTCGGGAACTGCCGCCGGCCAGTCGAGGGCCACCGCGACCAGGCCGCCGCGCCGGGCTGCCACCGGGTTGAGCTCGTCGGACCCGAGCTGCCACACCTCGTCGAGGAGGTCCGGGGGAAGGGTGATCGAGCCGTGCGCGAGCGCCACGTAAGCGACATCGACGCCGAGTTTCGCTGCGAGATCATCGCATTCCGACTTCTGCGCGGGGGTACGCATGTCGACCAGGGACGCCACGACGAACCGCTTACGAGGACGGTCCGCGACGATGGCCTCGATGGCGCCGAGCGCGGTCTTGCCGGTGGAGATCTCGTCGTCGACCAGGATCAATACCTCCTGGGGTGTCATCGCGTCGAGGAAGGCGGAATCGCTGGGCTGCAGCAAATGCGTCGTCGCATGTGAATGCCCTTCCTCGAAGGTGCCCGTCACCACCACATCCGGGCGTCTGCGCCGCGTCGAGTGCAGATACCGGGATGCGGAAATGCGTTCGGCGACAAAGTGTCCGAGACCGGTCGCGGTTTCGGCGAAGCCGAAGACGACGGCGTCGCGCGCCGCATTCGCACCGATCTCGGCGATGATCGCGGCGCCCAGATCGTCGGCGGCGCCACGGACAATGGCGGGCGAGGTCGGGATGTGCTTGCCCAGCACGGTCGAGACCAGCAGATGAGCACGGCGTCGATTGTGGCGCAAGCCGAGTGAGACGAGGTCGCGGACCGTGTGACCCGGAGCGTCGCCGACGTCGGCGATCTGAACGCCGAAACGTTCGGTCACCCAGTCGATGCCGACGGTGTCCGGATCGTTCACGAGTTCGCCTGCCCGGGCGAGGCGAGCGCGGTGAGCAGGTCGACGAACGAGACCCCCTGGCGGGTCACGCCGAAGGCGGCAGCGCGATCGATGACCCGCAAGGCCCAGTTGCGGTGGGGCTTCAGCTCGTTCATCTTGTTGCGGTACGACGACGCCCGTACCCCGCCGGACTCGCCGGCCAGGATGTCGAGTGCATCGTGATACTCCTCGTGGGTGACCGCCGACAACGCGTGCACCGCGGCGACATGCGCGGGGTGGATGACGGTCTTGCCGTGCAGGCCGTTGGCGCGGTCGAGGGTGATCTCGCGGAGGAGACCGTCCATGTCGCGGCTGACGAGCTGCTGCCGGAAGTAGACGGCGTCGTTCTCGCGGAACGGCGTGTGACGCAACATGGGCTGGAACATGCGCTCGTGGTCGGCGAAGTACTCCCATACCGGCCCCGTCACGACGAAGCCGCTCTCGTCGCTGCGGCCGAGATGGTTGACGATGCCGGCGATCACATCGGCCGCGACCCGGACGTCGTAGATGGTCAGGTCACGATCCCGGCGGATTCCGAAGTGACTACAGATGTCGGTGGCACCGATGCGCACGGCGAGCACGTGGTCACGGTGCGCGCTCAGGAGCGACGCGAGGGCGGTCAACTCGTCGTCGCGGGTCTCGCGGTGCACGACCGCGGCCGACTCGAGAACCGGCATGACCCAGAGGTGCTTGTCGAGGATCTGTCCGGCAGCGGCAACGGCGTCGAACGCCTCGGGTGCATTCTCCGACGAGAACTTCGGGATGACGAACCCGGTCAGCACCGACGGGGTGTCGAGCGCGGTGGCGATCGGCACTATCCGGTCGGCCGACCGCGGACGGACGAACAGCAACATCGGCCGGCACGGGTTCGCGGCGATACCGCGCAACGCGGCCACGGCGTGCTCGATCGCCTCGGCCTCCTCGTCGTCGGCGACGGCGTCCTCGAGGTCGATGACCATCGAGATCACACCCTCGGCGCGGCGTCGGCGGATGACCTCGGCAAGATCGGGCCGGGTTGCCGGGACGTACAGGGTGGCGCCCAGCGCGACGGCGAGCCGCTGCGCCGGCCAGGTCGGCTCGATCGGCTCGGGCTGCCGATGGAACAGGGAGTTCGAGACCGACGGCTCCAGGTGGTCGAAGTGCCGGATCGTCCCGGGCTCGAGACCGGTGTCGTCGTGTCGTGCAGTGGTGGTCATCCTGCGGCCACCTGTCCTCTCATCCGCGAAACGATCTCGGTGATCCGGTCGTCCACCGCACGCAGCTGCGTCAGGTAGCTCCAGTAGTCGGGGTGGATGCGATCCAGAACCCCTTTGGCGCGCTCGATCCGGTCGGCCTGAGCATCGAGGACCGAGCCCCATTCGTCAACCAGACGGTGATTGACCGCAAAGAGCTGGGCGTCGCGCAGGCGAAAGCGCACGCGCTGCTCCGCGCCCCGCGGGTCGGCGCGCACCTCCCGCAGGAGTCGCAACCGGTCGAGCACGGCGTCGACGGCCTTCTCCGCGACGGCCAGGTCGTCGCGGGCGGCGTCGGCGCGGCCGATGGCCTGGTCGGGGGCAGCATCGACCATCGCGCGGGCGGCCGCGAGCTCGGCGTCGGCGTGTTCGAGCCGTTCGTCGACGACCGAGCCGTTGCGCTGTAGATCGAGGGAGCAATCGGCACTGAACTCCCGGCGCAGTGCCGAGAGGGTGTCGGGGAGTTGCGCGCTCCGGGTGGACACCGCGCTCCGGCGCGTTTCCACCGAACGGATGACCTGCTGTGCGCGGTCGGCGAAGGCGGGGGCCTCGGCGAGAAGTTGTTCGAGGCGACGCGCCGAACTGAGCACGGCTGCCGCGGCGGTCTGCCGGGCACGCAGCCCCGCGCCCTGGTCGAAAGCCGTGAGCGCACGAGCGAGGTCGTCGGTGGCATCCGACACCGACTGCAGTCGTGCCACCGCCGGTGCGGCGTTCTCCAGGGCGGTCATCGCCCGGTTGGCGGCCACCCGCGCCTCGTGGTCCTGGGCGTCGGCGGCCCGCACCGTGGCCCGCGCCCGCTCGAGGGTCTCGGCGTTGGTCCGGGCGAAGTCGCGCATGGAGGCGGTGATCGACCGCAGCGCCTGTGTCGACCGGTCGAGATCCCGGGGGTCGACGCGTGTGCCGGCCGGGGGGGACACCAGCCGGAGGTAGTCCGACGTCGCCTGGGCGTGCTGCTCGCGGATGTCCGACCACGAGGCGCGCAGGCGCGACCGCGGGTCGAGGGCGGCGGTCACCGCGACGGCCGGATCGATCTCGGCCAGGACGGATTCGGACTCCAGGAACGCTGCCGTCATTTGTTCCGATGATGCAGGTGGCGCGGAATTCGTGCGTGAATCGTTCCCGAACCAACGACGTACGAAGTTTCCGGGCACCACTCGATGCTATCGGCTATTTTCATCTCGGTATGAGGCCGGATTCCCCGGCTCACGGCGAGCTGGGATGCCGAGATGCCGGCAGGTGCCGCGGTGCGGGGATGGCGTCGGGAGACGAACGAGGGATGGTCGATCGGCGGCCTCCCCACGGCGCGAGAGAGGCACGTCGAATGCAGTTGGTACAACGGTCCAAACGCGTGGTGGAAGCCAGGCTGAACAACTCCGCGGTCCGCGCGATCAGCGGGTCGATGGTCGCCTACGAGGGACAGGTCACCTTCAAATCGGCGGGCTTCGGCGGCGGCGACGGCGTGCTCGCGGGCCTGAAGCAGCGGGCCACCGGGGAGGCGCTGTCGCTCATGGAGGCCTCGGGCAACGGCATCGTGTACTTCGCGCACAACGCCGCCGAGACGACCGTCATCGAGCTCAACAACGAGACCCTGCAGGTGGAGTCCGAGCAGCTGATGGTGCTCAACGGCAACCTGCAGACCAACGTCACCTTCGCCGGTCTGCGCGGAGCGTCGTCGGGTCAGGGTCTGTTCACCACGACGGTGAGCGGCCACGGACAGATCGCACTGTTGTCCAACGGCGGCCCGCTCATCCACCTCGAGGTGTCACCGCAGTATCCGCTCGTGGTCGACCCGGACGCGTTCGTCTGCGCCCGCGGCCAGTTGAGTCAGTCCTTCGTCACCGATGTCTCCTGGCGGTCGGCGCTGGGACAGGGTGGCGGAGAGGCGTTCTCGTTGCGCTGGGATGGCAGCGGCGTCGTGTCGATCCAGCCGACCGAGCGGTGAGGGTGAGGTAGCGAGAATGTTCACCAAGGTCAACAGCAAGGTCGTCTCCGTCGACATCGGCCGTACCGGGCCGGTCGTCGCGCGACGCGGGGCGATGCTCTTCTACAAGGGCAACGTGCACTTCCAGCCCCACCAGATCGCGGGAGCCGGCGGTATGGGCGGCGGGATGCCGGGACTGGGCGGCATGGGCGGGATGGCCGGCCGGATGCTCGCCGGCGAGCACGAGTCGACGATGATCGCGCAGGGGCACGGCGAGGTGCACTACGGCTTCCTCGGCATCGAGGTGCACGTCGTGGATCTCGCAGCGGTCGGCGGCACGATCCGGGTCGAGGCGTCGCGGCTGCTCGCCTACGCGGCCAACCTGCAGGCCTCCGTCGTCTCGGTCGCCTCACAGGGCGGTGGTGGCGGCGGTGGTGGCGGCCTCTTCGGTGCATTGCGGTCCGCTGCCGCCGGAGCCGTCACCGGTCAGGGCATGTTCACGACGCAGCTGTCGGGTCCGGGTTCGGCGGTGCTGCTCGGGCACGGTGGGGTCTTCGAGCTCGAGGTGTCCCCGGCCAAGCCGCCGGTGACCGTCGACCCGCAGGCGTTCGTCGGGTCGGCCGGTCAGGTCAACACCAGCCTGCGGTCGGCGATGAGCTGGCGCAACGTGGGTCGAACCGGCGGTGAGGCAATGCAATTGGAGTGCTCCGGACAGGGCATCGTGTACGTGCAGGCATCGGAGGAGAAGCTATGAGTCAACTCAACACCGTGTGGAGTCCGATGAATTTGCCGTCGGACGACAACGTGCCGGACAACAACTACTCCTTCTGCATCGACCTCAACCAGCCGTGGTTCATGTCCAAGGGCGCGATGATCGCCTACTACGGTCAGATGCAGTTCACCGCACTGACCCAGGGTCTGCAGGGAAACATGCTGCAGATGGTGGCGCAGCAGTTCTCCGCCCCGCTGTACCTCGGTGACTACGTCGTCGCCGAGGGCCACGGCAAGCTGATCATCGGCGACCGCGGATACGACATCAACGCTTACGACCTCGAAGACGGCAACCTCACCATCCGGGCAGCCAATCTTCTTGCCTTCCAGCCGAACCTGTCGCTCAACCAGTCGATCGTGCCGGGGTTCCTGACGCTCATCGGCACCGGTAAGTTCCTCGCGTCGTCGAACGGCCCGGTGATGTTCGTCGAACCGCCCGTGCGCGTCGATCCCGAAGCGCTTGTCGGATGGTCGGATTGCCCGTCGCCCAGTCACCACTACGACGAGGCGTGGGTCAACGGTTTCATCGCGGCCGCGGGCCGGCGGATGGGGTTGAACTCGGGCGAGGAGCGCCAGTTCGACTTCACCGGCGCGGGAACGGT
Organism: Gordonia sp. UCD-TK1; assembly: GCF_001691435.1. Lineage (NCBI taxonomy): Bacteria > Bacillati > Actinomycetota > Actinomycetes > Mycobacteriales > Gordoniaceae > Gordonia > Gordonia sp. UCD-TK1. The sequence goes on along the minus strand of NZ_LZMP01000004.1, from coordinate 112,258 downwards.
TCTCGTGCAATCGAGCGAGAAGGTGCGCGACGACTCGTCGGTCCTGCGCACCATCCAGGGTCATCTCCCGGGCATGTCGGTGCCGAGCCTGCACCAGATCAACCAGCAGATCACCCAGCAACTCGGGCAGCAGCAGGGCTGAGTCGGGCTCTCGAAACCACTGCGCCGCAGGACCTTCGGGGTCCTGCGGCGCAGCTGTTTCTCCGCTCCCTAATCCGAAGGGCGACATAGCCACTGTTCCCTGAGGTGCGAGGAGCGAAAGCGACGAGCCTCGAAGGGCCTGGCGACTCAAGTCACCAAACCCTTCGAGGCTCGCTTCGCTCGCACCTCAGGGGGCAGGGGGAGGCGTTTCGCTCGTACCTAAAGGAGGGAGGCGTTTCGCTCGCACGTCCCAGGAGCGCGCTTCGCTTCGCACCTCTTGGAGGGCAGGTCAGATGTTGACCTTCTCCTCTTCGCCCTTCGCCGCGAGGCGGTTGCGTCGGACGATGCTGGAGATCAGTGCGGCGATGATCAGCGCGACGCCGATCAGGCCGGTGATGATCTCGGGGACGTGGGTGCCGATGGAGTACAGCAGGATGAACGCCAGCGCGCCGATCGCCCAGTGCGCTCCGTGCTCGAGGTACACATACTCCGACAGCGTGCCCTTGCGCACCAGGTAGACGGTGAGCGAACGGACGAACATCGCACCGATGAGGCCGAGGCCGAGGGCGATGATGATCGGATCCGCCGTGATGGCGAACGCGCCGATGACGCCGTCGAACGAGAACGACGCATCGAGGACCTCGAGGTAGAGGAACAGGAAGAAGCCGGCCTTGCCTGTCGCCTTGGCCAGGTCCGACGGGCCCGACTTCCCGCTGTTCTTCTCGATTGCCGCTTTCTCCGCGGCGTCGGTGCCGGGCTCGGCCGCTTCGTCATCTTCCGCGGTCTCGACGTTGAAGTACTCACCGAGGCCGTTGACCAGGATGTAGGTGATCATGCCGAGTGAGCCGGCGATCATGACCGTCGACCGCTCGTCGGGCGCGGCGATGTAGGTCGCAGTGAGGACGAGAAGCGTCATGGCGATGACGACCTCGAGCATCTCCAGCTTGCCGATCTTCTCGAGCGGCCGCTCGATCCAGGTCAGCCAGGTGAGCTCCTTCTGCTCGAAGACGAAGCCGAGGAACAGCATCAGCAGGAACATGCCGCCGAAGGCCGCGATCTGCGGGTGGGCGTCGGTGATGATCGTCTCGTAGCTGGGATCGCCGTTGGGGAAGTACGCCGCATCGTTGGGCGGCGGGTTCAGTGCGAGGTCGAGCGCCTCAACCGGGTTGAGACCCGACGCGAGCCACACGATGACCAGCGGGAACACCAGTCGCATACCGAAGACGGCAATCAGGATGCCGATGGTGAGGAAGATCTTCTGCCAGAACTCGCTCATCCGGCGGAGGATCGTGGCATTGATGACCGCGTTGTCGAAGGAGAGCGAGATCTCGAAGACGCCGAGGATGGCGGTCAGGATCAGCGCTTCGACGCCGCCATAGAGGAAAGCGATGATCAGCGACACGATCGTCACGACGACCGAGAGGCCGAAAATTCTTACTACCACTGGCTTGTGGCCTTTCTAGGGTGCGTGGAAACCAGCCGACCGCATTGTCGGAGAGGAGTGGTGACGCGCGGATGCCGCACCCGTTCGACAACGGGTGCGGCATCCACAAGCACGTTCAGTCGGACAGCCGGAGTCTACGAGAGACTCAGACGTTCACACCGAAGTCGCGGGCGATGCCCGCGAGACCCGAGGCATAGCCCTGGCCGACCGCGCGGAACTTCCACTCCGACCCATGACGGTACAGCTCACCGAAAACCATCGCGGTCTCGGTGGAGGCATCCTCGCTGAGGTCGTAGCGGGCGATCTCGGCGCCGCCGGCCTGGTTGACGACGCGGATGAACGCGTTGCGGACCTGGCCGAACGACTGCGACCGTGCGTCCGCGTCGTAGATCGAGACGGGGAAGACGATGGAGTCGACGTTCGGCGGAACGCCCGCGAGGTCGACCTTGATGACCTCGTCGTCGCCCTCGCCCTCACCGGTCAGGTTGTCGCCGGTGTGCTCGATCGAGCCGTCGGGCGAACGCAGGTTGTTGAAGAAGATGAAGTGCTGGTCGGAGAGGACTTTCTTGTCCGCGCCGAGCGCGATGGCGCTGGCGTCGAGGTCGAAGTCGGTACCGGTGGTGCTTCGGATGTCCCAGCCGAGGCCGACGGAGACCGCAGTCAGGCCCGGAGCCTCCTTGCTCAGCGAAACGTTTCCGCCCTTGCTCAGGCTCACGCCCATGGTTTGCGCCTTTCTGTTGGTACAGGGTCTCGTGATGTCCGATGTGCCCGATACGGGCCACTCGGAGCAATCGACAACACTCTATGTGAAGGGTCTGGCGCGGTCACTGATTTGGTTGGATGACCTGCGCGTTCGCCTCGCTGTGAGGCTCGCGGCGGCAGCAGTTCACCCCGATGCTCCATGTGTTCACGACGAAGACCGCCCACCGGCGGCATGGCCGTCGACTCGGAGTCGTCGGCCGCCTCCGATGGGCGGTCTTCGTCGGATCTGTCGTAACAGGGATTCGCCGAGGCTCAGGCCTCGATGATGAACTCCTCGAGCTGCTGACGTGCGACGTCGTCGGCGAGCTGCTTCGGCGGGGACTTCATCAGGTAGGCCGAGGCCGGGATGACCGGTCCGCCGATACCGCGGTCCTTGGCGATCTTGGCGGCGCGCACGGCGTCGATGATGATGCCGGCCGAGTTGGGGGAGTCCCAGACCTCGAGCTTGTACTCGAGGTTGAGCGGCACGTCGCCGAAGGCGCGACCCTCGAGGCGGACGTAGGCCCACTTGCGGTCGTCGAGCCACTCGACGTGGTCCGACGGGCCGATGTGGACGTTCTTGTCGGCGATCTTGCCGGCCAGCGGACCGTTCAGGTTGGAGGTGACGGCCTGGGTCTTGGAGACCTTCTTCGACTCCAGACGCTCACGCTCGAGCATGTTCTTGAAGTCCATGTTGCCGCCGACGTTGAGCTGGTAGGTGCGGTCGAGGGTGACGCCGCGATCCTCGAACAGCTTCGCCATCACACGGTGGGTGATGGTGGCGCCGACCTGGCTCTTGATGTCGTCGCCGACGATCGGGACACCGGCGTCGGCGAACTTCTGGGCCCACTCGGGGTCCGAGGCGATGAACACCGGCAGGGCGTTGACGAAAGCGACGCCCGCGTCGATGCAGCACTGGGCGTAGAACTTGTCGGCCTGCTCCGAGCCGACGGGGAGGTAGCTGACGAGGACGTCGACCTCGTTGTCCTTGAGGGCCTGGACGATGTCGACACCGGAGCCGTCGGCCTCGGTGATGGTCTCGAGGTAGTACTTGCCGAGGCCGTCGAGGGTGTGGCCGCGCTGGACGGTGACGCCGGTCGGCGGCACGTCGGCGATCTTGATGGTGTTGTTCTCGCTCGCGAAGATCGCGTCGGACAGGTCGAAGCCGACCTTCTTGGCGTCGACGTCGAACGCGGCGACGAACTCGACGTCGCGGACGTGGTACTGGCCGAACTTCACGTGCATGAGGCCGGGAACGGTGGAGCTCTCGTCGGCGTCCTTGTAGTACTGCACGCCCTGCACCAGGGATGAAGCGCAGTTTCCTACGCCCACAATGGCAACGCGCACCTTATTGGGCTCACCCATGGTCGGGTTCTCCTTCTTCTCGCGGCATCGCAGTCGTTCGCTGCGCAACCGGTGTTTTCCGTTGCTCGGGTTCGTCGAGCTGTTCGTCCCGGCTCGGCGTCGAGTCCGGGTCTTGATGTTCGTCATCGGCTCGTCCGGTGGAGGCCGCGGGCCGCCCCGGATCGAACGGTGACCGTTCGCCGTCGGCGAGATCGTCGTCGAACGGGTCCGGCGACCCGCCCTGCTGGGAGCTCTCGGCCGCGATCAGCTCGTTGAGCCAGCGGACCTCGCGTTCGCTCGATTCGAGGCTGAGCTGATGCAGCTGACGGGTGTACCGGTCGACGGCCCGGTTGGACCGCCCGACGATCTCCCGCAACCCTTCTCGACGCTCCTCGACCTGCCGCCTGCGACCCTCGAGGATGCGCATGCGCGCGACCGCGGGGGTCCGGCTGAAGAACGCCAGATGCACACCGAAACCGTCGTCGGTGTAGTTCTGGGGTCCGGTGTCGGCGACCAACTCCGCGAACCGTTCCCGGCCCGCGTCGGTGAGCTGGTACACGCGCCGGCCACGCCGCACCTTCACGCCCAGGGGCGTCTCCGGTTCGTCGATGAGGCCGTCGGCCTGCATGCGACGCAGCGTCGGGTAGAGCGATCCGTACGAGAACGCACGGAAGGCGCCGAGCAGGCCGGTGAGCCGCTTGCGCAGCTCATAGCCGTGCATGGGGGATTCGAGAAGCAGTCCGAGAATGGCCAACTCGAGCACTTCGCCACCCCCCTTCGCGGTCCTGCCGATGACTGTCACTACTTCCTCGGATCGATGTGCCGGCACGCTCTGACGAGCCGACACCTCGTTCCGATGTGTTTGCCAATGTATCGCACCGATATAACTGTGTCCACGAGCGGTCGGTCGGCGGGAGGACGGACACGCGACGACGCCACCACGCGGCGATCGACCATCCCGGGTGTGGGTCCGTCGGACCCGCGTGCCGGACCCCGTCGGCCCGACGCCCCGGCGGAGACCACGTACCCTGAGAACCGTGCAACGCCAGATCGTCGACTACGCCCTGCAGCGGCGCGCTCGGCTGTCCTCGGTCCACGCGGGCCGGACCGCCGTTGCCGAGGTCTGCGATGCGAGCCCCTACCTCCTGCGCGCCGCGAAATTCCATGGTCGACCCAGCACCACGATGTGCCCGATCTGCCGAAAAGAGCAGGTCACGCTGGTGTCCTGGGTGTTCGGCGACCGCCTCGGTCAGGTGAGCGGGTCGGCACGCAGCAACGAGGAGATCGCCCGGCTCGCGACGACCGCCGAGGAGTTCTCGGTGCACGTGGTCGAGGTGTGCCGGACCTGCAGTTGGAACCATCTGGTCCAGTCGTACGTTGCCGGGCTGCCGCCGCAGACCACGCGTCGCTCCCGACGCGTGGCCAAGTAGCGCGCCGGCCTGCGGTTTTTTGCCCGGGGCGGTGGCCTGCTGTCACAGTGGAGCGGCACGAGGCCAGAGAAGTTGACCGTGCTCGCCGGATGACGAATGTCCGTGCGACCCGGTAGGAAGGTGGACGATGAGCGAGGCACGTGGTTCTTCGCCCACGCCGCGACGCACCGGAGTCCGACCCGGTCCGGGCGGCGGCGGTCAGAACAGAAGTCAGACAGCGACACGACACCGACGGTTCGCGTGGGCGCTGGGGATCGTGGGCGCCATCGTGCCGGCGATCGTGCTGGTGCTCATCATCGCGTTCGCGGCCACCTACTTCACCGCCGAGATCCCCGAACCGGAGGTGAGCCAGAAGGCCACCATCGTCGACACGTCCGGGCGGACCCTCGCAGACGTCACCTCGCCCGACGGCAACCGCACGGTCGTCCCGTTCGACGAGATCCCCGAGACGATGAAGCAGGCGATCGTCGCCGCCGAGGACCGGGAGTTCTGGACCAACAACGGCTTCTCGCCCCGCGGCCTGTCCCGCGCTGCCATCGGTCAGATCACCGGCAACCAGACCGCCGGCGGTGGCTCGACCATCACGCAGCAGTACGTCAAGAACGCGATCGTCGGTGACGAGGTCAGCTACTCCCGGAAGTTCAAAGAGCTCGCGATCGCCGCGAAGATGAACGACCGGCACGGCTGGTCGAAGGAGAAGATCCTCGAGGCCTACCTCAACACGATCTACTTCGGCCGGGGCGCCTACGGCGTCGCGGTGGCCGCGCAGAAGTTCTTCAACAAGTCGATCACCGACAAGCGTCGCGCCGAGCGCAACCCGCTCACCTTCGAAGAGGCCGCGCTGTTGTCGGCGGTCATCCGCGCGCCGTCCTACTACGACCCGGACACCAACCGCGAGGTCACCGAGGCGCGCTGGCGTTACGTCCTCGACGGCATGGTCGAGACCGGTGCCATCACCCGCGCGCAGGCCGACAACGCGGTCTTCCCCAAGACCGTCAAGGCGCGTGTCAGCGACTCCGACGAGACCCCCGGACCCAACGGTCTCATCAAGCGACAGGTCCTCGCCGAGCTCAACCGCATCGGCATCACCGACAAGCAACTGCGGACCGGCGGTCTCAAGATCAGCACCACGATCGATCCGCAGGTCCAGAACGGCGTCGTCCAGGCGGCCTGCCGCAAGAACCGGATCTACAAGTGCCCCGAAGGCGAGCTGAACGGCGAACCCGACGACCTGCTCGCGTCGGTGGTGTCCATCGACCCGCAGACCGGCGGGGTCCGTGGCTACTACGGCGGCGACAACCCGGGCGGCTGGGATCTCGCCCAGGCGGGCCTGCAGACCGGGTCGTCGTTCAAGGTGTTCGCGCTCGTCGCGGCGCTCGAACAGGACATCCCGTTGTCGAAGACCTACAGCTCCGCACCGTTCCAGGCCAGTGGCGGACTCACCGTCGAGAACTCCGACGGCGAGAGCTGCGGTACCTGCAACCTCGCGACGGCGATGAAGATGTCCCTCAACACGGTGTACTACCGCCTGATGATGGACCTCGACGGCGGTGCCCGGGCGGTCGCCGACGCCGCGCACCGCGCGGGTGTGGCCGAGTCCTTCGGCAACATCGAGCACACCCTGCAGGAGGCCAACGGCGAGCCCGAGGGCGGTGTGGTCCTGGGCCAGTATCAGTCCCGGGTCATCGACATGGCCTCGGCATACGCCACGCTCGCGGCCTCGGGTGTCTACCACGAGCCGCACTTCGTCCAGAAGGTCGTCGACGCCGAGGGGCAGGTCCTCTACGAGCGCAAGACCGAGGGCAAGCGCGTCTTCCCCGCGAAGGTCGCCGACAACGTCAGCGCGGCCCTCGAACCGGTCGCGGCGTACTCCAACGGCAACTCGCTCTACGACTCCTCGCTCGGTTCGCGGCCGTCGGCGGCCAAGACCGGCACCGTCCAGCTCGGCGACACGGGGCAGAACAAGGACGCGTGGATGGTCGGTTACACCCCGCAGCTGTCGACCGCGGTCTGGGTAGGCACCAGCGACGGCACAGCCCTGACGAACTACAACGGCGCGTCGATCTACGGCAGCGGCCTGCCGTCGTCGATCTGGAAGTCGGCGATGGATGCTGCGCTCGAGGGCAAGGAGATCAAGCAGTTCCCGGAGCCGGAATCGGTCGGCGGCGTGGCGGGCGTGCCGTATGAGGCACCGGCCACCACGTACGCGCCGTCGCAGCCCCGGCGTGGGCCTTCCATACCGAATTTCGACATCCCCGACCAGGGCGGTGACGGCAACCTCACCCTCGCACCAGGCGTGACGATCCCGATCCCGGGCGCTCCGCGCAACGGCGGCGGTGGTGGCGCCGGCGGCGGGAACAGCCCCGGTGGTGGCGACGGTGGTGGCGACACCGGCGGTGGCGACGGTGGCGACCTCGGCGGGATACCCGGCGGCGGTGGAGACGGTGGCGGAGGAGTCCCTGAACCGCCCATCGGCTGACCCGGACCCGGCCGACTCCGCGGCGAGCGGCTCTGAACCCGTCTGGGACAGCCCTGCACCACTGGCGAGCGATCAGCGTGTCGACGATACACGCATCTTGCCGACGCGCACGGACGGTCTGGTGCGAGAGGCGAGTTCGCTCGTCGGCGGGCCGGTCGGGGCGCACGCCGTCATCGGGCGCGGCCGGCATCTGACTCCGCTGCGGGTGCTCTTCGCGCTCGCGTTGTGCGGACTCGCGCTCGGCTGGTTCGGCAAGGCCGGGTGCCTGCAACAGGCGCCGGCCGACTCCGGGGCCGCCGGCGCGAGCGCCGAGATGCGGCTCGACTGGGACGATCAGCGTCAGTTCACCAACCTCTGCTACTCCGACGTGATCAGCCTGTTCGGGGCGGAACGCCTCAACCGGGGAGCGCTGCCCTACCGCGACTTCTGGTTCCAGGAGGGCTCCGAAGGCGAGACCATCAAGCGGTACATGGAGTATCCGGTCGTCACCGGGATGTTCATGTACGGCGCGGCGCAGCTGACGCAGGGCTGGGTCTGGGCCGAGGCCAACTGGGGTGTCCCCGGCGCGCTCGACGTCGTGCTGTTCTTCACCATCGCCGCCCTGGCGTTGGCGGCGTTCTGGCTCGTGACCGTCTGGGCGACGGCCCTCACCGCGCGAACCCGCATGTGGACGGTATGGCTGGTGGCGCTGTCCCCCCTCGTCGTCGTCCACGCGTTCACCAACTTCGACGCCATCGCCACCGCGGCCGTCGCGGTGGCCCTGCTGGCCTGGTCGCGGGAGAAGTTCTGGGTGGCCGGCCTGTTCATCGGGCTCGGCGCGGCCGCGAAGCTGTATCCCGCACTCCTGTTGGTGGTGCTGGGTGCGCTCTGTCTGCGCAGCGGGAGAGTCCGCGAGTTCGGGATCACGGCTGCGACGGCGATCGGCGCCTGGCTGGCGGTCAACCTGCCGATCCTGATCCCGTACCCGACGGGGTGGTGGGAGTTCTTCCGATTCAACGGCGATCGGTCGGCGGACCCCGACACCATCTACCGGATCGTGGCCGACTCGGCTGGTTTCACATGGAACATCGGTTATCTGAACGCGTTGTCGGTGGGTCTGACGGTCGCCGTGATCGCGGCGGTGGCCGCGATCGGAATCCTCGCGCCGCACCGACCCCGCGTGGCCCAACTGACCTTTCTCGCGGTGGCGGGCTTCCTGCTGGTGAACAAGGTGTGGAGTCCCCAGTACTCGCTGTGGCTGGTTCCGCTTGCCGTGCTTGCCATTCCACATACTCGACTGCTGCTGGCCTGGATGACGCTCGACGCCCTGATCTGGGTGCCGCGGATGAGTCTGTTCCTCGAGGCCGAACGTCGCTGGCTTCCCGACCAGTGGTTCACCGCAGCCGTCGTGCTCCGCGGACTGATGGTGCTGGTCCTCTGTGCCGTCGTCCTCTGGCAGATCTGGCATCCGCGCGACGACCTCGTCCGCCGCGGGAACGACGGCCGATGGTACGACGACCCGGCCGGTGGTGTCCTCGACGGTGCTCCCGACCGGATCGGCCGCCGGGCGAGGACGCTCGGCACGGCGGATGGTCCTCGGGAACCGGCCCCGGTGGGCGGATGACGGTCACCGAACGCGACGGAACCGAACCGGGCCCCGCTGCGTCCAAACGACCATGAAGCACACCACACTCGCTCTCCCCGACGATCTCACCGACTGGCTCTCGGCGGGCGACCGGGCCGCCGAACTGCACTCCGACACCGTCGCCGTCGACCGGCAGTGGTGGACGGACGCGCTCGCCGAACACGGGCTCCCGGATTCGTTGCTCGGCAACAAGATCAGCAGAGCAGACCTGTTCGCGCTGGGGTCTCGGGCCACCGACTCGCCCGACGACGCGATTGCGTTGCTGTGGAACGTCGTCGCGTTCTGTCTCGGCCGCCGCACCTCCGACGGCAAGAAGCGGATCGCCGCGGTGTCCGCCGACCGGAAGTACCTCGGCGGGCTGCTGAGAGACGCGGCCGAGACGGGCCGCGAGGAGCCCGGCGCGGCGTATGCGATGCTTCGGCCCGACAAGGGCGGCAACATGATCGAGCGTCTGGGTCCGGCCGGTTTCACCTGGTTTCTCTACTTCGCGGGCGCCGGGGAGCCGAAACATCCGAGTCCGGTCCTCGAGAGCAAAGTGGCCAGGTCGCTGCGCCGTGCCGGCTGGCGGGACCTTCGCGAGTCGACGTGGACCGCGGCCGATTACGTCGCCTACTCGAGGGTCGTCGACGGGTGGCGTGCGGATGCGGGCATCGACCGCAACGACGTCATCGTGCGGGGCCTCTTCGCCATCTCGCCGCCGAGCGGCTGGGATCATCCGTGGCAGGCATGGGAACGACAGACGTGGGAACGCGAGAACTGGGTGAGGGGACCGTTGACGACGGACGACCTGCGCGCCGTACACCGCTGGCTGTCCACGCTCGCCGCGCTCACCTCCAGATCGGCTGCCGCACACGAGGAGTTCGAGCGGCTGGGGCACAAGATCAACACCGCACTAGGAGGCGAGGTCGGTGAGATCAGGGCGTCGCTCGAGGGCGATCGCTACCGGCACTCCTACCACGGGGAGTACTGACGGTTGGGTGACCGCTCCGGTGGGTAATGACGGATCATGTCGGATACCGCACCACACATCTCGGACGACACCGCGGAAGCGGTCGGCAAGGTGGGGGAGGCGCTCGAGTACATCGAGCGCGCCCGCGGCCACCTCTATTCGTTCCACCAACTCATCGGACGCGGCGATCTGCTGCTCGGGGAAGCAGTGGACGAATTACGAAAGGCCGGACACGGGGAGTTCGCCGACGAGCTGTCCACCGAGTTGGTGGGTCGCAACGTTCTCGAGGGGCGCTGGACATTCCAGGTCGTCGAGGAATTCGACGACACCTACTGGGGCCCGTTGCGTGAGTACGTCAACCGGGTTCGAGCCGACCTGACCGACGGCCAGCGACACGTGCACGAGGCGCGGATGAAGGAAGACCGGCGCACCCAGGGCCATCCCGAGCACACCGCGAATCCCTAGGCCTCAGACAGAGATTCGTTGTAACAGGCGATCTCTCGCCGACGGCCACTCGTCGTCGGTCATCGCGTACAAGGCTGTCGTGCGCCAGCCGTCGCCGAATCGGCGGTGCTTGCGCAGCAGACCCTCGAAGTTGGCACCCAGTTTGGTGATCGCGGCGCGGGACTGAGTGTTGTTCTCGTGGGTGTGCCAGGTGAGGCGGACGGCGCCGCGCTCCTCGAACGCATGGCGCATCAGCAGGAACTTGGCGGTGGGGTTCACCGCGGTTCCCTGGACGCGTTCGCTGTAGAAGGTGTACCCGATGCACGCGGCCCGGTTGGCCTCGTCGATGTCGTAGAAACTCGTCGACCCGACGACACTGCCGTCGGTGTTGTCGACCACGGCGAACGCCACCCGGGACCGGAGCGCCGAGTCGACGAACCGACGGGCGCTGTCCTCGTCCGTCGGCACTCCGGGGACCCACCGGAATCGGGTCGGGTCGTCGACCACGCGCGCCAACGGTCCGATGTCCTCGATGCTGATCGGTCGCAACGTGACTCGTCCGTGCACCAGGGGGCCGGTCGCCAACCAGGAACTCATGACGAGCCTCTCGCCATCGCGTCTCGCGGCGGGGTGCCGGGGTGCGTCAGCGGACCCCTGATCGGTGGCATCGTGCACGTGTGCGGCCACCCTGGAGGCCAACGGTTCCCGGAGCGGGGTCCGCGGGAGGGTCACGATCAGGTAGGCCAGCAGGGCGGCGTGCACCCACACCGAACCGGCGACGCCGGTGACGATCCACCACGGCAGCGGCTCGCCGGCATCGCGGATCGGGAACAGCCGGAAAATCGTCAGGTCGAGGGCGAGGTCGGTGAGCAGATACGTCAGGATCACCGACCACCGGACCTTCATCAGAACGAAGAACGGCAGGATCCAGAGCGTGTACTGCGGGGAGTGGACCTTGTGGAACAGCATGAAACCCGCGAGCATCGCGCCGCTCACGCCGATCCAGGGGAAGGTGTCGACGCGGTCGAAGCGGCGCCACCCGAGGTACATCGCGACCCCGAACGTCGTGAGGATCAGCAGCGGCGACAGCACACTGACCAGCGAGTGGTAGGTGTCACCGGTCCCGGTGAGATAGCGCAGCCCCCAGTACCAGATGGAATTGGTGTCGACGTCGGCTCGTCGTCGACTCTGGAACGACAGCGCCGCCTTCCACCCGTCGAATCCGAGCACCATGAACGGCAACTGGATCGCGACCACGGTCACGACGGCAGCGCCCGCTACCCAACCGGCGCCCGTCCAGTCGAGACCGCCGCGGGCGTCTCGTCGTCGTTCGACCATGCGCGCTCCGCCGGCTCCGCGGGTGAGAACGTATGCCGCCAAAGGTAATACGAAGATCCCCGGGTAGAGCTTGAGGCAGAATCCGATCGCGAGCAGAACCGCCGCGATCACCGCGCTCGTACGAAGCGGCAGTCGTCGTCCACGGGTTACGGGGTGGACCGACGCGCCCCATGCCATCACGGCGACGGCCCCGACGGCGGTGGCAACGACCGGGAGTTCCCAGTTGTGGAAGGAGTACAGCACCAGCGGAGGTGTTGCGGCCCAGAGCAACGCCCACCAGCGCACCATCGATGCGAGCAGCACGGTGATCGCGAAACCGAACGGCGCCAACAGGAGCGCGGACTGGGTGAAGAACTCGGTGTCGGTGTCGGCGCCGACCGCACCGGCGAACATGAGCACGCCGGAGAGGACCGGATATTCGACGACGCCACCGAACAGGGTGCCGTCCGATGTGATCCCACCGTGGATGTAGGGAAAGACGTGGGTGTTGATGTCGCGACCGAGCCAGAGATACATCAGGTCCGAGTAGCAGGGGATCACCGCGTCCGGATCGCCGGTCGGCCAGTTGTCGCTACGTCCGAGTGCATCGAACGGGGCGCCGCCGCACCGCAGCTTCGCCTGGAAACTCCAGAACATCGTCGCGGCTGTCGCCAACACCGAGACGAGGACGATCACGGCCGTCTCACCACGGCCGGAGAGCCGCGCCGACCACCGGCCCGGGGTTGTCCGCCGCTCCGACATGGGCAACAGCGTAGGTGGTCCCATGATGTGTCGCCGAGGCGGCCCGCGACCACGGATTTCTCTGCGAACGGGCAGGTCATGTATCTTGGACCGGTTGCCGACGCAGGCGACCCTCCTGCCACGGACAGTCCGTGGCCGACCTAGCCCATAGGAGGTGATGTGGTCTTATGCGTCACTACGAATTGATGGTCATCCTCGATCCGAATCTGGACGAGCGCACCGTCGCACCCTCACTCGATACTTTCCTCAACGTTGTCCGTAAGGACGGCGGTTCGGTGGACGGCGTCGACATCTGGGGCAAGCGCCGACTCGCCTACGAGATCCTCAAGCACAACGAGGGCATCTACGCCGTCATCGATCTCAATGCCGAGCCCGCCACGGTCTCCGAGCTCGATCGTCAGCTGAAGCTGAACGAGTCGGTTCTGCGCACCAAGGTCCTGCGGAAGTAATCCACAGGGTTTCTTGATCGTGTGAAGACGTCGGTACCGGGTTCTAGGGTTGAGCCCAGAATCCGGTGCATGTCGATCAGCGAGTGCCCACCAACGACCCGAGGGGAAACACACATGGCAGGCGACACGGTCATCACCGTCATCGGCAATCTGACCGCCGACCCGGAATTGCGGTTCACGCCGTCCGGCGCAGCGGTTGCCAACTTCACGGTGGCTTCCACCCCGCGCACCTTCGACCGCCAGACCAACGAGTGGAAGGACGGCGAAGCGCTGTTCCTCCGCTGCAACATCTGGCGCGACGCCGCGGAGAACGTGACCGAAAGCCTGACCAAGGGCTCCCGGGTGATCGTGCAGGGACGGCTCAAGCAGCGGTCCTACGAAACCAAAGAGGGTGAACGACGCACGGTCGTGGAACTCGAGGTCGACGAGATCGGCCCCTCGCTGCGCTACGCCACCGCCAAGGTCAATCGGGCCTCGCGCGGCGGTGGCGGTGGCGGCGGTGGATTCGGATCGGGCGGCGGCGGTGGCCGCGGCGGTGGTTCGAACCAGCAGGTTGCCGACGATCCCTGGGGCAGCGCGCCTGCCAGCAACAGCGGGGGATCGTTCGGCGGCGGGGACGACGAACCACCTTTCTGATATCGGTCGGGGCACGATGATCCGCCCCGAACAGCCCGGGAACGGCAGCGACCGTCCCCGACAGCATTGACTGGAGCAACACACACATGGCAAAGGCAAAGCCGAGCCGGAAGCCTCGCGTCGAGAAGGTCACCAAGACCAAGGCGTGCAGCTTCTGCAAGGACAAGAAGGCCGTCATCGACTACAAGGACACCGCGCTGCTGCGTCGTTTCCTGTCCGACCGGGGCAAGATCCGGTCGCGTCGCGTGACCGGTAACTGCGTGCAGCATCAGCGCGACGTCGCTGTGGCAGTGAAGAACTCGCGTGAGGTGGCCCTGCTGCCCTTCACCTCGACCAGCCGATAAGCGGAAGGATCAGTTGACATGAAGCTCATCCTCACCGCCGCCGTGGAGAACCTCGGCGAAGCCGGCGACATCGTCGTGGTCAAGGACGGCTACGGCCGCAACTACCTGCTGCCCCGCGGCCTGGCCATCAAGGCCACCCGCGGCGCCGAGAAGCAGGTCGAAGGCATCCGTCGGGCACAGGAGGCCCGCGAGGTCCGCGGTCTCGAGCACGCCAACGAGCTGAAGCAGGCCCTCGAGGGCCTCGCCGACGTCTCGCTGGACGTGAAGACCCACGACTCGGGCAAGCTCTTCGGTTCGGTCACCGCGGCAGACGTCGCCGGTGCCATCAAGACCGCGGGCGGTCCGACCCTCGACAAGCGCAGCGTCGAGCTGCCCAAGGGGCACATCAAGGCCACCGGTAGCTACCCGGTCGTCGTCAACCTGCACCCGCAGGTCTCGGCGACCGTCCAGCTCGCCGTCGTCGCCGCGAGCTGACCTCAGCGTTCTACATACACAAGGCCGGGTGGAGATCCTCCACCCGGCCTTGTCGTGTCTGTTGAGCGCCTCCGCTGAGCCCCTATTTCGGCGCAGGCGGACTGGCCGGCAGCTGGTTCCAGTACTGCAGTCGCGGCGGAAGGTACTGCGGTGCCGGGTTGGCGCTGTGGTCGACCGCGTTGTTGCCCGGACCGAGGGTGTCCCAGGACGGGAAGAAGAACTTGTGCCAGGCGGGCGTGAAGATGAGAGCGCGGTCGCCGGTGCGGCAGGCGACGGTGTCGCGACGGGGCACGGTGCACGTGACGCCTTCGATGGTGACCCGTTTGCCGACACCGAGGACCGGTGGCCGGAAGCCGCTCTCCGGGCCGAACCGGTAGGTCTGATCGGCACGCGCCCACCACGGGCCCTGCTGATCATCGGAGATCACCGCGCCGGTCGCGTTCGGCGGGGCGGTCGCGGGACGGCCCGCGCAGCCGACGTAACGGTAGCCGGGACCGATCTCGCACACCCACCTACCGGTGGTGAAGAAAGACCGTCCGTTGTCGACATAGGCCAGCGATCGGAAGGTCGTGGGGGCGACCGGCTGATAACGCGACAGATCGAACTCGAGGGGCATCGAGGGGCCTGGCGCGGCGGACGTCGGCGGGGCCACCGCCAGCCCGGCGGCAGCGGTCACGGCCGCCAGCACGGTGACCGCACGACGGACGACGACGGACCTCAACCCCAACCTCGACACGATCGACATTGCATCACACCCGAAGGGGCGTCGTTCGGCGATCGCCGCAGAATCGTGCGAAGCGGCGTCGCCCGCCCGTCTGGCCAGGTGTAACGCAGACCACACCGGATGTTCACCCGAATATTCGCCACGGGGAGTTGAACAGGTGTCCGCAACACGCCCGCAAGACGACGCGCCGAAGAAGTCCAAACGATTTCCAATTACTTGATTGTGGAAATTAGTGAGGGCGCTGACCTGCTAAAACTGTGTTGTTCACACCCTGATTCCTCAGGTTGTCCACAAAGGCTGCACAACTCGTCCCCGCGCAACTCACACACCGTCCACAAGTGTTCCCCAGATCCGTCAACAGGTCGGTTTGAGTAGCGGTCGCAGACGTCCTAGTGTCACGCCTCAGCGTCTCCGCCCGTCTCGGCGCACACGACACTTGGCTGTCGGTGCCACCCGATAGGAAGAGACTGACCAGAACACGACGTCGACACCGGGGACTCGCGACGTGGCCTACCGGGGCCGACACCAGACTCAGAGTCGTACTCATTCGATGTCGGGTGGGATCGAACGTTGCGAGAGGTTTGACACGCGTGGCTGTTGTGGATGACCGCGGGCGCGGCCCCGCCGCCGGAGGGCGAGGCCGGGAAGACGAGATCCCCGCCGAGGACTTCGGTAGGCAGCCCCCGCAGGACCTCGCCGCCGAGCAATCGGTGCTCGGTGGCATGTTGCTGTCCAAGGACGCGGTCGCCGACGTCGTCGAGAAGATCCGCACCGGCGACTTCTACCGTCCGGCCCATCAGGCGGTCTTCGAGGCGATCCTCACCCTGTACTCGAAAGGCGAGCCCGCCGACGCGGTGACGGTCGCCGCGGAACTCGAGCGGGCGGGCGAGCTCAAGCGCATCGGTGGTGCGCCGTACCTGCACACGCTGATCTCCACGGTGCCCACCGCCGCGAACGCCGGCTACTACGCCGAGATCGTCGCCGAGAAGGCATTGCTGCGTCGACTCGTGGAGGCCGGCACACGCATCGTCCAGTACGGCTATGCCGGCGCCGACGGGCAGGATGTCGCCGAGGTGGTCGACCGCGCCCAGGCCGAGGTGTACGAGGTCACCGAGAAGCGCACCGCCGAGGACTATGTCCCGCTCGAGGATCTCTTGCAGCCGACGATGGACGAGATCGACTCCATCGCGTCGCGAGGCGGCATCTCGCTCGGTGTCCCGACCGGCTTCGCCGATTTCGACAAGCTCACCAACGGGCTCCACCCCGGTCAGATGATCATCGTCGCCGCACGTCCTGGTGTCGGCAAGGCGCTCGCGCTCGACACCCCGCTGCCGACGCCCACCGGCTGGACCACGATGGGCAAGGTCGGGGTCGGCGATCTCCTGCTCGATGCCCACGGCCGGCCCACCCGGGTCGTCGCCGCCACCGAGGTGATGACCGAACGGCCCTGCTACGAAATCGAATTCAACGACGGCGCGACGATCGTCGCCGACGAGCAACACCAGTGGGCGGCCGAGATCGACGGCGAGCGGCGGGTCATCACGACCGCCGGCCTGCGGGCGCACGTCGGCTGCGCGGTCGTGCGCAACACCGCGCCGCTCGAGTTGCCGCGCAAGCGGTTCGCGTACGGCCCGTACACGGTGGCGGCGCTGGCCGGGATGGCCTTCGACGATCCCGAGATCAGCATGCGCATCGACGCGGAGGGCCCGGTCGACGTCATGACGCTGATGGCGGACCTCGGTGGCCGGATTCCGTACGAGTATCTCCGTGGTTCGATCGCGCAGCGTCGTGCCCTGCTCGCGGGGTTGCTGGATGCCCGTGCCTCGGTGGACGACGACGGCTGGATCACCGTGCCCGCCGCGACGCGGCACATGACGGCGGTCGTCGCCGACCTCGTGGCAGGGCTCGGTTTCAACTACAAGCGGTCGGCCACGGGGTGGTTGCGCGTCGACGCCGACGAAGACGTGTTCACCGTGCACCACAAGGCGATTCGGCACAAGGAGCTGCGTCGCCGGGCCGGTGTCCGACGCGTCGTCGCCGTTCGCCCCGTCGACCCGGTCCCGGTGCGCTGCGTCCAGGTCGACAACGCCGACCACCTGTATCTCGCGGGTGAAGCGATGGTCCCGACGCACAACTCGACCCTGGCGATGGACTTCCTGCGCTCCGCGGCCATCGGACACGGTCTGACCGCCGCCATGTTCTCGCTGGAGATGAGCAAGACCGAGATCGTCATGCGCCTACTGTCGGCGGAGGCGAAGATCAAGCTCGCCGACATGCGTGCCGGCACCATGAGCGACGACGACTGGACACGGCTCGCACGTCGAATGGGTGAGATCTCGGAGGCGCCGTTCTTCATCGACGACTCACCCAACCTCACGATGATGGAGATCCGCGCCAAGGCGCGCCGTCTCAAGCAGCGACACGACCTGAAAGTCGTTGCGGTGGACTACATGCAGCTGATGACGTCGGGTAAGAAGGTCGAGTCCCGGCAGCAGGAGGTGTCGGAGTTCTCCCGCCAGTTGAAGCTGCTGGCGAAGGAACTCGAGGTCCCGGTGATCGCGATCAGTCAGCTCAACCGTGGTCCGGAGCAACGTACCGACAAGAAGCCCCAGGTGTCGGACCTCCGTGAGTCCGGCTCGCTGGAGCAGGACGCCGACATGGTCATCCTGCTGCACCGCCCCGACTCCATCGAGCGTGACGACCCGCGCGCGGGCGAGGCCGACATCATCGTCGGCAAGCACCGTAATGGGCCCACTGCCACCATTACCGTTGCGCACCAGCTACATCTGAGTCGGTTCGTGGACATGGCGCGGGGGTAGTCGACCGCGCAGAGTGCGGGATTCGTCTCGGTTTCCGGTACAGATACCTCACTCTAGAGTCTTGATCGCGCTCAAAGCGGGGCCCGGACAAGGTCCCACACCCCGTACCGGACAATAGTTAGGTGATCGAAAGAGTTTTGTCGGTGGGACCGGACGGCGAGGCCCAACGATGACCTCGCCGGTCAGTTCGCGGCAGGCGATGACCATCTGGGTCGTCGGGGTCGCGGTCTACTTCGTTGCGGTGCTGCAGCGCTCCTCATTGGCCGTTGCCGGCCTGCTGGCTGCCGAGCGTTTCGAGATCAGCGCTTCGCAGTTGTCGACTTTCGTCGTGCTCCAGCTGCTGGTGTACGCGCTGATGCAGGTGCCGGTCGGGCTCGTCGTCGACCGGTTCGGTCCGCGTCGGGTACTCCTCAGCGGAACGCTGATTCTCACGCTTGCCCAGATCAGCTTCGCGTTCGCGGACAACTACACGTGGGCGCTGTCGTCGCGGTTCTTCCTCGGGGTCGGCGACGCCATGACCTTCGTGTGTGTCCTGCGACTGGTGACGAGCTGGTTCCCGGCGCGGCGGATCCCGCTGATCACGCAGCTCACCGGCGTGCTCGGCCAACTCGGCGCGGTCACGGCCGCCATACCGATGACCTGGGCACTGTCCACCTTCGGATGGAGTCGCGCGTACCTGGCCACCGCTGGGATCGGCGCCGTTCTGCTCGTGGTCGCACTGGTCGTCGTGCGCGATTCCGCGGCGGTCCGGTCGGTGTCGGGACCGATGCTCGGGTTGACCGGTATCCGGCGAAACCTTCGCGAGTCGTGGGATCACCCCGGCACCCGACTGGGTTTCTGGATGCACTTCTCGACCCACTTCAGCGCCACCGTCCTGGGCTTGTTGTGGGGCTACCCCTTCTTCGTCGAGGGCGAGGGGATGAGCGCCGGTGCGGCGGGCCTGCTCCTGACGATCATGGTGTTCGCCATCATGGCGTTCGGCCCGATCTTCGCGGGGCTGATCACCCGGTGGCCGTGGCACAGGTCGACGCTGGTGTTGGCGGTGCTCGCCGGAATCGCGGCCACCTGGACGGTGGTACTGGCGTGGCCCGGCGGCGCGCCGTTCGCGCTCCTCGTGCTCTTGGTGGTGGTCTGTGGAATGGGCGGTCCGGCGTCGATGATCGGTTTCGATGTCGGCCGCACCTCCAATCCGGCATCGCGGGCGGGCACGGCCACCGGGATCATCAACCAGGCGGGGTTCATTGCCAGCTTGATCCTCGCAGGGCTCATCGGTCTCATCCTCGACTGGCGAACCCCGGACGGGGTCCAGGGATATCCGCCGGAGGCGTTCACCTGGGCGATGTCGGCGCAGTTCATGCTCTGGGGGCTGGGCGCGGTCCAGATCTACCGCTATCGCCGCAAGGTGCGTGCGCCTCTGTTGCGTGAGGAGCCGGAACGGTGGTCGCGCTAGTTCCGTCCGCCTCAGACCGCCCAGCGGTCCGCCAGCTCGTCCAACCATCCCGGCACCGCATCGGAATTCGCGGGCGGTGACTCCACCAGCACCAGTTCGTCGACGCCGAGAGCGTCGAGACCGGCGCGGTCCGTGGGAGCCGGATTCCGCAGCGCGACCGCGATGTCGAGATCAGAACGGTCCCGTCCGCTCTCCTGGCAGAACCGGTCGATCGTGCGGATCCGATCAGCCACCGCGTCGACGTCGTCGAGGTTGAATCCGTACCAGCCGTCGCCCCAGTCGACGACCCGGCGCAGCGCCCGGTCGCTGTTGCCGCCCACGACGAACGGGATACGGCCGGCCGCCGGCTTCGGATTCACCCGGATGTTCTCGAAGGCAACGAATTCCGAGTGGTAGGTGGCCATCTCGTCGCGCCAGAGCACGCGCATCGCGTCCACGTAGGCGTCGGTCCGGGCACCTCGTCGGGCGAACGGCACCCCCAGTGCGTCGAATTCCTCACGGGACCAACCGATCCCCACGCCAAGGGTCACTCGTCCCCCGCTGAGAAGGTCGAGCGACGCGGCCTGTTTGGCCATGATGATCGGGTTGTGTTCGGGGAGCAGCAGCACCCCGGTGGCGAGCCGGATCGTGGTGGTGGCCGCGGCGGCGAAGGAGAGGGCGATCGTCGGGTCGAGCCAGTCCGCTTCGGCGGGAACCGCGATCTTCTTGTCGGGGGTGTACGGGTACGGCGACGCCGGGTCGTCGACCATCACGACATGCTCGCCGCACCACAGTGTGCGGAAACCACGTGCCTCGGCTTCGCGGGCCACGGCGTCGATGATGTCGCGGCGTGCCCCGGTCCCGATGCCCAGCGCGTGTAGTCCCAGTCGCATCATGACTCCGAATCCGTGGGTCGGGTACTGCTCGGCATCGTATGCCTCAGCAGAACAGAGTGAGGGATACGTAACGGTTTCCGACACGGATCCCGCATTTTGCGCTGCGTGGCCTACGTACTGGATCTCAACTCAGCAACAGCCACCCGAATCGCAGGCAGAGCGCGGTGACACCGAGGACCGCCGTCACGATCAGCCACCGCCGGGCGAGCCGTTCGGTGCGCACATGGTCGTCACCGGGCCGCAGGTAGACGTACGCCGCCGTCATCGCGCACCCGGCCGCCGCGGCCCCGACGACGAGCACGAGCGTCATCATCAACACACCCACCATCATGCCGATCAGCAGGGAGTGGTTTCGACAAGCTCAACCAGCGGGGGGCAGCTCAACCAGCGGGGGGGAGCTCAACCAGCGAGGGGCGGCTCAACCAACGGGGGGCAGCTCGACCAGTGGGGGCAGCTCAACCAGCGGGGGTGCACAGTCGACGGGTACAGAACGAAGTCGGCGCTGCGGCTTCATCCGAAGTCGCAGCGCCGAGTCGAGATCATCGACGACGGGGGGATCAGTCGACTTCCTCGCCCACCCACTTCGCGAGCAGGTGGTGCATGTGGCGGATCTTGAGTTCCTGGTACGCCGCCATCGGCAGGTACTTCTGGGTGGTGGTCTTCAGGCCGCGGTGCACCTTCGGCATGTTGTACGCGTCCTGGTCGAACACGCGGGCCGAGCTGCCGAGGACCGTGGCGTCGATCCAGGTCTGTTCGGGCGTCAGCCACTGCACCTTGGCGGCCGGCGGACGCGGCCCGGTGAACGGCGCCAGCAGGTAGACGTCCATGATCGACGTGTTGTGGTCGTCGCCGTTGGGCCGGAACCGGTAGACGATGCGCTGGTAAGCACCCCACGGATGGAAGTTCGGGAACACCGTGTAGTAGATGCTGTCGAGTGACTCGGCGTCGGACATGTTGTCCGCCTTGACATCACCGATGACGTCGCGGAGCCCCTCGCGGGCGAGCAGGCCGGACATCTCGCGCGCGGTGACACCGTCGGGCAGGGTGACCATCGGGTCCTCGTCGATGCGCGCATCCACCATCGAGTCGAACATCTCCTGCTCGCTCGGGGTGAACTTGATGTGCGGGCTGGGCACGCCGTTGGCGGTGATCCCGCGGTTGAAGTTGCCCCACGAGTCGTACTGGCTGTTCGAATCCCCGGTTCCCACAACACGTTGCGGGTGGGTGGTGATGACGTGGAAGGCCTCCGAGAACGCCTCCTGGGCGATCTTCCAGTTCGCGTCGATGACCTTCGCGACGTGCGCCTGGATGTAGCGATCCTCCAGCGGCCAGGCCTCGAAGTGCTTGCCCAGGTCGCCGAGGAAGCTGGCAAGCGACTCCGACTGCGGGTCCATGTTGATGAAGACGAAGCCGCCCCAGGTGTCCACCTTGACCTGCGGAAGGTTCATCGCATCCTTGTCGACGTGGGGGAAATCCCATTCGCACGTCATGGATTTCAGCGATCCGTCCAGGTTCCAGCAGAAGCCGTGGAACGGACAACGCAGGTCGTTGCCCGCGGGACCGCTCTCCTCGCGGAGCATCCGGCCGCGGTGCAGGCACGAGTTGTAGAACGCGCGGATGGACATGTCCTTGCCGCGCACGACGAGGATCGACTTGTCGCAGATCTCGTAGATGTGCGTGTCGCCGGGCTCGGGGATCTCCTCTTCACGACACGCCATCTGCCAGACCTTGTACCACATACGATCTCGCTCGAGCTCGTGATACTTGCGGCTGATGTACCGCGAGACCGGGATGAAGTTCTGATCCTCGTAGAGGTCGTGGGTCTCCTCCCGCAGGACCTGCGGGACCGGGTGGGTGTCGGTGTCGAGCAGTCGCTGGTAGCTGGCGACGTAGTCGGCCTGCTCGTCGTCGGATGCCGACGATCCGGGGGTGCGTGTGTCGATCTCGGTCACAATTTGCCTCCTTCGGCCAGGCGATTGCTGCGGGCTTCGTCGGCGAGTCGGTCCGCCTGCATCTTCTCCAGGAGCTTGGCAGCGCCCATGAAGCGACGGTTCTGGGTGATGGGGACGGGCTCGCGCGGACCGAGACCGACCCAGCGGGCCATCTCCGGGTCAACGGATTTCACTTCGCCGTGCAGATACCGGCCTTCGGGGTCGAAGGTGCCGGTCTTGCCGTCCTTGGTGGTCACGAGGACGTTGAAGTCCTCGTCGAATTCGTAGATGGCTCGACTCATCGGATGCTGGATCTGACGCATCGGGTTCTCCTCGGTGGGGCTGGCGCGCCTCTTACTTGGCAGCGTATTCACTAACTGTAGCACCGAGAGTGAGCGGCAACACATCGAACTGTATTCGCTGTAAAAAAAGTTCAGATGGAACGGGCTGCCCACCGCAGTGAGTTGGCGATCAGGGACCGATAGTCCGGGTGGGCGAGGGTGGCCGCGGTGTCGCCGGGCTGGAGGTAGACCAGGCGGGATGCACCGTTGGTGCGACACCAGCCGACCAGCGACGATCCTTCGGCGTGCTGCCACCCCTCCCGTTCATCCCGCCGCCCGGACATGGCCAGTGCGGTGGAGAAGTGCACGTCGTCGGTCATCGGTGCGTTCGTCCGCAGCAACGGCGTCACGGAGTCCTCGAACACCTCGCAGAGATAGGTCTCGTCGACGAGGTCGAGATGTGCCGGCAGGTCCGCGGTCACCGGGTGGGTGCTGTCCTCGATGGTGATCCGCTGCTCCACCGCATGCCGATAGCCGGAGTCGGGGCGCGGTGCCCCGCGCACGGTTCCGGGCTGGTACAGGTAGCGGCCGCCGACGAACTCCGACCACTCGTCCCAAGTGGCCCAGCTCGCGATCGCATAATGCAGGACGACGTATCCGTGCCCCGTCTCGCGGGCCGCGCGCAGACAGTCCAGCAACGACTCCGGCGGGTCGTACGGTTCGGGCAGGGTGCCCGGCATGTCGTAGTGAAGGGACACGTCGTGGTCGGCGAGGTCGTCGGGCCCGATCGCGGCGTCGGGATGTTCGCGCCAGGTGACCTCACCGGGAAGGGCGTCGAGGAGATCGGCGAAGGCGGCTCGGTCGAAGGAGTGGCCGCCGGTGATCGCGAGGATGCGCATGTTCGAGTCCAACCTTCATCGGAGTAACTGTTTCGGAAATAAAGTTACTCGACGGGCTCGGCTCGGGTCAGCGGCCTTCGATCATCTTGGTGCAGACGTCGGTCGTCGCGGTGCGCAGACTGGGGACCGGGATGTCCGACAGCGGCCCACCCTCGATACGCAGGGGTTGGATGGCGATGGTCATCGCGATCATCGTCCGGACCCGGAGGGTGCGCGCCGCGTGCTGTGCGGTGGCCGCACGCCGGTTGGGCGGGTCCTCACCGGCCGGGAAGTAGTCGAACGCACGTCGGATGTGCCGTTCCTCGTACTCCTTCGTCAGCAGCCGGGTCCCGGGGGTCGCGCCGCCGGCCATCTGCAGGAACAGCATGCGGGCGGAATTGGGGTGCTCGGCGGTCCAGTCCCAGACCGCGGCGACGACGTCCTTGAACGAGTCCGCGCTCGCGGACACATCGTCCGGTCGAGCCGACTGCGCCGCGGCCGAACTCGCGTCCATCGCATAGCCGAGTGCGCTCTCGAAGAGCTCCTCTTTGCTGGCGAAGTGATAGTAGACCGCGGTCGGGACCATTCCCGCCTCGGTGGCGATCTCCTGGATGGAGGCCTCCGCGAACCCCTTTCGCGAGAACACCCGAACCGCGGCCTTCACGATGAGATGCCGCCGCGACGGACGGTGCGCGGTCGTGCCGTTGCCGGCGCCCGTTCCGTTCTGGACCGGTGAGTCCGGCGGTGCGCCCTCGGCGCCGGCCTCGTGTTCCACCGGCGAGATGTCGGGTGCGGCGTCGGGATCGACGTCCTCCTGTGGGCCGGTGCCCGCCCCCGGATCCGCGGCCGCCAGTGCGATGTCGTCGGCAGCCGGGGTCGAATCCCAGCCGAGCCAGTCGGCGTCCGACTCCGACATGCCGTCGGCCGGCCGGGCGTTGTCTCGCCTCGATCTCGCCATACGTCCTCCTCGCCGTGCTCCCCGTCCCGATCCGCCGTGGCGCAGACCTCCCGGTTCCGTTCACGGCGTGCCATCAGGATGGCACAGCCCGTGGCAGCCCCCGATGCTGTCATGATCTATCGCATGGCGGGCAAGAATCCCTCAGGACGAAGCACTTCCGGCCGACGCAACGCCGGGCGCGCGTCGGCGAGCGCTCCGAGTGGCGGCAGCGGCGCGAAGCGGGCCGCGCACCGGCCGTCTCGACGCGACGTCGTCGTCGAGGCGGCGATGCACCTGTACTCGATGCGGTCGATCGAGGACGTCACCGTCGCCGACATCGCCGCTGAGGCGCAGATGACCTCGGCGGCAGTGTATTACCACTATCCCTCCAAGGAGGAGGTACTCCTCGGCGGACTGCGGATCTTCGCCGAGCAGATGCTCACCCAACTGCGCACGGAGATCGACGCCGATCCCGACGCCTCGCTCGGAGACGTGATCATCTCGGTCCTCGAATGGACCGACGCCCACCGGGCGGCGTCGCTGGTCTACTTCGTGCGGTCGCCCGGATGGAGTCTGTCGATCGAGGCGCTGCGCCGGGAAGTGCGTCTCGAGATGCTCGCGATCTTCTCCGCCGAGTTGCGGGTGCGGGACCGCATCACGTCCAAGGCCAAGCAGGCCGCTGCGGCGACGGCACTGTCCAGCCTCCTCGAGGTGTCCGCGTCGTCGTGGCTCACCGAGGACGTCGTCCTCGCGAACCTGGGGCGCCGGCGCTTCTCCGACGAGGTGCGTGAGCTCGCCGCCGACATCGCCAGCGTGTGATGTGACACCCTCGAACCTATAGCTTCGACGTGTGATCGTTCACCTGAGCAGGCGGTTCGCGATAGTATCTTTATAGAGAACCTAGTTTGTGGTTCACTGGAGCCGTGCCCAACCAGACTCGTGCGCGCTCGATCGATCTCGACAACCCGTTCGCGCCGCTGGCCGGACTGTGCGAACTCGTGCTCATCCGCCACGGCGAGCAGGCGCTGAGCAAGGAGCTCAGCGCAGCCGAGACCGTCGATCCGCCTCTGTCCGACCTCGGGCAGCGACAGGTGCGCGCCGTGGCCGACCGGCTCGCCACCCACACCGTTGATGCCGTCTACAGTTCGCCGCTGCGCCGGGCCCTCGACACCGGCCGGGCCATCGCCGCCCATCACGGTCTGGAACCGATCGTCCGCGACACCCTGACCGAGTACGAGCCGTGGCAGTCCTTCCCTGCCGACGAATCGCCGTTCGAGACCCTTCCGCACGACGAGATATCCCGGATCTTCCGCGAACACATCAGGACCCGCAGCTACGAACCGTTCCCGTACGCGGAGGACCCGGTGGCCTTCCGTGCGCGAGTGCTCGGCGAGATCGGCCGGATCGTCGACGCGCACCTCGGCGAGCGCGTGGTGGTCACCTGCCACAGCGGGGTGATCAATGCCGTGCTCGCCGACGCGCTCGGAAGCGGTTTCGACATGCCGGTCCGCGTTCACCACACGTCGGTCAACGTGTTGCGCGGCGCGGACACCCGCCGTGCGGTGCAGTCCGTCAACGACTTCACACACGTGCTCGACTTCCAGACCTCCGTCGGCGCGATGAACCTCTAGTCCGACCCCGCCAGAACAACCAGCCCCGAACCGCCAGCACGACCGAAAGAAGAAGGACCAGACATGGATCTCGACCTCACCGGAAAGCGCGCCCTCATCAGCGGCGCGAGCAAGGGGATCGGCCTCGCCATCGCCAAGACCCTCCTCGCCGAGGGTGCATCGGTGGGCATCTGCGCCCGCGGCGAAGCCCAACTCAAGACCGTCGCCGACGAGCTGTCCGAGTCCGGCACGGTGTTCTGGAAGTCCGTCGATGTCGGCGACTACGCGGCTGTGACGTCCTTCGTCGACGACGCGGCCGAGTCGCTCGGCGGGATCGACATCGTCATCGTGAACGCATCGGCCATGACCGGCAAGGGGCGCGAGGCCTGGGAGAACAGCTTCAACGTCGATCTGATGAGCCTGGTCGGCTTCATCGAGGCAGCCACACCGCACCTGGAGAAGAGCTCGGCCGCGTCGGTCGTCACGATCAGTACGACATCGGCCATCGAGGCCGGCCCGATCACCACCGCCAACAGCTATGGCGCGCTCAAAGCCGCCGTGTTGCAGCACTCCTCGGCGCAGGCACGTGTCCTGGGAGCCAAGGGGATTCGCGTCAACGCGGTGTCGCCCGGTCCGGTCTACTTCGAAGGCGGACCCTGGGACACCATCAAGGAGCAGCGCCCGCAACTCTATGACGCGGCGCTGTCGTCCGCCGCGCTGGGCAAGCTGGCCGCCGCCCAGGATGTCGCCAACGCGGTGACGTTCCTGGCGTCGCCCGCCGCCGGTCACATCACGGGCACCAACCTGGTCGTCGACGGCGGCTTCACCAACCGATTCGACTTCTGAGATGAGCGCGGACTCCACCGAGACCGCCGACGTCGTCGTCCTCGGCGGCGGTTCGGGCGGGTACTCGTGTGCCCTGCGCGCCGCGCAGCTCGGCATGTCGGTCGTCCTGGTGGAGTCCGGCAAGCTCGGCGGTACCTGCCTGCACAACGGTTGTATCCCCACCAAGGCGCTGCTGCATGCCGCGGAGATCGTCGACTCCGTGCGCTCTGCAGCCGATTTCGGAATCAAGGCCTCGCTCGACGGTGTCGACATCACCGCGGTGCATGCGTACAAGCAGAAGGTCGTCGACGGTCTATACCGCGGCCTCGAGGGACTGATCGCCTCGCGGGCGATCCGCGTGGTGCGGGGTCACGGCCGCGTCGTCGGGGACCGAACGGTCGCAGTCGATCTCGCGGACGGGGGGACCTCGCGACACCGGGGTGAGGCCCTTGTCCTTGCCACCGGATCGCAGTCGCGGATCCTGCCGGGCATCGACATCGGCGGTCCGATCATGACCAGCGACCGTGCGCTGGAGCTGGATTCGATCCCGAGGTCGGCGATCGTCCTGGGCGGCGGCGTGATCGGTTGCGAGTTCGCCAGTCTCTGGGCGTCCCTCGGCGTCGAGGTCACGGTCGTGGAGGCGGCACCACGACTGGTCCCGACCGAGGACGAGTGGTCGTCGAAGCAGTTGACCCGAGCGTTCCGCAAGCGCGGCATCACGGTTCGGACCGCGGCCATGCTGTCCGCCGCGCGCGTGACCGATGCCGGGGTCACCGTCGACCTCGGCGACTCCGAGTCGCTGAACGCCGACATCCTGCTGGTGGCGGTAGGGCGTGGTCCGCGGACGTCCGGTCTCGGGCTCGAGGAGGCGGGCATCCGACTCGACCGCGGGTTCGTCGAGGTCGACGATGCGCTGCAGACCACTGTGCCGGGCGTTTACGCGGTCGGCGACATCGTGCCGGGACCGCAGCTCGCCCATCGCGGGTTCGCGAACGGGATCTTCGTGGCGGAGCAACTGGCCGGCCTCGATTGTGTGCCGGTCGCCGACAGCGGGATTCCCCGCGTCACCTACTCCCACCCCGAGGTTGCGTCGATCGGGCTGACCGAGGCCGAGGCCGTCGAACGGCACGGTGACGTCACCACCGCCATCTACGACCTGGGTGGCAACGGCAAGAGCCGCATCCTCCAGACGCCGGGTGGGGTGAAGCTTGTCCGTGCCGGGTCCGACGGACCCGTCGTGGGAATCCATCTCGTCGGTGATCGGGTCGGTGAGCTCATCGGTGAGGCACAGCTGATCTACAACTGGGAGGCGACCGCCGACGACGTCGCGAACCTGGTGCACGCGCATCCGACCCAGGCCGAGGCGCTCGGCGAAGCCCACCTCGCGCTGGCGGGCAAACCCCTGCACGCACACGCCTGAGATCTCGAGGAGCGACATGTCCGGACCCGCCGGCCGCCTCGACGCGGTCGTCATCTGCGGTGGGCAATGGCACGACTTCGACTACGCGAGACTGCAGATCCTCACGCTGCTGGCCGATCACGAAGTGGTGCGAACGCGAGTCTTCGACGACTACGCGGTTGCGATCCCGGCCATCGACGACGCGGATCTGCTGATCACCTACACGTGCAACCGGATTCCGGACGAGGCCGCGCAGCGGTCGCTCACCGAGTTCCTCGCGCGCGGCGGTCGATGGCTGGCGTTGCACGCCACCAACTCCGCTATCGAGCCGACGCCGCCCGGGTCGCCGAGCAAGTACGTCACGCCACGCACCATGGGTGTGTTGCCCCAGCTCGTCGGCAGTCAATTCCTCGGGCATCCACCGATCGCGCCGTACCGGGTCGAGATCAGCGACCCCGACCATCCGCTCGTCGTCGGTGTCGAGGCCTTCGATGCCGTCGACGAGCTCTACGTGAGCGAACTGTTCGAGCCGATCGAGGTTCTCGCGCACACCCGGTTTGTCGGCGAGTCAACGGGTTTCGCGGAGGGACACACCACCTCCGACGATCCGCTGCCGGTGCTCTATCTCAAGAGACATGACGCCGGAACCGTCTGCTACTTCACGCTCGGGCACTGCCGCGGCCGGTTCGATGTCCAAGACCTGGGTATCGACGATCTCGGACGGGTCGACCGGGGGAGCTGGGAGGTGCCGGAGTACCGGACCATCCTCGGCCGCTGCGTGGCGTGGGTGGTACGCGGGACGTTCTGAGGGCCAAACACTTACACCTCCTGAGGCGCGGCACCCCTCTGCTCCCTGAGGAGCGCCCGGAGCTTGCGGAGGGCGCGTCACGAAGGGTCCGGCGACCGAGGTGGTGAGACCCCTCGTGACGGTCGCAAGCTCACTCCTCAGCATCTGCGGCCTGGCGGCCGTCGTGGACCACGAAAGACGCTCGTGAGCGCCAAAACTCCATGCTCCCTGAGGTGCGAGCGAAGCGAGCCACGAAGGGCCTCGCAAGGGCCTCACCAGGCCCTTCGTGGCTCGTCGCTAGCGCTCCTCGCACCTCAGGGACCAAGGGGTGTATGGCTCTTTCGGATAAGGGAGCAACGATCTCGATCAGTACGACGCGGTACCACCGTCGACGCTGAGGATGGCACCGGTGATGCCGGCGCCCGCATCGGAGGCGAGCAGCATCGCCATTGCGGCG
This sequence comes from Gordonia sp. UCD-TK1, assembly GCF_001691435.1. Lineage (NCBI taxonomy): Bacteria > Bacillati > Actinomycetota > Actinomycetes > Mycobacteriales > Gordoniaceae > Gordonia > Gordonia sp. UCD-TK1. Next base: position 82,707 of record NZ_LZMP01000004.1, on the reverse strand, counting down.
ACCTCTTCGACGGTGTTGGGGCGCTTGATGGACGATTCCTGTGAGAACAGGTCGACCATCTCCTCGAAACTCATGCCCATCGCCGCGGCGGTCTGCGGGCCGTTGTTCTTGATGATGTCGGTGATCACGAGCCCCGGGCAGATCGCGTTGACCGTGATTCCCTGTGTACCCACCTCGCGCGCAATGGATTTCGTCATCCCGTTGATCGCGTGTTTGGCGGCGACGTAAGCGGTGAACACCGGCTTGCCCTGCTTGCCCTCGACCGAGGAGATGTTGATGATCCGTCCGTAGGAGTTGGGGATCATGTGCTGGAGGGCGCGCCGAGTCGCCCAGAAGTTCGAGTTCAGGTTCCAGTTCATCACGAGGTTCCACTCCTCGTCGGACAGCTGCGCGGTGGGCTGCAGATCGTTCGCACCGCCGGCGTTGTTCACCAGGACGTCGATGCGGCCGAAAGTCGCCACCGTCTGCTCGATGAAGTCCTCGACATCGGCCTGCACGGTCACGTCGCCCTGGAAGAACGCGGCCTGGTCGCCGACGCCGAGATCGGCCAGAGCTTTATCGCCCTTCTCCTTGGATCGGCCGTTGAGGGCGACCTTCGCGCCCTCCGCGAGGGCGGCCTCGGCGATCCCGCGGCCGATTCCCTGGGTCCCGCCGGTGACGGCAACTACTCTGTCCTGCAACTTCATCGAACGTCTCCTTGATTCCTGAACGAGAGACCGAGACGAGTTACTTGCCAACGCCTACAGTCTTGCAGGTAGAGCGTCACACATCACAGCCCACGTGTATACCCTGTGAAGAAACTATGGCCGCCTATCCCGAGCGGTCCCAGGAGAGACGAGAACGACATGTCCGAACAGCGCTGGTTGGTCGACACCGAACCGAGTGCCCGCCTACCCATCTACACGCGGCTCAACGCCAGCGATGTGCTGTCCGATCCGATCACACCACTGGGCGCCGACCTCGGGTGGATTCAGAACATCCTGCCCGGGTGGAACGCCGGCTACGCCTTCCACGGCAGCTACTCGCTGGTGGAGAAGCCGGACGTGGCGGCATCGTCGGGGATCTTCTACGGACACCTGTACATCAATCTGTCGATGTCGCGGCTCGTGGGTATACGTGGTGGCCTGTCGGTTGAGCTCGTCGACCAGCTGTTCTACGGTGGCGATCCGAACATCCCGGAGTACGTCGGGCATCCCGATGACGAGAATGCCGATGCCAGCGCCCGGTTGGCCGCTCGGAATGCCTGGATCATGTCGACCGAGACCTTCCCCGAACTCGACGAGGACCGTGAACTGGCCGACAAGTTGCGCACGGAACGCCCCGATCTGTCGAGTCTGACCCCGGTTGCACTCGTCGCACGCGCCCGGTCGGTCATGCCGCTCGAGCGCGCCGCATGGCGTGGTGAAGTGGCGGCGACCAACGGTGCGGCCGTCGGCCCGTCGGTGCTCGGTCAGCTTCTCGGGCCCGACAATCAAGACCTCGTCGTCACCCTCGTGGGTTCGGCGGGTGACGTCGATTCGGCACTGCCGTCGTTCGCGCTCTGGGAGTTGGGGCGGATGGTTCGCGCCGACGAGCGCCTGACCGCGGCGTTCGATCAGGGAATCGAGGGCCTCGCGGCTCGGGTGGCCGGGGTGGACCCGAAGTTCGACGCCTCGTTCGCCGACTTCCTCGCCGAGTTCGGCTACCGGGGGCCGAACGAATGGGACCTCGGTTCGACATCGTGGGAGACCAAGCCGGAACTGGTGCTCGGGCTCATCGACCGTCTGCGCCTGCAGGACGACTCCGCCTCACCGACCGCCCGCCTCGCCGAGCATGCGGGAGACACCGATGCCGCGCTCGAGCGGGCACGCGCGATCGTCGGCGACGACGCGGAGGCCCGGGCGACGCTCGACGCCGCGCTCGCCTCGGCACGTCGGTTCGCGGCCTGGCGTGAACGGGCGAAGACCAACTGCATCAAGGTCTTGCACGAGGCGCGGGTGCCCTTGGCCGAGCTCGGTCGACGGCTCCACGAACAGGGACACCTGGCTTCCGCCGACCACGTCTTCATGGCGGTCGACGAAGAGCTGGGTCTCCTGGCCAGTGAACCGTCCGCCCTCACCGACACCCTCGCCGAACGGCATCGCGCGTGGAAGGGCCTGTTCGGGCTGGACCTGCCGACCTTCCTCGACACCCGAGAGCCGCTGCCGCCGCTGTCGAGTCTGCGTCGCAAGGACCAGGTCGAGGTGGACGGGGTGACCTCCGGCGAGGTCCTGCAGGGGTCCGGGGCATCGCCCGGTGTGGTTCGGGGACGCACCCGCACCATCACCTCGATGGAAGATCTGGACAGTTTCGAGGTGGACGAAGTGCTGGTGGCGCCCCAGACCGATCCGTCCTGGACGCCGCTGTTCATGGTGTCCTCCGCCGCCATCACCGACGTCGGCGCCATGGGGTCACATGCGATGATCGTCAGCCGCGAGCTCGGTATTCCCTGTGCTGCCGGCGTTCCCGCCGCGACCCGCCGTATTCCCGACGGCACGCTGGTCGAGGTCGACGGGTCGAAGGGCACCGTCACCATCCTCGAACTGCCGGCCGCGGCGGATAACTCATGACCAGCGGCGTGGCAACCACCACACGAACGGTATTTCTCCGAAAGCGACCCGACGACGGTGTGCCGAGACCGGAGAACTTCGAGGTCCGCGAGACCGAGGTCGGTCCCCTGCGGGGCGATCAGATCCTCGTCGAGAACCGCTACATGAGCGTCGATCCGTCCATGCGGGGGCGCCTCGGTACCTCGGAGTGATGAAGCTGCACACGACCCGATCGCCCACCGCGAGGGTGTCGACGCCGTCGCCGAGTTCCTCGACCACGCCGGAGACCTCGTGGCCGAGGACCGCGGGAGCGGGGAAGTTCACCTCGGACTTCAGTACGTGCAGGTCGGTGTGACAGACCCCGCACGCGGTGACCTTGAGCAGGATCTCGCCACGACGGGGCGTCGGGCGCGGGATCTCCTCGACGGTGAGTGTCGGTGTACTGCCCTCCCAGACAGCAGCTTTCATGATGCGTTCTCCTTCTGGGGCCGGGCGGCGCCCGACGAGTCGGGCACCGCGGAGCTGTCGTCGCGCACGAGTTGGATCAGCGGCGCCAGCCGCTCGGGCATGGTGGCCCAGTCCTCCGGCGACCGGATGTCGTCGGAGAAATTGCATTCGATGATGAAGTGTTCCGCACCGACCGCCTTCGCGGTGGCGATATCGGCGGCCACACCGTCGATGCCCTGTCCGCCGGATCCCACCGGGTCGGTGGGGCGCTGGAGGTAGGACCGCAGGAACAGCCGGACCGGGGCCCGTCCGGCGGGACGCTGCGCGGCCATCCCGTCGAGCTGGGCTTGCAGGGCCTCGGCTGTGCCGCTGCTGGGATTCCAGATGTCGAACAGTGCCGCGGTGCGGGCGAGACCGCGTTCCGACCGCAGCCCGGACAGCAGCGGCGGATGTGGTGTCTGGACCGGCTTCGGCCGCACGGTGGAGGTCGGGATGGTGAAGAACTCCCCGTCGAACTCGACGGGATCCGGTCCCCAGCACGCCTGGACGGCGCGGACGAGTTCGTCCATCCGGCGCCCGCGCGTCCGGGGGTCGACGTCCATGAGTCGATGTTCTTCGTCGGACCAGCCGACGCCCAGCCCGGCGACGAGACGTCCGCCGGAGAGCACGTCGAGAGTGGCCAGACGCTGTGCGAGCTCGACCGGACGGTGGTACCCGGCAACCAGGATGCTGCTCCCGATCAGCGCCCGCCGGGTGCACGACGCGACGAATGCCATGAGCTCGGTGGCCCCGAGCACCGAACGGTAGGCGGGGTGCACCGCCGTGGTGTGCCGGCCACCGTAGACCGACGCGTTCTGCTCGGAGTAGAAGAGGTGTTCCTGCGCCCACAGTCCGGTGAATCCGAGTTCCTCGGCGGCCACCGCGAAGTCGCGGACGGCCGCGGCATCGACGTGCTCGCCGAGCTGGGGGAGGGCGAGCCCGATCGTCGTGCCGCGGGCGCCGTCAGTCATCGCCATCAGAGGATCGTCACCGACCCGGTGTTGCCGTCGACCTCGATCATCGCGCCGTCCGGGATGCGGGCCGTCGCGTCCTGAACCGATACGGCGCATGGGATTCCGAGCTCACGACACACGATGGACGAGTGGGTGATCGTCGCGCCGACATTCACGACGACACCGCCCGCGAAGACGAACAACGGCGTCCAGGCGGGATCGGTCTGCGGTGCGACGAGGATGTCGCCTTCCTCCAGCTGCTCGGCCTCGTACGGGTCGTGCAGGATTCGCGCACGTCCCCGGGCGACGCCCGGGGCGCCGCCGACTCCGGAGAGGACGTCACCGGGCACCGCGGGGTCCACCCGCTGCCCGGTGCGCCGGGGCCACTGCGAGAGGGGGAGCGGTTCGAACAGGAAGAACGGCGGTTGCAGATCGAACAGGGCGAGATACTGCTCGCGTCGCTCCTTGATGGTGTCCGCGAACGACTCGGGTTCGGCGACAAAGCGATCGAGCTCGTCGTCGACGAGCATCGTGATGTCGTGATGGTCGTCCATGATCCCGCGTCCGACCATCCGGTGTCCGAGTTCGTAGAGGGCGGCCCGCATCTCGCCCATGATCTTCACGCACGCGGTCTTCGTGCGCTCCCGCCACGGCATGAACTTGGTGATCGACTTCGCCGCGTTGCGGAACGCGGTGGCCGACTCCACGTCGGGCATCTTCGCGGCGAGGTCCTCGGTGAGGGCGAGACGCTTGTCCTGATTGCGGCGCAGGATCGCTTCGGGATCGGCCTCCGGCGGGCTGTTGCGCATCCCGTTGATGGCCATCAGTGCCAGCACGGGTTTGGTCTCCCAGCTGTCCGATCGGATGTCCCATTCGTTCGGTGCGCGCGAGCCGTAGCGGTAGAGGAAGTCGTCGAACTCCTCTCGGAACCTCGCGGCGTCGGCGGAGTCACTCGCGGTGATCGCGTCGAGGGCGGAGGCGAGTCCGTCGTCGAAGATCCCGGTCAGTTCGGACGAACCGGCGACGAGGCGCCCGAGCTTCCACATCGCATACGACGGGGCGGCCGAGTCCACGCCGCCCAGTCCGCTGAGCAGATCGCCGAGTTTGTCTGCCTCGCCGATGGTTTCGAGGAGTTGACCGGCCACGGCCGGACCCATCGTCGACAGCGTCGTGGTGACCGGGTGATAGGCGTAGCAGTAGATGAGGTCGGGGAGCAGCGAGCGAGCGTGCTCGACGAGTTCGGCATCGCTCATCGCGGCGAGATCGGGACGCTGGTCGCGTGCCCGGTCGGCGCGGCGCTTGGCCTCCTCGGCTTCGGGGAACTCATCGGTCGTGAGAGCCCAGGCGGTCTTCTCGGCGAGACCGGCCGTCAGTTCGGCGTTCTCGTCGCCCGGCTTGGGTACGTACTCGGGGATGTCGGGGTGGTCGCCCACCCACAGGCTGTTCCACACCGGCACGGTCAGCCCCGGGAGCCGGGCGCCGTTGAGCTCGGTCATCGAGAAGTTCGTGTAGTGGTAGCCGCCGAAGTTGCCGATGATCTCGGGCATCACCTCGTCGATCTCCTCGGCAAGGTGAGTGCCGAGGTTGTCGACGTAGCCCTGGCGCCAGCCGATGTTGAGGCCTTTGTTCCAGACCATCGTGACGTTCAGCGGACTCGACGGGTCGGGCAGCACTTCGCCGGCGTTGGCGCGTGTGTACACCGGGTATCGGCTGCTGAACTCCCAGTCGGTGGTCCAGCGATCGATGTCGACCGCCCCCGCGGACTGCTCGTCACTCATGTGTTCCTCCTCACCGAGGTGACAGGCTGTATGTCAAGTCACACTATAGAAACTGGGACAGATGGAAACATGTACAGAGATATTTCTCAGCAGTTTGGAGGTAAAGCCTTTGCCGGTTGCGGCGCTAAGTAACTTTACTCGGAGTAGAGTAAACTGACGCCAGACCCAGAGATGTGGGTCACATCCTTCCCGCGCCGCCCGCTTCTCGCGTGGCTACTTCCGGCGCATCCGGTGACGAAAGGAAACCCATGTTCGAGAAGGTGCTGGTCGCGAACAGAGGCGAGATCGCGGTACGGGCTTTTCGTGCCGCGGTCGAGCTCGGCGCGAGCACGGTGGCCGTGTACCCCCACGAGGACCGCAACTCCGTTCATCGGGCCAAGGCGTTCGAAGCCTACGAGATCGGCGAACGCGGGCATCCGGTCCGCGCATACCTCTCGGTCGACGAGATGGTCCGCGTCGCGGCGACGTCCGGAGCCGATGCGGTGTACCCCGGGTACGGCTTCCTCTCCGAGAACGCCGAGTTGGCCCGCGCGTGTGCGACCCGACAGATCACCTTCATCGGCCCGTCCGCCGAGGTGCTCGAACTCGCCGGCGACAAGTCCCGGGCCGTGGCGGCCGCCGCCGAGGCCGGTCTCCCGGTGCTGACCTCGTCGACCCCGTCGAGTGATGTCGACGAGCTCGTGGCCGCGGCTGATGCGGTCGGTTTCCCCTTGTTCGTCAAGGCGGTCGCCGGTGGTGGCGGGCGCGGCATGCGTCGCGTCGATGAGCCGTCGCGGCTTCGCGGGGCGATCGAGGCGGCCTCGCGCGAGGCCACGACGGCCTTCGGTGACGGCACGGTCTTCCTGGAGCGGGCGGTGGTCGACGCCCGGCACATCGAGGTGCAGATCCTCGGGGACGCCACCGGCGAGGTCATCCATCTCTACGAACGCGACTGTTCGCTCCAGCGCCGCCACCAGAAGGTCGTCGAGGTGGCCCCCGCACCCGCGCTCGACCCGGCTGTCCGTGATCGGATCTGTTCGGATGCAGTGGCTTTCGCCAGGCACATCGGGTACACCTGCGCCGGGACCGTCGAGTTCCTGCTCGGTTCCGACGGTCGGCACGTGTTCATCGAGATGAACCCGCGCATTCAGGTGGAACACACGATCACCGAGGAGATCACCGACGTCGATCTCGTCGCCACCCAGATGCAGATCGCATCCGGTGCGACGCTGCGGGAGCTGGGACTGACCCAGGATTCGATCGAGATCCGCGGCGCGGCAGTGCAATGCCGCATCACGACCGAGGACGTGACCGACGGCTTCCGGCCCGACACCGGGCGGATCACCGCCTACCGCACGCCCGGTGGCTCGGGTGTCCGTCTGGACGGGAGCGTCGGACTGGGGTCCGAGATCGGCTCCCACTTCGACTCGATGCTCGTGAAGCTGACCTGTCGCGGCCGGGACCTGGAGACCGCGCGGGCGCGCGCACGTCGTGCGATCGCCGAGTTCCGGGTCCGGGGCGTCGCCACCAACATCCCGTTCCTGCAGGCGGTTCTCGCCGACGACGACTTCGGCGCGTGGCGGGTCACCACCTCGTTCATCGAATCCCGACCGGACCTGCTCGAGCAGCACGCCTCCGCCGACCGCGGTACCCGGATCCTGCGGTATCTCGCCGACGTCACCGTGAACCGACCGCACGGCGGTTCGACCTGCCCGTCCATCTGCACAGCCACGACACCGCCGGCGGGCAGCTGGCCACCTACCTCGCCGCCTGGGAGGCCGGGGTGGACGCGGTGGACGGGGCGAGCGCACCGCTGGCCGGCACGACGAGTCAGCCACCGTTGTCGGCGATCGTCGCCGCGACGGCGAACACCGACCGCGACACCGGGATCGACCTCGCGGCCTGCTGCGCTCTCGAGCCATATTGGGAGGCGGTCCGGGCGGCGTACTTGCCGTTCGACACGGGCTTGCCGGCACCCACCGGCCGGGTCTATGCCCACGAGATCCCCGGCGGCCAGCTGTCCAACCTGCGGCAGCAGGCCCTGGCATTGGGGCTGGCGGACCGGTTCGAGGACATCGAGGCGGCCTATGCGGGCGCCGACACCGTGCTCGGGCGACTGATCAAGGTGACACCGTCGTCGAAGGTCGTCGGCGATCTCGCGCTGGCACTCGTCGGCGCCGGTGCGAGCGCCGTCGAGTTCGCGGACGACCCGACGGCCTACGACATCCCGGACTCGGTGGTGGACTTCCTGCGGGGCGATCTGGGCGAACCCGCGGGCGGGTGGCCGGAGCCGCTGCGCACGCGCGCCCTCGAGGGCCGCACCGACCCCCGCCCGGTGACCGCCCTGACCGAGAGCGACCTCGCGGCGCTCGCCGGTACGTCGGCGGAGCGTCGTGATGCGCTCAACCGGTTGCTGTTCCCCGGACCGAATCGCGAGTACCGCGAGCACCGCGAGACCTACGGTGACACGTCTCGGCTGTCCACCAACCAGTTCTTCTACGGCCTGCGTCAGGACGAAGAGCATCGCGTGGAGCTGGAGAAGGGCGTCGAACTGCTCATCGGGCTCGAGGCGATCTCCGACCCGGACGAGTCCGCGATGCGCAACGTGCTCTGCATCCTCAACGGGCAACTGCGGCCGGTTCGGGTGCGCGACCGCTCGGTCGAGTCGACGACACGCACCGCGGAGAAGGCCGACCCCGCCCTCCCGCGGCAACTCGCCGCACCCTTCGCCGGTGTGGTGACGCTGTCGGTGAAGGAGGGCGACGAACTACGCCGGGGTGAACCGATCGGCACGATCGAGGCGATGAAGATGGAGGCCTCGATCTCCGCGCCGGTCACCGGGATCGTGCAGCGTATCGCGGTGTCGGGATCGACCGAGGTCGACGGCGGGGATCTCCTGCTGACCATCGCGACGGACTGACGTTTGTCGGGTCCGCGCTGTGCCGGCGCGGACCCGACGTCGTCACTTGCGTGCGAGGTCGGCGACCTGGGCCTCCACCGCGGTCTTGGAGTCGGGGTGTTCGGACAGTCGCACGGTGAAGGACTGCTCGAGCTCGTAACCGCGACGGATGTCGAGATCTTCGCAGCCGTTCAGGGATTGTTTGGCGAGCACGATGGCGTGCCTGCTCTTCTCCGCGATGGAGCGGGCGCGGGCGGTCGCGATCTCCAGGAGATCGTCGTGGGCGACGACCTCTATCGGTGCTCCCCACCGCTCCAGGGTCGACGCGTCGACCGGTTCGGCGGTGAGGAACATGCGGCGCATCGCCTGCTGGGGCAACATGCGGGCGGTGAAGCGACCACCGCCGAGGACCCCGACGTTCATCTCGGGCAGTCCGAAGGTGGCGCGTTCGGACGCGACCACGAGGTCGGAGAGCGCGACGAGTCCGAACCCGCTTCCCAGGGCCGGGCCGTTCACCGCGGACACCACGGGGAGGTGACACTCGCGCACGCTGAACAGCGCCCGCCGGGCCCGCCGCATCGCGATGTCGCCGCTGACGGTGGACATCGTCCGGAACTCGTTGATGTCGTTGCCCGCGCTGAAGATGCGGCCCTGACCGGTCAGCACGATCACGCGCACATCCTGGTCGTCGGACAGCGCGTCGAACGTCGCCGCGATGTCCTCGTACATCTGCCCGTCGATGGCGTTGACCTTGCCCCGCGAGAGCTCGACGAGTGCGATACCGGGCTGGTGCACGGTGACGGAGAGGTTCCCGGAGGCCGGGGAGGTGGTCTGCATGGGTGCCTATCTGTCGTGGACTGCGCCGACGGGCGGTCGGGGCCCCGGCGCGAACGAACGGAACGGGACTCACGGTAATCGAGCGAGGAAAATATGTACACAGTTACGACGATGGGTCGTCTCGCCGCCGCGCCGATCGTTCGGGGACGACCATTGCCACCCCGATCCGAATTGGAGGGCAGGTCCGGGCGGGTAAGGTGTCGGCACCGACCGATCAGCCGACCACGGGAGTCACATGACCGTCGCCGACGAGCCCGCCACCCGGCAGCCGCGCGGACAGAAGATGTCCGCGCGGGTGGCCAACATGGTGGCCGACCAGATCCTCGGCGGTGGCATCGTCGAGGGTCAGCGCCTGCCGACCGAGAAGGAGATGGTCAGCGAGTTCGGCGTGGCACGCACGACGGTGCGTGAGGCACTGCGGCTCCTCGAGAGCCGAGACCTCGTGACGATCAAGGCGGGAATCGGCGGCGGGCCCATAGCCAAACGGCCCGAACTCGATTCGCTCGGCAACATCATGAAGCTGTTCCTCCAGATCAACGGCGCGAACATCAGTGATGTCATCGACGTCCGGTTGATGCTCGAACCGATGGTCGCGCGGGCCGCGGCGCAGAACGTCACCGACGAGCAGATCGAGTCGATGCAGCGGGCACTGGACCGGATGCGCGACCATCCAGAGGACCACGCCAACTTCCAGGAGAACAACGCCGCATTCCAGCGCGGGGTGTACGAGGCGGCGGGCAATCCCGCACTGCGGGTGGTCATGGAGACGCTGTGGCTGCTCGTTCGCGACGCCGAACCCGTCGAGCATCCCCTCGCGACGCGGCTCGCGGCCTTCGAACTCCAGCAGGACATCCTCGACGCCATGCGCGCTCGCGATGTCGAGGCCACCGCGGCCGCGATGGACGTCTTCAACCAGGAGTCCGCCCGGTACTACCGCCGACGGCTCCGCGACATCATCTCCCAGCCGGTGCAGTGGCAGATCTGATCGTCGGCACGCGTCTACCTTTCGAGGTGCTCCAGAGCCCACGCCCAGTCGATGCGTTCTTGCTCGAGCCGAACCCGCTCACCGAGCGAGTCGTCCGCGAGGTCGGCGTACAGGTCGTGTTCTGCGGGTGAGAGGTGGCGGAGTGCGGCTGTGGTGGGGCTCGGCTCGGTAACCCATCGATCGCGATGCGCGAACAGTGTTTCGCGATCCATCAAGATCGATTCGGTCTGCGGAAGCCAGGCACGTAGCCGGTCGAGAATCGCGAAGCCGTGTGTGTCGAGGTCACCCCAGTACCGAACAGGCACGTCGGTCAGCCAGGGAAGGCGCCCGATTCTGTCGACCTCGAATCCCTTGCCCCAGAACACGGCTCCGTGGGCTGGAACATCGACGCTGAGATAGGTGATCTCGTTCTCGATGACCAGGACGCGCGAGGGACGCAAGTCGATCCGGGTGAGCTCGTCAGCTCGGAGGCTCACCTCCGAAACGTGCTCGAGAAGTCCCAGCGACGGTGACGGTCGTAGTCTCACGAACTCTGGTTTCGTCTGCAAACCCAGCCCGGTCACGAAACCGGACGCCGTCGACGACACTCCGAGTATCGACGCCAAGACTCCCCGGTGCCTTTCGGTGAACTTGGTGTCGACCCCAGGTGCGCTGATCTCACGCAGGTAGCGTCGGGAGTCCCGATGCGTGTCAAGCCATCGGTGCGCGTCGATCAGTCGAGGAAACTCCGATGCCAGATCTATTGCGCGAAACGGGTTCTGGAACAGCCACGCGTGGACCGCGGGATCGTCGGCGGCGAGCTCGAGCAACCTCTCGAACTGCTGTACCGCTGCCTTCACGTTCAGAAGTGCCCACGCCTGCTCATAGGTGGAGATGATCGCCCGTCGTGGAAGCGTGTTACGCCCGACGTGCCGGCCGCCGATTGTTTGCCAGACCAGGGAGTACCTGGTGTCGCCACGACGTCCGCCGTCCAACGCCGTGACCCAGTCGCGAGCGGCGCCGAGATCTGCTCCTATCTGCGACGCGGTGGGCCCGCGCAGCGGAATCTCGATGGGCTCGAATGGTTCTCGGTTCGCAAACGTCCGGAGCAGCGTCCCGTCGTCCCAGCGGCGTCTGGCTTTGATGGCGATGTCGGCCGGGGTGGTCCAACGATCGGTCACCGCAGACGCCCGTCACGGCGTGACCGGTATTCCTCGATCGTCATCGTCTGCAGGCGTGAAAAAGTGCCCGTCGGATTGTCGACGAATCCGATCGCCTTCACGTAGGGCTCGATGACGTGCACCTTCTGCAAAGGGGTGACGATCAGGAGCTGCAGACCCAATTTGGCGAACAGGTCCAGCGCATAACGGGTCGACAGGTCAGAGCCGCGCCCGAATGCCTCATCGATGACGGCGAACCGGGAGTCGCGCGACTTCTTCACACCCCACTCGAGTCCGAACTGGTAGGCAAGGGACGCGGCCAGGATCGTATAGGCGAGCTTTTCTTTTTGCCCACCTGACTTGCCGTCGGAATCGCTGTAGTGTTCCCACTCCACGTCCGTCTCGACATCGCGTTCGGATGCGGAGAACACGAACCAGTTGCGCACATCGGTGACACGCCGCGTCCAATTCTTGTCGAGGTCGGCGTGATTGTCCCGTCCGCGGAAACGCTCGATGATGCGTTTGACGTCGAGGAAACGCTGCTCCGAATACTGATCGCCGTCTACTGCGAGACTGTCGCTCGTCAGGTTCCGCAGGTCGGAGCGGAACTGTGCCACATCCTGATTCGTGGTTGACTCGCGCTCCAACCGGATATACCGACCGGGGTTGTAGGGCACGGCGCCCAGCGCTTCGTTGATCCGTCGCACGCGTTCGTCGATGGATGCGGCCTGCCGGTTGAGCCAGTTGTTGAAGCCGGCGAGTTCTTGAATGGCGTTCTTGTTCAGCTGTTCTTTGAACTCGAACTCGAAGCGCGGCAGATCGTCGGTCGCGACCCGTTCGCGGAGGGCGACGAAATCCGCCCTGGCATCGACGTCGGCATCCATGTCCGATCGCAGGTCCGGCCACCGGCGGAGAACCTCGGTCATGTGCTGCGTTAGGCGCTGTCCGAAGCCGCCGAGCTCGCGGGTGAGGCGCTCGATCCGTTGATGAAGCGTCGCGGTCAGTGTCGTTTGAGCTGTGGTGCAGTCTGCTGCCCTTGCCGGAACACCGCCGTCCAGCCGACGTTCCAGAGCGTCGTAGCATGCTCGTGCGGCGTCGAGTTCAGCCTCCGGGTGGTCCGCGACGAACTCGTCGTCGCTTTTCTTGTCCTGCTCGGCCCGATGACTCGCGGCGGCGGTGGTTGCGAGCTTGCCGGTGAGGTCGTCGATCGCGGCAGCCGTGGAATCCGCGAGCGCGGCGTTCTGCTCCAGCGCCGTGGTGATCTCGCGAAGGCGTGAGGACCCCGATTCGAGCCGGGCGCGCTCGGCCTCGTGGGTGGCGACGCGTCGTTGTGCTTCCTCGATGTCGAGCTCGGCCCAGGAATGGAATCCTTCCAGCCGCGCCAGGGACTCGCTGCGATTCTGGGTGGCGTCGCGTTCCTCCGACAGCGCCACCACCTCCGCCGAAGCAGCCACGCGCTCGCGGTCGGACTCGTCGAGATCCTCTCGTAGGACCGCGATCTTGCGCTCATTGGCCCATCCGAGCACCCATCGGCGTGGGTCGTCGACCCGGTGTCGGTCGTCCTTCTCGTGACGGCCACCGGACCGCACCTGACCTTCGCGGGTGACGGCGCGCTTGGCAGCGCGGAACTCCTCGATGGTGGCGGCCCGCTGATGTTCGGCGCGCCGGAGGAGTTCGTCGCGCAGATAGCCCTCGAACGACCCGCTCTTGATCTCGAGGCAGTCAGCGAGAATCGGTAGATCAGAGCCATTTCTCTGCAGGGGAACTCGACGGATCGGCACTCGTTCGTACACGAGCCGGGCACCGACAGTCCGGCCGCCGTGATTGTGGAACGTGAGTCGGCGGGAGTTGACCCAGTTCGTCACGGCATCGTAGTGCTGCTGCGGTACCAGTAGCGACAGTGCGAAGCCACGCAAGACACGTTCGGCAGCGCCACGCCACTCGCTGTGTCTTCGACGACGTCGATCAGTTCACCCGCGTAGGGCAGGTCGGCAGGTGTCAGGCCGGTGTCGGTGGCCAGCTGTTCGCGTATCTGGACCTGGTCGGGTGGCAGGTTGCTGGTGCGTTTCTGCAGATCGTCGAGCTCGGTCCGGATGGTCTCCTGACGTCGGGCCGCTTCTTTCTCTCGGCCGATGGCGTCGGCGCTTGCAGCATCGAGCGATCTCTTCGCCTCGACGAGTAGTGGTCTCGCGGGTGATGAAGCCGTGAAGATCAGTGAACTGCTCAACCGTTGTGACGGGGGCGAAGCCTGCAGCCGTGACGGTGGCGTCGAAGAGGGATCGTCCGTGACGGCGCTTCTCCACGTCGTCACGGGCAACGGCGGCGAGTCGCTCGAGTTCGCCGACTCGATCGCCGCCGGCTCTTGCCCGCTCCTCGATCAGAGACTCGCGTTCGCGGGCCAACTCGCGTAGCCGTCCTCTGGCCGCATCCTGGTTGCGGAGGAGCTGCTCGCCCTGGCTCGTATAGGTGGCGATGTCGTCTGCCAGCAGGCGCGAGCGATTCTCGGCTATGAACAGGCGTATGGCCGCACGCTGTACGTCGAGAGCCTCGCGCTCGGCAAGTGCGGCATCGTACTTCTCTGTGGCGACCACGATGGGATCCAGCGCCTCGAGCAGTTCGCGGGCGCGTTTGACCGCGTCGTACGACTTCGTGAGATTGTCGAAATGGTCGATGATGTCGCGGACACGTTCGCCGGCGTCGCTCGGCTCGAGCATGTGGTTGCGCACGAAATCGTTCAGATTGCCCACGGACTTCATCGACACGGTCTGATGTAGTAGCTCCAACGCCTGCTCTGATCGGATGCCTAGCAATCGGCGCAGCGAAGTGGAGTACTTCGGGAACTCGTCGACCACCTCGGCCCCGCCGGACCGTAGGCGTTTACGAAGGTCGCGCAAATCTGAACCGAAATCGGCGAAGTCCGTCGTGATGGCGAGTTGTTTGGTTGCGGTGACGTAGAACCGGTAGGGCTGTCCGGCGGTGTCGCGCTGCTGGAAAACCTGCGCCAGGGTGACCGTCTCGTCATATCCCCGATTGCTGAAGACGCCCAGGATGACCGAGTATGTATTGCGCTCCTGCCGAAGGCCTTTGGCGCGAGAGCGGCCGGTTGCTTCCTGTCGTTCGGACTTGTAGTGGCCTTCGACGTAGGAGCGAAGCGTGCGTTCCTTGGCCTCAGCTCCCGCGGCCCTGTTGTAAGCGATCTTGTGTGCGGGCATCAGCAGTGTGGTCACCGCATCCACCAGCGTCGACTTGCCCGACCCGATGTCGCCGGTGAGTAGTGCGGTGTCTGTGTCGGGGGTGAGCCGCCACACCTGTCGGTCGAAGGTGCCCCAGTTCAACACCTCGACGTGCTGCAATCGGAACCCGGCGCCTCCGGCACCCCCGAGTTCGACCGCTGAGAACAGACCGTCAGTCATCGGGGCCCGCGGTTCCTGCGTATTGGCGCAGTTTGCCCGCGAAATCCGACAGTGTTTGCGCATCCACGTACGCCTTGATGATGCGACGCACCTCCCACTGGTCGGTCTGCCCACGTAACTGGCGCAGGAAGCCCAGTTCGACGGCCTTCTTGATGGTGTTATCGGCCTGTTCGACCAGGCGCGCCTCATTCGTCGATTCGGCTTGGAAGAGTTGTAGCATCTCCACGATCTGATCCGTTGACAGGACGAGTCGTCCTTCACCGCCGGTGATCTCGAACTCCAGCAGGCGTTTGCGTAGCAGCACGAGCAGCAGGCTCACGTTGTAGGTCAGCGCCCGCCTGCGGACCAACCGCGGAAGTGGCTCTTCGCCTTCCTCTTCCGGGTGTGAGCGCAGATAGGCGTAGCCCTCGGACTCGTCGACGATGACATCGACGCCGATCGTGGTGAAGTGATCGCGTACGCCGGCTCCCGAGCGTTCGAGTGTGGCCCAGATGTCCTCGTCCGATTCGCGGTACACCACGCCCCGCATCAATCGGATTATGGCACTCGAAATTGCGTGGTCGTCGGTCATCGTCGCCTCACAGTGACACTCGGCAGCCGGGCACGTTTGACCGTGCTCGGGTCACTCGGGTCGGCGTACTCGAGCAGGGTCTCGTCGGTGTCGTCGATGTCGACGCTGACATCGTCATCGTCGAGGGCGAGGTAACCGACGATCTCGGCCGCACCCTGTTCTATCGGATACATGGTGACCACATCGGATAGCAGTGCCGACGATCTCTCCGGGAGGATGCTGCGGATGTTGGCTGCCAGGCGGGCTTGGTCGACGAACGTCTGGGCGAACAACAGGTCTGCGTCCAGGTTCTCGGTCGCGTCCTCGACCCGACTCTCGACGGTCGCAGAGGCGGGTTGTTGATAGAGTGGCCTGTCGAACGGCAGCGCGATCTCGATACCGGTCTGATCCACAGTGAGCCCGAAATCTGGTGTCCTGCCACGAATCTCGAGGGCGCTAGCCTCTACGGACCGGACCAGGTCGAGTACGCGGCGATTCTCCAGCCAGACCTGATCGTCGAGGAATCGGCGTAGCTGTTTAGAGATCTGTCGGACCATGCGCTGGGTTCGGTCGGCAGCCTCGGACCAGTCGTGATGGATGCTGCGGATGCGCTCGTCGACGTCGATCATCTCCAGCGACGACACCTTCGCAAGCAAGTCTGCCAGTTCCGTCTGGCGCGAATCGGACAGCAAGAATTCGTAGAACGACCCGAAGCTACGACCTTGATCGGACGAGGCGATCTCGGATCGGCTGCCCACCAGGTCGGCGAGGAGTTCGCCCTTGGGCCCGGTCCAGGACGCGATCTTCTCGCGGGCCGAGYGATCAAGAAGGCGGAAGTTGTCTTCTACCTCTCGGAAGTCGGCGAGCAGTTCACGTGCGGTCGACGCCACCTGCTGATAGCGGTCTCGAACCCCGGTCTGATCCAGATACGTCAGTTCGCCGCACTCGGCCGCGGCGATTTCTGCATCGATCTCGGCGCGACGCCGCCGCAGCTCTGCCAGTCGAACCTCGGGGTCTACCTCGGTGCCGTCCACGATCTGCCGAAGAAGCTCGACGACGGTGTGCAGTCGCGACTCGGTACCGACGAACGCTCTGCCCTGTAGAGAGACGATCCAGGCGTACGCCTTCTCGAAAGCCGGCGTCACCTCGTAATAGATCTCGTCGTCGCCGGAGGGGCAGAAGCGTCGTAGGAACCCAGCCTCGGTGCCGGCCCAATCCTCGAGGTAGGCGCGGGGTTCTTTGGGAAATCGAACCGAACCGTCGTTGGTGGGTAGCGAGGTGTTCAGGTCGTAGAGCAGATCATCCAGAGCGGTGGCCAGTTCTCCAGCTGAACTCGCACCACGGTTGCCCTCGACGAAGAATGTCCCGAGAAACGTCAGGATGAGCGGGGAGTGGTGGGCGCGCAGGAGCCGCCACGCGGGATGGCGTTCCCACAGAGTGGTGAACGCATCAAAGTCCATGAGTTCCTCTCTAGGGGAGGGGACTGACACCGAGGACTCACCGGCGAGTGTCGATGACAGGTGTCAGCGTGCCGGTCTGGATGACCTGATCGCTCGTCGCGATGGTCAGACCTCGGCGGGTGGCCTGAGCGACGATCATGCGATCGAAGGGATCGCGATGTTCCCAGGCGAGCTGTCCTGCTGTCACCGCGTCGCTGGAATCGATGGCGAGGTCGGTCGCTGACATGGACGAGAGGGTTTCTTCCCACGCGGCGAGGAGCGGCGCTCCGTCGAGTCTGCCCAGCCGCGTCTTGATGGCGATTTCCCAGGCCGACGCAGCCGACACGTAGAGAGCGTTGCCGGGATTCGCGAGGATGTCCAAGGTGGTGGGTGACAGCCGGTCCGGTTCGCTGACCAGCCACAGGACCGCGTTGGTGTCCAGCAGGACATCGGTCACGAACCCGACTCCCAGCGCTCGAGGTCGTCGGCGGACAGCGGTGCGTCGAAGTCGTCGGGAACAACCATGGCCGGGAACTGCCCGAATCGACGCGGAGGTGGTGCCACGGGCCTGAGTACTGCGACGGGTCGGCCATGCGTGGTGATAGTGATCTCTTCCCCGGTTCTCTCGATCTCAGCCAGCACGGCGTTGAGGCGCGCCTTGGCTTCTGTGCTGCTCAGGGTTCTCATGAGCCGATTCTACTCGGTTCTGACCATTCGGACTGGTTCGAATGCACAGAACGTGGGCCACGAGTTCCCTCACACCACCCGTCGCAGAACCCCCGGCACGACGTCGTCATCGGCGGCGAGAGCCAGCACCTCACCGAAACCGGCGACGAGGCAGTCGGCGAACAACTCGAGGTCGGTGACCGCGGCGCCGTCGGAATTGATTCCGAGACAGGCCGTTCCGTTGTGGGTGATCATCGTCGCCATCATCGCGCAACCGGGCAGCGGGCCGAACGGGAACATCCGCTCGACCTTGGCGCCGGCCACGTAGGTGTCCCACGGGATGCCCGGCACGTTGCTGGCCTGCAGATCGTTCTGGCTGGTCGTGCCGCTGAACTGCATGAGCACCGATCCGGGCAACCAGGCCATCACCGAGCCCAGCGTGTTGAAGATGTCGACGGCCGGTTCGTGCCGGGCGACGCGGACCTGTTCGCGGATGGTGAGGACCCGCTCGAAGGGGTCGGCGATCCCGACCGGTCCGGCGAGCCGTCCCACCGCGATCCGGTTGCCACCCGCCGGATCCTCCGGACGCCGCACCGAGATCGGGATCGCGACCGGCATCGTCTCGATCGGGGTGCCCATCTTCTCGTGATAGAGGCGGAAGCCGCCGATGAGCCCGGCGAGGTAGACGTCGTTGATCGACGCACGAGTCGCCGTCGCGGTCGCCTTGAGGTCGGTGAACGGGACCTCGAACGCACTGAAACGCCACGACAGGCTCCGGTGCGCGAGCAACGGGGAACCCGGGGGACTGACCAGTCCCGCCACGCGTGGAACCGAGCGACCATAGCGGAGAACGGAACTCAGTGCCTGGCGGGGATGTGCCAGGGCGCGGACGCCGCGGAAGGTCGTGTCGACACGATGCGGGATCCGCCGGATCTCCTCGCCCACCTGCCGGCGGAGCAGGTCGACGGGCGTGATGTTCACCGGGTCGGGACTCGGCGGCTGGGGTTTGCCCGGATTGTGTTCGCGTGTGGGCGAATGCAGCTGGGCGAGTCCGATGATCGCGCCCAGGCCGTCGGTGAGCGCATGGTGGGCTTTGAGGAAGTATGCGGCCTTGCCGTCCGGCAGCCCTTCGATCAGCGTGCCCTCCCACGGCGGCCGTGCGGCATCGAGCGCGGTCATCGCGAGCTGCTCGCACGTGACGAGCAGCTCACGCATGCTGCCGTTGCCGCCCAGACGGATTCGGCGCAGATGGTAGTGCAGGTCGAAGTCCGGGTCGACTGCCCAGCTGGGCGTTCCCATGCCGAACGGGGAGTCGACGACGCGCTGCCGGAATCGCGGGGCCATTCGGCTTCCCCATTCGTGGGCAGCCACGAGCCGGTCCCAGTCCGGGGCGCAGTCGTACACCTCGAGCATGCAGATGGTCCCGCGCATCCGGCGATCGGTGTCGCCTCGCCACATGATGGTGTCCACCGAGCTCATGTGGGGCTCGTTGGCCCAGTCGAGCGGTCGGTCCACCCCGTCGGTCAGGTCCGGTTCCTCGCTCACACTTGCCTCTCTTCCGGTACCTCGACGGGTGGCCGGGCGTCGTCGTCGGCGAAGAAGTCCAGCGGCCAGTCGGCCAGGGCGCTGATGTACATCTGCCGGACCTCCTCGGCGCGGTCGCCGATCTCGTCGGGCGACCAGTCGCTGGTGTCCACCGGCGGCAGCACCATCACCTCGACGGTCCCCGGTCGGATGAGTTGCGCACCGCGCCACATCAACTCGCCGGTGTTACGCAGGACCACCGGTACGACGGGGACACCCGCCTGCATCGCGATGTGGAACGGACCCTTCTTGAACCTGCCCACACGTGGTGTGGGCGACCGGGTGCCCTCGGGCGCGACCACGAGCGACATTCCCTCGTCCCGCAGAGCTGTGACGGCCGGCGCCAGCTGTTCGATCGCGCGGCCCGGGTCGGCGCGATCGATGAACACCAACCCGGCCTGCTGCAGGATCGGCCCGACCACCGGAACCCGTTGCACCTCCTTCTTGGCCACCCCCGTGGCCTCGGACCGCACGAGGTTGATCATCACCGGCAGGTCGAGTTTCGACTGGTGGTTGAACAGGAACACGCACGGCCGCGCCGACGTGAGGTACTCGCCTCCGTCGAGGACCTGCACGTGGATCCCGGCGAGTGACAGCCCGACGTCGGTACCGGTCGGCAGGGCCTCGACGAGTGCGGCGGGATCGCGTCGAACGAGCCCGGTGGTGACGCCCACCGCGGCGGAGGCGAGAAACGAACCGTAGAAGGCGCCGGTTCGGGCCAGCATCCCGAGCCGGTTGTACGTGGGGTTCTTCAGGTCGATGATCGGCCAGCCGCGGGATTCGGCCTCCGCCCGCAGTATTCGGCGCGGGGAGACCGCCGCCGGGTTGCCCACCGACTCCAGGTACGGGATGTCCTCGTTGCCGTCGCTGTAGGCGAAGGAGGCGTCGAGGTCGATGCCGTGCTCACGGGCGAGGGTGCGTACCGCAGCGGCTTTTCCCGGACCCCAGAGCGGGCGTCCCCGGATGTTGCCGGTGACCACCCCGTCGACGACCTCGACATCGGTGGCGAGTGCGAAGTCGGCCTCGATCTCCCGCGCGATGGGTTCGATCTGGAATCGGGTCGCCGACGACGCGATGACGATGGTGTGTCCCATCTCCCGATGCGCGCGCAGGATCTGCCACATCTGCGGCCGCAGCTTGGCCGCCGTCTCGTATTTGAAGAGGTGTTCGCCGAACTCGATCAGCTCGGCGTAGGTCTTGCCGGCGAACGTGGGACGCGTGGCGTCGAGCACTTCTGCGTAGTCCTGTTCGGACACGACGCCGCGCAATCCGATGAGCAGGAAGTCGGCGAGTTCGCCGAAACCGAATTCCATGCTGCGCAAGCGTGCTCGCATGATGGCGGCGGCGGAGAAGCCCTCGATCAGGGTGCCGTCGTAGTCGAACAGCGCGGCGACCTTCTTACCGGTGGGTGCCGACCGGATGGCCCGCATCCGGTCGGTGAAGGCACTCACGGTGTCCCCTCCGACCAGACCGTGTCCATGGTGTCGGCTCCGCCCACGGCACGCTGGAGATCCTCGATCGACGCGATCCGGGCCAGCCGCTCGCGCATCGATTCGACCTCGTCGAGCCAGTCCCGGCGGGCGGTCGCGAGGTCCGCGACCTCCTCGCCGTGGATCAGGTGGCGGTTGTCGGCGAGCTGATAACAGCCGTCGTAGAGGTCTTTGGAAACCGAGTCCTTGCTGCGCACAACACCTTGCAGGGACAGCTGGCGTCCCAGACCGAGGCATTCGACGATCAGGTCCTCCTTGTCGCGCGATGCGGTGCCGAGTTCCACGAGTTTGGTCGCGAAGACCAGTTGGGCGTCGAAGAACGGCTGCAGGGTGCGTCGGGCGAGGAGTCCGCCGGTATGGCCGTGCAGTATCTCGTAGGTCCACTCCTGCGTCGGCGTCACGGCACGCCAGCCCGGGGCCAGCAGATCGAGTTCGAGACCGAGTCGGTGCAGGAACTCGGTCTTGGCCGGGAAGAAGAACTCGAACTTGAGCAGATCGCGGATTCGCAGGGCCTCCCGTTGCGACGCCGCGAGCAGCCCCTCGTCGGCGAGCGGACCGTCGGCCGTCTCGTCGTATCCGACGGGGTGTTCGTCCGGCGGGATGTCGTCGGCCCGGACGTCACCGTCGGCCACGGCGAGCATGGCGACCTCGACGATCGCGCGGTCGACGAAGTGATGGAGCGCCCCGTTGCGGTAGTAGGCCGCGACCGCGTGGTTGTCCGGCACGATGGACCACACCGGTTCGGAACCGCCGTCGAAGCAGCTCACCACGCCGTTGCCGGCGAGGACCCGGAGAGTCTGGGTCAGCCCGACCCCGCGGCACAGGGCTGGGTCCGGGCCGGGTAGCTCGCGCCGGCGGATGTAGTCGAGCAGGGGAGCCAGGATGGCCTCGATCTCCGCGAGCGTATACGCCCTGTCGTGCGCGCCGAGGAGGGCGAAACCGGCCAGCGAGGTCGCCGAGATCGGGGTGGCGGAATTGATCTCGTCCATCACCCGGAACGCGACCTTCTCCAGTCGCGCGCGGCCCTCGCCGGCGTCGGCGAGAGCGGTCCGCAGCGAGATGGGGGTCCCGAATCGCACCCGGGCCTCGCCCAGGTAGGCGCGCTGCGCCTTCGCGTAGCGCAACAACCACCCGACGCCCTCGGGCTTCTTCGTGCCACCGGCGTCCTCGGCCGCCATCGCGCCGATCTCCTGGAGCTGGTCGTACACGATCGAGGTCGGCACGATCGTCACGTCGGCCTCGTCGAGCTGCCCCACCGCGTCGACGACGTAGGTGAGCAGTCCCAGTTTGGGCTTCCGGAGCTTGCCGGTCCGGCTGCGACCGCCCTCGATGTACCACTCCAGGTTGAAGCGCTTCTCGACGATGTAGGCGAGGTAGGAGCGCATCGCGAACTTGTAGACCGGGTCCGCGCCGAACTTGCGTCGGATGAAGATCATGCCGGCGCGGCGGGCCACCGGGCCCACCGGCCAGAACGAGAGATTGTTCCCGCCGAGCACGAGGTTGGGTGGGAAGTCGTTGTTGCGCAGCACTTTCGCCAGGACCAGCGGATCGACATAGGACCGGTGGGAGGGCAGGAAGATCAGGCCGGTGGACCTGTTGAGGGTGCGCAAGGTGTTGAGGTTCTCGACGTCGACGGTGACGTTCCAGGCCCGCTCGTGCAGTCGGTTGAAGGTCGCCGAGAACACGTCGTCCATGAGCCGGCTCTGGGTGGCGACGAAGGTCGAGAGTTTGTCGGTGGCCTCGGCGACCACCGCATCGGTGGGCCGACCCAGTTCGGCTGCGAGTTTGGCCGCGGACGTCTGGAATCGCGACGAACTGCTGATCTGCTCGGCGACCAGCCGGGGGACCTTGTAGCGATCACCGACGATCTGGCGTTCGGCTCGCTCGGCCGACACCGACGCCTGGAACAGGACGAACTGGGCGAACGGCGCACCCTGCGCCTGGTGATGGGCATACCGGGTGCGTAGTTCCTCGATCGTGGCGGGTGCACCGGCAACGACGCGGAGACTGTCCGGACGTCTCTTCCGGATCAGCGGCTGGACCGCTCCGAGCGGCCGCCGGGGATTGGACAGCACCAGGACGTCGCCCAGCGTGACCCGCCGCTCACCTTGCCGGACCGCCGGGAGCCAGACCGCCCGGACAGGCACGAGCAACGTCTCCGGCGCCATGCCGTCGAAGTCGATCTCCGCCGATCGGGAGATCGTCGCGTCCGGATAGTTCGCCGCCGTCCACTCGCGTACCGCCCGCATCTCGCACGACGTACGGGCTTTGGTCAGCACCACCACCGGATCGGTCACCTGCATCACCCTCACGTCTCTGGGGTCCGGCCCCGCCTAATTGTGACGTGGACTACGCCGAGGGGGGGTGGTTTTCGTCAGGACGACCGACGCGCCGCGAGGACTTTCGTGTGTAACCGGTCCGGCCAGATGATGTTCGGTCC
Source organism: Gordonia sp. UCD-TK1 (assembly GCF_001691435.1). Classification (NCBI taxonomy): domain Bacteria; kingdom Bacillati; phylum Actinomycetota; class Actinomycetes; order Mycobacteriales; family Gordoniaceae; genus Gordonia; species Gordonia sp. UCD-TK1. The sequence goes on along the minus strand of NZ_LZMP01000004.1, from coordinate 59,502 downwards.
GGAGACGACGAAACGCCCCATCCGACCGAGTGGCCGTCCGGGGCGTTTCGCGCAAGTCAGGAGCTCAGAGCGCGCTGACGTTGGTAGCCTGGGGGCCCTTGGCGCCCTGCTCGACGTCGAATTCGACGCGCTGGTTCTCTTCGAGGTTGCGGAAGCCGCTACCTTGGATCGAGGAGTAGTGGACGAAGACATCTGCGCCCTGGTCGTCGGGAGCGATGAAGCCGAAGCCCTTTTCGCCGTTGAACCACTTGACGGTTCCCTGTGCCATACTGCTGTACTTCTTTCTTCAGTGTGCGCAACCACCAAGACCGATGGCCGCCCGTCAACTCTGTCACAGATGAGGACCGTTAGGAAACGCAGGGCGCAATCGTTGTGGGCGGTCCGCTGCGCGGGTACCCCGTTCGAGAACGAAACCCGGGTGTTCGGGGTCTGCGTGAGTAGACAGGACAGGGCACCACGCGATCGACCTGCGATCGAGGCACGTCATGGCCGAGAACGATCCGCTGACCACACAACGCGATGCCGTCCGCGACGTCGCCGGTGAACTGGTGGAAGCAGGTTTCGCCGATCCGGTCGAGATCGGTCGTGGTGGCTACGGTGCCGTATATCGCTGCCGCCAGCCCGCATTGGACCGCGATGTCGCGGTCAAGGTGCTGACCGACCACCTCGACGCGCAGAACCTCGAGCGGTTCGTGCGTGAGCAGCGTGCGATGGGACGACTCTCCGGGCACCCGAACATCGTCAACATCCTCGAGGTCGGGTCCACGCCCGAGGGCTTTCCGTTCATCGTGATGCAATACCACCCCCACGCATCGTTGGATCTGCGCATCCGCAGGGACGGTCCGCTCGACTGGCGCGACGTGCTCCGGCTCGGCATCAAGGTGGCCGGTGCGCTCGAGACGGCCCACCGGGCGGGCACCCTGCACCGCGACATCAAGCCGGGGAACATCCTGCTCACCGAATACGGCGAACCCCAGTTGACCCGACTTCGGCATCGCCCGTATCTCCGGCGGCTTCGAGACCGACGCCGATCTGGTCACCGGTTCGCCCGCCTCCACCGCGCCCGAACTCCTCGCCGGTGCGACGCCATCAGTGACCTCCGACGTCTATGGGCTGGGCGCGACCCTGTTCTGTGCGCTGACCGGCCACGCGGCGTTCGAGAGGCGCAGCGGGGAGCAAGTGGTCGCGCACTTCCTCCGCGTCGCGAGCGAAGGAGTCCCCGATCTCACGTCGGCCGGATTCCCCGCGGAGGTGTCCGGCTGCATCGAACATGCGATGGCGCGCGAACCCGCCGACCGCCCCGGGTCGGCGGCAGAGCTGGGCGAGGAACTGCGGAACGCGCAGCGGCGGCTCGGGGTGCCACTCGACGGGATGGCGCTGCCAGACGGGGCCACGGTACCTGCTACCTCGACGACGACGACGACGACGACGCCGCGGCGGCGGACGACGATGACGCTGCCCATGCCGTCGACGAAATTCCGCCCACCCGTCCGGCCTCGGGCACAGGTCACCAGGGCCCGACTCCTGAAGACACTGCGCGACGGGAAGCTGCGCCGTCTCACGCTCATCCACGCACCCACCGGCTACGGAAAGACCACGGTCGCGGCGCAGTGGGCCGATGAACTCGCCGTCGACGGCGTGCCGGTGGCGTGGCTAACGGTCGACGACACCGACAACGACGTCGCACGGTTTCTCGCCGACCTCGTCGAGGCACTGCGCCGGGCGGCCCCGGACGCCGTCGGCGACCTCGCGGCGGCGGTCGAGGAACACGGCGATCGTGCCGAGGAGTACGTGCTGACATCGCTGATCAACGAGGTTCACGAGCACGGCCGGCGCATCGCGCTCATCGTCGACGACTGGCACCGGGTGACGGACCCGGCGGTCATCGGAGTGATGGACTATCTACTCGAACACGGTTGTCATCACCTGCAGGTGATCGTGACCAGCCGCACCCGGAGGGGCCTCCCGGTCAGTCGCCTGCACGTCCACGACGAGATCATCGAGATCGACATGGAAGCACTGTGTTTCGACGAGGCGGAAGCCGGGCGGTTCCTCCTTGATGTCGCCGGTCTGGACCTGCGGGGCGACGAGGTCGCCGAACTGTGGTCATCGACCGACGGTTGGGTCGCGGCGCTGCAACTGGCGTGTGTGTCGCTGCGCCGATCCGGGCGTCCCGGCGAGCTGATCGGTGACATCTCCGGCCGGCACCATGCCATCGGTGACTTCCTCGCCGAGAACGTCCTGGGCGTGCTGGAACCGGAGGTCCTGCACTTCCTGCTCACCGTCTCGCTGCCGGAACGGATCTGCGCCGATCTCGCGACCACGCTGAGCGGCGAGGAGCGAGGACAGGCCATGCTCGAGGAGATCGAGCTCCGTGACCTGTTCCTCACCCGGGTCGATCAGGCCGGACAGTGGTTCCGATTCCACTCCCTGTTCGCCAAGTTTCTCCGGCGCAGGCTGGAACACGATGAACCGCAACTCATTCCGCAACTGCACCGCAGGGCGTCGGAGTGGTTCGCGGGGCACGGAATGCTGACCGAGGCTGTCGACCATGGGCTCGCCGCCGGTGATGCGGACCGTGCCATCGAACTCGTCGAGACCGACGGCCGGTCACTCATCGAACACTCGCGAATGACCACCCTGATCACATTGATGGAGAAGTTGCCGCCTGTGACGGTGGCGGCCAACCCGATCCTGCAGATGCAACTCGCGTGGGCGAACCTCCTCCTGCACCGCGCCGCGCTCGCCGAAGCCTCCCTCGAACGGGCGCGGGTCGCACTCGAGCGACTGGCGAGGTCAGATGCTGCCCTGGGAATTCGCCGTGAGGCCGACATCGCCGAGGCGTGCGTGCGCGCCATCTCCGACCGGCTCGACGGGCTCGACGAACTGGTGGCGCGCCTGGCCGACGACCTCGACGGGTTGCCGCCGTTCCTCGTGTCGGCCATCCACAATGTCGGGACCCTCGGCGCCACCTTGCGATTCGACTTCGACGAGGCTCACCGCTGGCAACAACGCGCGATCCCGGCACACCGACGCAACACCGGTCCGTACGCGGTCATGTACGGCTACGGACTCGACGGGCTCGCCTACGTCGAACAGCTCGACCTCGATCGTGCCGAAGCATGCTTCCGTACGGGACTGCGGTTGTCGCGCGAACAGGGTTCGTCGACCCAGTCGCAGGGTGCGCAACTCGCCAGCGCCCTTCTCGCGGCGGTCCGGTACGAGCGCGGTGATCTGTACGAAGCCGAACGGCTGCTCGACGAGAGCTTCATCATCGGGGCCGCCGAAGGCGTCGTCGACATGATCGAGGCTCGGCATCTCGTCGGGGCGCGCGTGGCGTTGTGCCACGGTGACCGGGCGGTCGCGGGGTCCTACCTCGACGAAGCCGTGGACATCGCCGAGCGGCTCGACACCCCGCGGCTGCGTGCCGTCGCCGAGAACGAGCAGGTGGTGAGGCACCTGCCGGCTCGTCGAGGGGTGTCTGCGCGTGTCGACGCCGACGCCGAGGTGCCGACACGCGGCATCGCGGCGATCGTCGCGCAACTCCATGCCGAGACCGCGATCCGGTTGATGCTCGACGCCGGCGAGTCCGCCGAAGCCCCTGACGTCGCCTGTCGATGGGCGCAGGAGTGGGTGAACAGGTTGGTCGGCAGCGGCCGCCACCGAGCGATTCTGCGGGCGCGACGACTCCTGGCGATGTGTCTCGACGCGGCCGGGCGGCCGGACGAGGCACGTGCACAGACCCTGGCTGTCCTGGCGCAGTGCGCAGCGTCGGGCATGGTTCGGTTCCCGCTGGATGGCGGCGACGACTTCACCCGGCTCGTCGACGACGTCGCCCGCGGTGTTCGTGCCGGTGACCGTCCCGCGCCGGCAGCGTTGTCGCCGGATTTCCTCGAGCGGTTGCTAGGCGCCGGCGGCACCCGTTCGTGACCGGCCGGGAATACCCGGATGGGCCGGTGGCCTTGAACCACAACGTGGCCCCAGACCGCCCGCCGCGCGGGTGCGGGGCAGAGGTAGACGACCCCTAGAGAGAGGACAAGTGCTCATGGCAGTCCCGAACATCACACTGAACAACGGAATCACCATCCCGCAGTTGGGTTTCGGAGTCTTCCAGGTTCCGCCGGAGGACACGCGTGAAGCAACTCTGACCGCATTCGAGGTCGGATACCGCCACATCGACACCGCGGAGATGTACGGCAACGAGAAGGGCGTCGGCGAAGCGGTCCGCGACTCGGGCATTCCGCGCGACGACATCTTCATCACCAGCAAGCTGAACAACGGCTTCCACGACTACGACGACGCCCTGAAGGCGCTCGACGGGACCCTTGCCGACCTCGGCGTCGAGCAGATCGACCTCTTCCTGATCCACTGGCCACTGCCGGAGGTGGGCGATTACGTCCAGACCTGGAAGGCGCTCGAGAGGGCCTACGCCGACGGCAAGGCGCGAGCGATCGGCGTGTCGAACTTCCAGCAGGCGCATCTACAGCGTCTCTTCGACGAGACCGACGTCGTACCCGCGGTGAACCAGATCGAGGTGCACCCGTATCTGTCGCAGAACCCGTTGCGCGCGTTCAACTCCGAGCACGGCATCGCGACCGAGGCATGGTCCCCGATCGCCCAGGGCAAGGTGACCGACGACCCGGTCATCACCGAGATCTCCAAGTCCAAGGACCGCTCGCCCGCGCAGGTCACCCTGCGGTGGCACATCCAGCGCGGCGACATCGTCTTCCCGAAGTCGGTGACCCGCTCGCGCGTCGAGGAGAACTTCGCACTGTTCGACTTCGAACTGTCCGACGACGAGGTCGCCCAGATCGACCGCCTCAACAGCGACGAGCGCATCGGGCCCGATCCGGACACCTTCAACTACGTGCCGGAGTGATTCACCCCCCGTCGACTGTGCTCCCCTGAGGTGCGAGCGGTGACCTCTTCTGTTCCCTGAGGTGCGAGCGGTGACCTCTTCTGTTCCCTGAGGTGCGAGCGGTGACCCTTCTGTTCCCTGAGGTGCGAGCGGTGACCCTTCTGTTCCCTGAGGTGCGAGCGGTGACCCTTCTGTTCCCTGAGGTGCGAGCGAAGCGAGCCTCGAAGGGCCTCACAAGGTGCCTCACCAGGCCCTTCGTGGCTCGTCGCTATCGCTCCTCGCACCTCAGGGAGCAGGGGGTGGCGGCGCTATCGCTCCTCGCACCTCAGGGAGCAGGGGGTGGCGGCGCTATCGCTCCTCGCACCTCAGGGAGCAGGGGGTGGCGGCGCTATCGCTCCTCGCACCTCAGGGAGCAATGGTTATGTCGTTCTCTCGAGTTATGGGACGGGGGTGACCGGAGGTCAGGAGAGGTTCTCGGGGCGAGCAGGTTTCGACAACGAGGCGCGCAACTGACTGAACCGGAACAGTGCGGGTTCGCCGACCACGTCGGTGTAGCGGTCGATGACCGTGTCGACGAAGTCGTCGACTGCACTGTCCGGTAGGCGGCTCGTCCAATCCGACGCCCCGACGGCGAACCAGGCTCGGAAGTCGTCGACCGAATCGAACTGCCAGTTCAGATCCTTCACCGTCAGGTCGTCCACGATGAACCCGGCGTCGGTGGCGAGTTCCCCGAACCGCGACGGTTCCACGTGGACGTAGGGCGCGTCGAAGCCGTCGAAGTAGCGCTTCCGCTCCGGTTGCGCCGCGACCTCCATCGCCACGTCTTCGATACTCGGTCTTTCGGTGGCGCACACCATCTGCAGCACCGCCCGACCGCCGTCGACGAGACTGCGAGCGATTCCTTGCAGCGCCGCCCCCTGGTCGTGCACCCAGTGCAGCGCGTTGAACGACACCACGATGTCGAAGTCGTCGTCGAAGGGCAGGGCAAGCACGTCGTCGACGTGGAACTGGATGCGCAGCAGGTCCGCCGGGACCCGGAGCAGCGCGCGTTCGATCATCCGACGCGAGGCGTCGACGCCGACGACCGAGCCCGACGGCAGCCGGTCGGCGAGCAGCATCGTGATGAAGCCGTCGCCGCACCCGATGTCCAGCAGGCGTTCGGTCCCGGTGAGTTCGAGGTCGCAGATCGACTCCTCGGCGACCATGCGCTGCAAGGCGCTCACGTCCGCGTACCGGTCACCGTCCCAATCGACCATCGCTCACTCCTCGGTTGTGTACCGACCCCGGGCCATTGTCCCGGCAAGTGCGCACGGCCGCCCGACGTTCGGCGTATCCGGGCCGCCGCAGTCCTACCGCCCCGCCGCGCGTTCCACCATGAGCGAGGCCTCCCGGTAGTGCGCGTACACCTCGGGCGTGGGCGTCCCGGTGAGCGTCTGGGTCGATGTCTCCCACGCGGGCAGTTCACCGGTCAGGGCCCACGCGGCCTGTCGCGCCGCACCGAGCGCCACGTGTTCGCCGTCGGCGGGGACGACGACCTCGCCGCCGAACAGAGCCGGTGCGATGTGGCGCACCGCAGCCGACTTCGCGCCACCCCCGGTGAGCAGCACACGCTCGACGTCGATGCCCTGCTGCTCGATCCGTTCGCGGCAGAACACCAGCGACGAGACCAGGCCCTCGACGGCCGCGCGGGCGATCGCGGCCGGGGTGAAGTTGGCCGCGGTCAGCCCCGTCAGCGTGCCGGTCGCGTCGGGGAGGTTCGGCGAGCGCTCGCCGGCGAAGTAGGGCACCATCGTGACGCCACCCGCGCCGGGCTCAGCCGACATGGCCAACCGGGCGAACTCGGCCAGGTCCACGCCGAGCATCGACGCGGTCGACGCCAGCACCGGGGCGCCGTTCAGGGTGCAGACCAGAGGCAGGTGACGCCCGGTCGCGTCCGCGAACCCGGCCACCAGACCCGACGGATCATTCGGCGCCACGTCGCCGACGGCGCTGACCACGCCCGACGTGCCCAGGGAGACAACGGCATCCCCGGGGCCGGCGTGCAGTCCCAGTGCGGCTGCGGCGTTGTCGCCCGCGCCGGCGCCCACGACGACGCCGGTCGGCGTGCCGCCGGCCCGTTCCGCGGGGCCGAGGACCCGGGGCAGAAGTGGTCGACGGCCGCGGAACGCGGCTTCGAGCAGATCGGTTCGGTACTCGCCGGTCGCCGCGCTGAAATAGCCGGTGCCGGAGGCGTCGCTGCGGTCGGTCGTCAGCTCGGCGAGGTCGTGACTGTCGCGCAGTCGCCAGGTCAGCCAATCGTGCGGAAGGCAGATCGCAGCCGTGGCGTCGGCGTGCGCCGGTTCGTGGTCGGCCAGCCAGCGGAGTTTGGTCGCGGTGATGGAAGCCACCGGCACCACCCCGACAGAGCGTGCCCACTGCTCGGATCCGCCGAACTCGTCGACGAGAGCAGCAGCGCTCGGTGCGGATCGGGTGTCGTTCCACAGCAATGCTTCCCGGACCACCCGGCCGTTCCCGTCCAGACAGACCATGCCGTGCTGCTGGCCCGCCACGGACACCGCGGAGACGTCGTCGAAGCCGCCCGCGGCGGCGACCGCAGTGCACAGTGCGTCCCACCAGTGATCCGGGTGTACCTCGGTACCGGCGGGGTGCGCAGCGTGCCCGGTGCGCACCACCTGCCCGGTGTCGGCGTCACAGACGACCACCTTGCATGACTGGGTCGACGAATCGATCCCGGCGACCAGCGTCGTCATGCGAGCAGGTCGATCAGTGTCGCGCGGGTTCCCTTGCTGCGCAACGACTCAAGCGCCGACAGATACGGAGTGGTGAACAGCGGATCCTGGGCGAGGGTACCGAACAGCTCGGGGTCGGCGACGAAGGCCAGCGGGTCGGTGCGGGACCGTTGCGCTCGCGGAACGAGTTCGGCCGCAAGGGGGTCGACGACGTCGATCGGTTCCCCCGCCTCGTCGGTGCCCTCGGCGTAGCGGGTCCAGCTCGCCACGACCGCAGCGGCGAGGTCGCTTCGCCGGCCCTGTTCGAGGCGCTCGCGGATCACCGGGACCAGCCACTTCGGGATGCGGTCGGAGGAGTCCTGGCACAGTCGCGCGATGGTGTCACCGATCGCCGGGTTGGCGAAACGTTCGAGGAGGGTGTCGATGTACTCCTCGACGTCGACGCCGGGAAGCGGACGGAGGGTGGTTGCGCCTTCTTCGGTCATGTAGCGGTGCAGCAGGTTCCGGATGTCCGGGTCGGACGACGCGTCGTGGACGTAGCGGTACCCGAGCAGATATCCGAAGTAGCACAGCGCCTGGTGACCGGCGTTGAGCAGTCGCAACTTCATCAGCTCGTACGGGGTGACGTCGTCGACGACCTGGACTCCCACCTGCTCCAGTGCGGGGCGTCCCATCGAGAACTCGTCCTCGAGCACCCACTGCGTGAAGGGCTCGGCGACCACCGGCCAGTTGTCGTCGACACCGGTGCGATCGGCGACCTCGGCGGCCAACTCGGGCGGTGTGGCCGGGGTGATGCGGTCCACCATCGAGTTCGGGAACCGGGTGTTGGATTCGATCCACGCGGCCAGTTCCGGATCGCGCAGCTGCGCATAGGCGAGGAAGGTCGATCGTGCCATGTGCCCGTTGCCCTGGATGTTGTCGCACGACATGACCGTGAACGACGGGACACCGCGGTCCCGGCGCCGCGCGAGTGCCTCGGTCACCAGCCCGAAGACGGTGCGTGGCGGCGCACTGGCCTCGAGGTCGGCGACGATGTCCGGGTTCGTGGCGTCGAACTCACCGGTCGACGGTGAGAAGTTGTAGCCGCCCTCGGTCACCGTCAGCGAGACGATGCGTGTCGCCGGGTCGCTGAGCCGCTCGATGACCTTCTCGGGATCATCAGGAGCGTAGAGGTATTCGACGATCGATCCGATCACCGAGGTCTCGACGGCGCCGTCGGGGTGTTTGAGGGTGAGTGTGAACAGTCCGTCCTGCGGCCCCAGGGCGTCGCGCATCGCGGCGTCGGCCGTACGGACGCCGACCCCGCAGATGCCCCACCCGCTCGCCGACGCGTCGGTCGCGAGGAGACGGTCGAGGTACATCGCCTGGTGTGCACGGTGGAACGCACCCACACCGAAGTGCACGATCCCGGGGGTGACGCACGAACGGTCGTAGGTCGGGACGTCCACGCCGGCGAGGCCCGACATCGTCTCGTTGTTCAGGGGTGTGCTCATCGACGAGTTCCTTCCGTCTCGTTCGGGGCGGTATCGGCGGGCCCGGGCACGTATCTCGAAATAGACGGGTAGACCACAGCTTTGATGGTGCCGGGTGTGCGATCGGAGTCGAGCGCGTCGGCGAGTTGGTCGAGTCCGAACCGGGCGGTGACCATCGCATCGAGGTCGACGGCGCCGCTCCGGACCAGCGCGAGAGCCGTCGGCCAGGTGTTGGCATAGCGGAACACCCCGGTCAGCACCAGTTCGCGGTTCTGGATGAGCGACACCGGCAGTTCCATCGAGTCGGCGCCCATCCCGACGAGGACGACGCGCCCGCCGGGACGCACCCGGGCCAGTCCATCCCGGACCGCACCCGCGACACCGCTGGCATCGACGAAGGCATCGACGGGTTCGCTCCCGGTTCCGGGCTCGATCACCGTGGTGGCACCGAATTCGAGTGCGCGAGAACGTCGCTGCTCATCGGGCTCACTGACGACGATGCGCGCGAGACCGGACGCCCGGGCGACCTGCGCCACCATCAGGCCGATCGGACCCGCGCCGGCGATCAGGACCGAGCCGCCCACCGACACCTCGGCTTTGCGCATCGCGGCGATGCCCACGGAGAGCGGCTCGAACAAGGCGGCGGCCTCGTCGGAGACCTCGGGTGGCACGGGATGCGCGAAATCGGCTCCGATGGTCACGAATTCGGCGAAGGCGCCGTCCACCGGAGGCGTCGCGTAGAACCGCATGTGTGGGCACAGGTGGTAGTCACCGCGTCTGCTCTCCGCTGTGGTCGGGTCGGGACGCTGCGGTTCGATGGACACCCGCTCGCCGACCCGGCCCGGGTCCACCCCTTCCCCGACGGCGACGACGACCCCGGCCGCCTCGTGACCGAGGACGAGCGGTTCGCGGACCACGTACTCGCCGATCCGTCCGTGCCGGAAGTAGTGGGTGTCGGACCCGCAGACCCCCACCGCGCGCACGGCCACCGTGACGTCACCGGGCTCCGGGTGCGGCGACCTGCGACTTTCGGTGGTCACCGAGAGATCGGGATGCAGGACGGCGGCGCGCATGGCGTCGGGAACGTCCGCTATGGGGCGATCGGCTGTTGCGTGGGTCACACCAGGATGCTAGCTTATTGAGCACATTGACCGCCAGTGAGCAGATGCTCACCGTCGTTGGCTCAACGGGCGACGGCGACGACAGGGACGGGGCACGCGACCATGGCACCTCGGAAGTCGACGAGCGACGACGGCGAGCCGTCCGTCTCGACAGTTCGCGCGGCCTCGCGCGGAACCCCCGACTCCGGCCAGGACCTGCGTCTTCTCGTCCGCRCCGCGACCATGTACCACCTCGAGGGGCTCACCCAGGCCGAGATCGCATCACGCCTGGGCGTCTCGCGGCCGACCGCCGGTCGGCTGGTGGCGCGAGCCCGGGCGCAGGGCCTCGTCCGCGTGTCCGTGGCTGCGCCGGCGCATCTCTCGGCCTCGATCCACACCGATCTCGAACGCGCGGTGGAGGAGACCCTCGGCCTCGACGAGGTGCTCATCATCGACGAGGTGGCCGACGGCACCACCACCGGCAACGCCGCGCTCGGCCGCGCCGGGGCCTCGGTGCTCACCCGCCGCATCCAGGCGACCGACACCTTCGGATTCACCTGGGGGCCGGAGCAGGTGGCTGTCGCCGACGCCATGGCCGCATCGGCGTCGTGTCAGCGGGTCGTGCAGATGGACGGCTCGATGACCTCGGTGGAGTACCACACCGGCGTCGACCATGCACTGTCCCGGTTCTCCGAACGTCTTCATGCCCGTCCGCTGCGGCTGGTCGCACCGCTCTATGTCGACCCGGAGACGGTCACCGCCGTGAACCGTGATTCGATTCTGTCGCAAGCGCTCTCGGCGGCACGCGGTGCGCAGGTGATGCTCTTCGGCGTCGGGTCGGTGTCGACGTCGACCACATTGTTCGAGGGATCGTTCATCGATGCCGTCGTCCTCGACGAGCTCCTGGAACTCGGCGCGGTCGGAGAGATCGGCGGACGGTTCTACGACGCGCACGGCGCCGCGGTGCCCTCCAGTCTCGTCGATCGGACCGTCTCGGTGTCCCTCGACGCGGTACGGGCCTGCCCGACATCGATCCTCGTGTCCGGTGGCACACACCGTCGCGAATCCATCCTCGGTGCACTGCGCGGTGGCTACGCCACCATTCTCGTCACCGACCTCGCCACCGCCGAATGGCTTGTGGTGCAAGAGAAAGGCGAACAATGATGTTCTCCCGACACCGAGTGCGATGGGCGCTGGGTGCGATCATCGCGACCGTGACGCTGGTGCTGACCGGTTGTTCCGGCGCCGGTTCACTCACCGGCGGCGGTGGTCATGAGATCACCGTCGCGATGGTCTCCAACTCGCAGATGCAGGACGCGGTCAAGCTGTCCACGCAGTTCGAGGAGCAGAATCCCGGCGTCACGGTGCGATTCGTGACCCTCTCCGAGAACGAGGCGCGGGCCAAGATCACCGCATCGGTGGCCACCGGCGGCGGTGAGTTCGACGTCGTGATGATCAGCAACTACGAGACCCCGATGTGGGGCGAGTACGGCTGGCTCGTGAATCTGAGCCCGTACATGGATGCGGATCCCGAGTACGACGCCGACGACTTCATCCCGACGCTGAAAACGGCTCTGTCTCACGATGGTTCGATGTACTCGGCGCCCTTCTACGGCGAGTCGTCGTTCCTGATGTACAACAAGAAGCTCTTCGCCGAGGCGGGGGTGTCGTTGCCGGCCCAACCGACGTGGCCACAGGTCGCGGAGGCGGCGGCCGAGCTCGACAACGAGCGCACCGCGGGCATCTGCTTGCGCGGCAAGCCCGGCTGGGGCGAGGTGCTCGCCCCGCTCAACACGGTGATCAACGCCTTCGGCGGCCGCTGGTACGACGAGGACTGGAACGCGCAGCTCAACAGTCCGGAGGTCGCCGCGGCGGTGAAGTTCTACGTCGACACCGTCCGGAACCACGGCGAGGCCGGCGCCGCGTCGTCGGGCTTCCAGGAGTGCGGAAACCTGTTGTCGCAGGGCCAGGTCGCGATGTGGTACGACGCGACCTCGGCGGTGTCGGTGCTCGAGAGCCCGGACACCTCGTCGATCGCCGGGGACGTCGGCTACCTGCCGGCGCCCAGTATGGCCAAGGGAGACAACGGCTGGCTGTACACCTGGTCGCTGGGCATCCCCACCAGCAGCGAGCACCAGGACGAGGCGTGGAAGTTCATCCGGTGGATGACCAGCAAGAGCTACATCGAGTACGTCTCGGAGACCCTGGGGCCCAGTCACGTCCCACCGGGCAGCCGCCTGTCCACGTATGAACTGCCGGCCTACAAGGAACTCGCCGCGCCGTTCGCCGAGCAGACACTGAGCGCGATGCGCGCCGCGAACCAGTTGAAGCCGACCCTCGAGCCGGTGCCCTACACCGGCGTCCAGTTCCTCGCGATCCCGGAGTTCCAGGACCTCGGAACCCGGGTGAGTCAACAGATCTCGGCAGCCATCGCCGGTCAGATCAGTGTCGACGACGCGCTCGCCCAGGCACAGGAGTACGCCCAGGTCGTCGGCAAGTCCTACCAGAGGGAGCAGTGATCATGGCCACCGCAGTCTCCACTCCACCACCCGACACGACCCCGAAGGCGCCGCTGACGTCCTCGCGTGATCACGTCACGCGCGCCGAGGGCTGGCGGCGTCGCGGCCCGCTACTGCCGGCCCTGATCTTCTTGATCGTGGTCACGCAGATCCCGTTCGTGTTCACGCTGTACTACTCCACCCAGTCATGGAACCTGGTGCGTCCGGATTCGCGTGCGTTCGTCGGTCTCGACAACTATGTCGCGGTCTTCGGCGACAGTCAGTTCTGGCGGGTGACGGTCAACACGATCCTGCTGATCGTCGGCACCGTGCTCATCTCGGTGCTCCTCGGTCTGATGTTCGCCCTTCTGCTCGACCGGAAGTTCCTGGGCCGAGGCGTGGTTCGGACACTGCTCATCACGCCGTTCCTGGTGACCCCGGTGGCGGCTGCGCTGCTGTGGAAGACGAGCTTGCTGTCGCCGACCAACGGACTCGTCAACTGGGCTCTGAGTCCGTTCGGTGTCGAGACCGACTGGCTGTCGGAGTTCCCGCTGATGAGCGTGATGGCCGAATTGGTCTGGCAGTGGACGCCGTTCATGATGCTGCTGATCCTCGCGGGCCTGCAATCGGTGCCCCGTGACATCCAGGAAGCGGCACGCGTCGACGGCGCCACGAGCTTCCGGCTCTTCCGGGAACTCACCCTCCCGCATCTGCGCCGGTTCATCGAACTCGGTGCGGTGCTCGGGGCCATCTACCTGGTGAACACCTTCGACGCGGTGTACATGATGACCTCCGGTGGTCCGGGCGTCTCCAGTTCGAATCTGTCGTACTACATCTACCAGCGCGCGTTCCTCGGCTTCGACATCGGCCAGGCCGCGGCGATGGGTGTCGTGACGGTGATCGGCACGATCGTCGTCGCCACGCTCGCCCTGCGACTGATCTTCAAATCATTCTCCGGAACAGAGGAGCCGGCCTGATGACCACCGACATTCGCTCCGACCGCACGCCGGCCGGGCAGGCAGACGAGCAGTCCGGCACCGAGATCCGCCGTCGGCGACAACCGCGCCAGGCAGCCCTCACCGCCGTCACCTGGATCCTGGCCATCGGGTTCTTCTTCCCGGTGCTCTGGATGGTGCTGACGGCGTTCAAGCAGGAGAGCGACGCCGCGACGAACCCGCCGACCTTCTTCTTCGAGCCCACGCTGCAGCAGTTCCGAGACGTCTTCGACGCGGGAATCGCCACGCCCCTGTTGAATTCCTTGTTCGCGACGATCGTGTCGACGATCCTGGTGCTGTTGCTCGGCGTGCCGGCTGCGTTCGCGCTGTCGCTGCGCCCGGTACGCAAGACCAAGGATGCGCTGTTCTTCTTCATCAGCACCAAGATGCTGCCGATCGTCGCCGCAATCATCCCGCTCTATGTGATCGTCGGCGAGATCGGGATGCTCGACAACATCTGGACGCTGGTAATCCTCTACACCGCGATGAACCTACCGATCGCGGTGTGGATGATGCGGTCGTTCTTCCTCGAGGTCCCCGGGGAACTCCTCGAGGCCGCCAGCATCGACGGCGCTAGCCTGTGGACCTCGGTGCGTGAAGTGATCCTCCCGCTCATCTCGCCGGGAATCGCAGCGACAGCACTGATCTGCGTGATCTTCTCGTGGAACGAGTTCTTCTTCGCCGTCAACATGACCGCGGTCAACGCGCAGACGATGCCGGTGTTCCTGACCGGTTTCATGTCCGGCCAGGGCCTGTACTGGGCGCAGCTGTCCGCCGCATCCGTGCTCGCCGCGCTGCCGGTCGTCATCTGCGGCTGGATCGCCCAGAACAAGCTCGTCCGCGGCCTCTCGTTCGGCGCGATCAAGTGACAGCACAGTTCGGTGCCGCGCCACCGGTCCCAGCGCGGCGCGATCAAGTGATCCATTCCCTCTGACACGCACTCGCACAACACCTTTGTAGAAACCGGAGAACATCATGGCTTCCATCACCTACGACAAGGCCTGCTGCGTCTACCCCGGCGCGGACAAACTCGCCGTCGACTCACTGAACCTGGACATCGACGACGGTGAGTTCGTGGTCCTCGTCGGACCGTCGGGCTCGGGCAAGTCCACCGCCCTGCGCATGCTCGCCGGGCTCGAAGAGATCGACTCGGGTCAGATCCGGATCGGTGGCGACAACATGGTCGGCGTCGCGCCCAAGGACCGCGACATCGCGATGGTCTTCCAGAACTACGCGCTGTACCCCAACAAGACGGTCGGGGAGAACATGGGTTTCGCGTTGAAGATGCGCGGCGTGCCCGCCGACGAGCGCAAGCGCAAGGTCGCCGAGGCCGCGCGGTTGCTCGACCTGACCGACTTCCTCGACCGCAAGCCGGCGAAGCTGTCGGGTGGCCAGCGGCAGCGTGTCGCCATGGGGCGAGCCATCGTTCGCGAACCGCAGGTCTTCTGCATGGACGAACCGCTGTCGAACCTCGACGCCAAACTCCGCGTCCAGACCCGTACCCAGATCGCGGCCCTGCAGCGGCGTCTGGGCACCACGACCGTCTACGTCACCCACGACCAGGTCGAGGCGATGACGATGGGGGATCGTGTCGCTGTCCTCAAGAACGGTGTGCTCCAGCAGTTCTCCACGCCGACGGAACTGTACGACCGCCCGGTCAACGCATTCGTCGCCGGGTTCATCGGCTCGCCGGGGATGAACCTCTTCGTGGCGCCGGTCGTCGACGGTGTGATCACCGTGTCGGGCGCCGCCGTGGACATCGACGCCGAAGCGCAGGCCGCGCTGCGTCGTTCCGGTCTGGAGTCCGTGGTCGTGGGCATCCGTCCGGAACACCTCGCGTTGTCCGACGGTGGCACCGGACTCAACGCCGACGTCGCCCTCCTCGAGGAACTCGGCAGCGAGACCTACATCTACGCCAACCTCGCCGACGACTCGGTCCGCAACCTCGACGGCGATCCGATGGTGATGGTCGCGCGGTCTGCCGACCGGGCCCCGGCCAAGCGCGGTGAGGGCATCCGCCTGCGCCAGTCCGACAGTGCGGTGCACCTCTTCGACCCGTCCACCGGAGACCGCATCAACTGATCGACCCGTCGACTGGGCGTCGTCTCGCGACGCGAGATTCTCCGCTGGTCGAGCCCTGTTCTCCGCTGGTTGAGCCCTGTTCTCCGCTGGTTGAGCCCTGTCGAAACCACCCCGGTGCAGCCGCTGTAGATCTCGGAGGGCACCCTCGGAGACTGTGACCATCTGGGAACTAGTCGTCGTACTCGTCGCCGGCGTCGGGGCGGGCGCGATCAACGCCCTCGTGGGCAGCGGAACCCTCATCACGTTCCCGACGCTGGTCGCGTTCGGCGTCCCGCCCGTCACCGCGACGATGTCCAACGCGATCGGCCTCGTCGCCGGCGGGGTGTCCGGAACGTGGGGATACCGGCGTGAACTCGAGGGCCAGTGGCCGCGCCTCCGGTGGCAGATTCCGGCGTCGTTCACCGGCGCGATCGCCGGCTGCTGGCTTCTGCTCCATCTGCCGGAGACGGTGTTCGAGACCGTGGTCCCGATTCTGCTCGTCGCCGCGCTGATCCTCGTCGTCGCGCAGCCCTACATCCAGAGATGGGTGGGCACTCGCACGTCCCCCGGCGGAGACCTCACGCCATCGCACCTCGGTCCCCTGCGGATCGCGGCGATGACCCTCGGGACATTCGCCGTCGGTGTCTACGGCGGCTACTTCACCGCCGCGCAGGGCATCCTCTTGATGGGCATCCTGGGGGTGGTCGTCCCCGACCACCTGCAACGGCTGAACGCGGCCAAGAACCTGCTGTCCCTGGTGGTCAACGTCGTCGCCGCCGTCACGTACACGCTGGTCGCGTTCGACCGGATCGATTGGTGGGCCGCGGCGGCCATCGCCGTCGGCTCGCTCATCGGCGGTTTCCTCGGCGCCAGGTACGGGCGGCGCCTCTCCCCCCGCGCGCTTCGCGGGGTGATCGTCGTCGTCGGGCTCATCGGCCTCTGGCGACTGCTCGCGTGATCCCGGGGTGCACGGTCGACGTGAATCGACGCCCAGTCGACGGGCCTCGGGTCAGTGCGCGGCGGCGGTGTCCCTCTTGCGCCGCGGGATGACGTGCAGGATCGCCACGATGATGGCACCGACCACGAGGCCGACGACGGCGGAGAGCACGGTGCCGGCCGTCCAGGACAGCACGGCGCCGAAGCCGCCGTGGACCAGCTCTTCGAACCAGTGCTCGACGTCGTGGAGCCGATCGGCGGGCCAATGGAAGCCGGCCTCGCCGACGTTGACGATCAGGATGTGGCCGCCCACCCAGAGCATGGCCGCGATACCGACGACCGTCAGCGTCGACATGATCTTGGGCATGGCGCGGACCAGACCGCGGCCGATCTTCTGCACCGTCGGCGACTCGCGCTGCGCCAGTGCCAGCCCGACGTCGTCCATCTTCACGATGACGGCGACGACGCCGTAGACGAGCGCGGTGATCAGGAAGGCGACGACCACGAGGACCGCGAGACGGGTCCAGAACGGTTCGGACTCGACGGAGGACAACGAGATGACCATGATCTCGGCGGACAGGATCAGGTCGGTGCGGATCGCGCCGCTGACCATCGTCTTCTCGAACTCCGGACCGGCTTGACCGGCGGTCTGCTCCTCGGCGTGGTGGCCGCCGCCGACCGCCTCCCAGACCTTCTCGGCGCCCTCGAAGCAGAGGAACAGGCCGCCGGCGATCAGCAGGTAGGGAAGCGCCTGTGGGAGGAACTGGCTGAGAATCATCGCCACCGGCAGGATGATCAGCAACTTGTTGCGGATCGAGCCCAGGGCGATCTTGCGCACGATCGGCAACTCGCGGTCGGGCGTGAACCCGTGGACATAGCGAGGTGTGACCGCGGTGTCGTCGACCACGACTCCCGCCGCCTTGACGCTGGCCTTACCGGCCGCCGCGCCGATGTCGTCGAGAGATGCGGCGGCCGCCCGGGTGAGGGTCACGATGTCATCGAGCAGGGCGACGAGACCACTGGCCACGTGAACCTCCGGGATTCGAGGAACTGAGTTCTCGAACAGTATGCCGAAACGGACGCGGACCACACCGTGCAGAGGCGGTCCGCGTCCGTTTCGTCGGATTCGGTTGTCGGGCGCCGGATGACGCCGGGTTGGGTCAGGTACGCGCGGGAACGGCCGGGGTGTCGTCGGCAGCGTCACCGGCCTCGCCGAGTCCGCGGCGCTTCCGCCGGATCGTCAACAGCGTCAGCAGACCGATCGCGCTCGAACCGATGAGGAAGTAGGCGGGGGAGAGCGAGTTGTCCGTGCGGTCGATGAGCCACGTGGCGATGTAGGCGGCGGTCCCGCCGGCCAGGACCGTCGACAGGTTGAAGCCGAGGGCGACACCGGTCAGACGAACCTTCGTGTCGAACAGCGACGGGAACAGCGGCGCCGTGGCGACCTGGATCAGCGGGGTGCACAGTGCGAACACCGCGAAGGCGATGGCGGCCACCGCCAGGCCGTGACCGGTCATCAGAGCCATCGCGGGGTAGGCGAGGGTGGCGGCGGTGAGCAGGCCGGCGATGAGGACGGGCCGACTTCCGAAGCGGTCCACCAGGATTCCCGCCAATGGCATACACGATGCGATGAAGACGATCACGCCGGCGGCGGTCCAGGTGACCGCGGTCTGACTGTATCCACCCTCGCGGACGAGGTGGATGCCGATGTAGGTGAGCACCATGTACCCGGTCGCGTTCTGGGCGATACCCAACCCGAGGACCTGCAGTACCTGGGCGGGCTGACTGCGCAACAGCTCTCGGAGCGGCGCCTTCGGCAGTTCGCGCCGTTCGGCGGTCTTGGTGAACTCGGGCGAGTCCTCGATGCGGGTTCGCAGCCACAGGCAGAGCACCAGCAGCGGCAGGCCGGCGACGAACGGGATGCGCCAGCCCCAACTGTCCATCTGGGCCTCGGAGGTCAGTGCCGAGGTGGTCGCGACGACGATCGCAGCCAGGGCGAAGCCACTGTTCGAGCCCAGTGCGACGATCGATCCGCCCAGACCGCGACGCTTCGGTCCGACGATCTCGTAGACGTAGGTCAGCGCGCCGCCGAGCTCGCCGCCCGCCGAGAAGCCCTGGAGCAACCGGGCGATGACCAGCAGGATCGGCGCGAGGACCCCGACCGCGGCGTAAGTGGGCAGCAGGGCCATGAGCGTGGTGCCCACACCCATCAGGATCACCGACACCAGGAGCGCACGCTTGCGGCCGAAGCGGTCGCCGAGACGTCCGAAGAAGATGCCGCCGATCGGCCGCATCAGATATGCCGACGCGAAGACGGCGAGGCTGGACAGCAGCGAGGCGGTCGGGTCATCGCTGGGGAAGAACAGCGGGCTGACCACGACCGCGAGGTACGCGTACACCGTCAGGTCGTAGTACTCGACCACCGTTCCGATGCCGGCCGCGACGACCGCTCGCCGACTCCGTCGATCCTGGGATGCCATGAGGTCTCTTTCTGGGAATGGACTCTGGGGGCACTAATATGTACATATTTAGTGAGACGTGGGTTACTGTAGAACGCGTCACGAGCAATCGGCAAGAGCATCCGGAGGAATCACCATGCGTCCCACGCACTCTCCACGTCCCGATCTCGCCGTGCGCTACCGGGCGGCGGGGCATTGGCGCGACCAGACGGTCGATCACTTCCTCGAGCGGGCCGCCGCGCGGTATCCCGACACGGTCGCGGTCATCGACGGCGACCGGCGGCTGACCTTCGCCGATGTGGAACAGCAATCCTTGCGCCTGGCCGCGGCGCTCCACGACCTCGGTGTGCAGCCGGGCGACGTGGTGTCGTTCCAGCTCCCCAACTCGGCCGAGGCGGTCGTCGTCTTCCATGCGATCCATCGGGTCCGTGGTGTCGCCAACCCGATCGTGCCGATCTACCGGGAACGGGAGGTCGGGTTCATCCTCGGCCAGGCGGGCACCAAGGTCGCCTTCGTTCCCGGAACACACCGAGGATTCGATCACGTCGCGATGTACGCAACTCTCCGACAACGACTTCCGGAACTGGACCTGGTCGTCACGACCGGCGGTCCAGCAGCCGACGACCAGACCGTCGGACTCGCCGATCTCATCGCCGTCGCGACACCGGAGATGATCGAGGCGGTGCGCGCGCTGCCGCCCGCCGATCCCGACGACGTGTGCCTGCTGCTGTACACATCGGGAACCACCGCGGACCCGAAGGGCGCGTTGCACAGTCACAACACCCTCGTGTTCGAGAACATGTCGATGATCGACACGTTCGGGCTCAACGAGCGCGACGTCGTGTTCAACCCGTCGCCGGTGACACATGTGACGGGCGTGAACTGCGCCCTCATGCTGCCGTTCCTCCTCGGTGCACCGGTGGTGCTCCAGGACGCGTGGGACCCGGAGGTTGCGCTGGCGAGGGTGCTCGAAGAGCGCGCCAGCTTCATGATCTTCGCGACTCCGTTCCTGCGTGGCCTCGTGGACGCGGCCGTCGCCCGTGGCGTACGCACACCGTCGGTGCGCTACATCATCTGCGGGGGCGCCGACATCCCGGACTCGCTGGTGACCAGATCCACCGAGGTGCTGGGCACCGTGACGCGGATGTACGGCGCCACCGAGGGGCCGTCGGTGACGTCGGCGAACAGGTTCGACGATCCCGGTCTGCGGACCGGAACGGACGGGCGCGTGCTCGCCCCGACCGAGGTCATCGTGTCCGACGGCGCCGGGGGCATCGCCGCGACCGGCGTCGTCGGTGAGGTGCTGTGGCGCGGGCCCGACACCTTCCTCGGATACCTCGACGCATCGCTCAACGACGAGGCCTTCACCGCCGACGGGTTCTTCCGCAGCGGTGATCTCGCCTACTTCGACGCCGACGGTGGAATCCACATCGTCGGCCGGATCAAGGACATCATCAATCGGTCCGGCGAGAAGATCAGCACCCACGACGTCGAGAACGAACTGAGTGAGCATCCCGCGGTCTCCGAGATCGCGGTCGTCGCCGGGCCGGACGCCCGAACCGGGGAGCGGGGCTGCGCCTTCGTGGTCACCCGGGACGCCGTCGACCTCACCCTCGAAGAGGTTCGAGAGTTCCTCTCCGCGAGAGGAATCGCGATGCAGAAGGTCCCGGAGAGCGTGTTCGTCGTCGACTCCCTGCCGAAGACGGCCAGCGGGAAGATCCAGAAGTTCGCCCTCCGCGACTGGACCCGCGACCGCACGACCACACCGCCGCAGATGCAGGCCGTGACCATCTCCGCGGCGCACGAACGGTGAGAAACCCAGCAGGACAGCAAGACCGAGCAGGACAGGAACGACGAGAATGACGACGACCGCACCGGGCGCGATCACGCTCGATGACTACGAAGAGCAGGCGCGGGCCTGGCTCGACGCCGAACTCCCGGCCCGGGCTGCACAGGAGCACGACCCGACCTACGCCATCTTCCACAATCGGACACACGACGAGGAACGTGCGCTGATCGACGCGGCGCGAGCGTGGCAGGCCCGACGCGTGGACGCAGGCTTCGGCGCGATCACCTGGGGCCCGGACTGGGGCGGACCGGGTCTCACCGCGGGCCACGAACGCGTCTACGTGAACCTCGAACGCGGGTACCAGGCCCCCGACCGGCACGAGAACGTTTTGGTGACAGTCGAACTGGTGGCGCCGACCCTGCACGCACTCGGGACCGACGAGCAGCGGGAGCGGTTCGTCCGCCCCTTCCTGCGCGCGGACGAGCTGTGCTGCCAACTGTTCTCCGAGCCCGGGGCGGGTTCGGACCTGGCCGGCTTGTCGACGAAAGCCGTTCGGAGTGGGGACACCTGGCGGATCAACGGCCAGAAGGTGTGGAGTTCCGGCGCGCAGTTCTCCGAGTGGGGTCTGCTCATCGCCCGGTCCGACCGGTCGGCGCCGAAACACAAGGGCATGACCGCATTCATGGTCCCGATGGACACGCCCGGCGTGGAGGTGCGGCCGATCCGGCAGATGTCCGGTGGGTCGACGTTCAACGAGGTCTTCCTCTCCGACGTCGAACTCCCGGACTCCCTGCGGGTCGGTGCCGAAAGCGACGGATGGAAGGTCGCGCTCACCACACTCGGTTTCGAGCGGAACTCCAGCGCCGGGATCGTCAGTGCCGGCGGTAACAGTGTCGACCTCGCCCGCCTCGCCGACCGTCTCGGACTGTCCGACGACCCGTTGGCCCGCCAGCAGCTCGGCGACGCCGCGATCTATGAACGGGCGGCGGCCCTCATGGTGGCGCGCTACGCCGAACGTGAACGGGCCGGTGCCGTCCCGGGTGTCGAGGGCTCCATCGGCAAACTCGTGTGGACGCAGAACCTGAAGCGCGTCGGCGACGCTGCGGCGTCGTTCCTCGGCGACCGGATCGTGGCCGACACCGGCCAGCCCGACACGTTCGCATGGTCGGAGCATCTGCTCGGCGCACCCGGGTACCGCATCGCGGGCGGCTCGGACGAGATCCAACGGAACATCATCGGCGAACGCGGCCTCGGACTGCCGCGCGAACCCCGCTAGGAGTACACATGCCCATCGAACTCACCGTGGAGCAGCGCGATCTGCAGGCCGCCCTCACCGATGCATGGTCGGAACACGCTCCGGCGCAGGATGTCTGGCCGTCGATTCGGGAACTCGGACTGACCGAGATCCCGTTTCCGGAGGATCTGGGCGGGGCCGGGTACGGGGTGAAGGACGCGTCGGTCGTGATGACCGCCCACGGTCGCTGTCTCGGTTCCTCGCCGTACCTCTCGTCGGTGATCATGGCCGGCCTCACCCTGCTCCATGCCGCCGACGACGAGGGGCAACGGGCACACCTGCCGGCCATCGCGTCCGGGGAGCGGCGCGCCGCACTCGTCTGCGGCCCCGCCGTGGTCTCCTCGTCGATCGGTGCGGAGGTCACCGATGAGGGAACGCTCGTCCTGAACGGACGGCAGGACGTCGTCCTCGACGCGGCGTCGGCCGACGTGCTCGTGGTCGTCGCGCATACCGCGTCCGGTGTGGAACTCGCCGTCGTCGACGGCAGCTCTGCCGGTGTCGGCCGCCACCAGCGTGAAAGCCTGGATCTCACACGAGAGTTCGCGACTGTCGAGTTCACCGGTGTCGAGGCGACCCGGGTGTCGGGCCCGTATCTCGAGGAGCGGCTGCGCCGGGTTCGGTCGCTGCTGATGATCGCCCTGGCCGCCGAGCAGGTGGGTATCGCCCGCCGGTGCCTCGAGATGACGGTGGACTACGCGAAGACGCGTCAGCAGTTCGGTCGCACGATCGGATCCTTCCAGGCGCTCAAACACCGCCTCGTCGACATGCTCGTTGCCACCGAGCTCGCCGAGGCGACGGTCCTCGACGCCGCGGATGTCGAACGCTTCGACGACGCGGATCTGGCCGAGCGGGCCGCATCGGCTCGCGTGCTGGCCTCGCGGGCCGCCATGTACGCCGCGGAGGAGGCCATCCAGATCCACGGCGGGATCGGGTTCACGTGGGAGCACCCGCTGCATCACCACTTCCGGCGGGCCAAGACCGACCAGTTGTTGTTCCAGGACGACGACGTGCACCTCGACACCGTCGCGCGCGCCATGCTCGGACGGGCCCGCGCGGCGTCGGTGTGAGCGCCGGCGGAGTGGTTCCGGATCGGCGCGTTCGACCTACCCGCCGTCGCTGACCTGCGGAGCGCTCGTCGCGCAGCCGCGAAATCCGTCGCTGGTCGAGCCGGCCCCGAGCGGAGCGAGGCGCCCCTCCCCGCGCTGGTTGAGCTGGCACACCTCCGCCGGTTGAGCCGGCAACGAGCCGCTAGGCGAGTCGCCGTGTCGAAACCACCTGGCGACCCGACGATCTCATCCGCCGCCAACCCGGACGGAACCATACCGCAACGCCCAGAACCTATTTCGTCTACGACGCGTCATCTGCTGTGGAGACTCATCCAGGTTTTGTCGGTGGTCGGGTTTACATTGGTCGTATCAGATCACCCAGCTCGGGGCGGGTGATGAAAATCAGGCGTCGGGGGGCGTTGTGCGGGTGTGGACCGATCTACCGAGCGAGTTCGTCGCCGGGGTCGATCCTGCCCACGCCGCCGAGACCGACATGGTGTTGTTGATGGCCGGCCTCGACGCCACCCGGCGCGGCGAGTCATACCTCGCCTGGCACCGCTATCAGACGATCACGGCGATGACCGACCGCCTGATCACCACCAGCGCGTCCGGGTTCGTGATGGACGGCCACGCCGACTGCGCCGCCCGCATCGCCCGCCAAGCCGGGGTGTCGCGCCGGCACGCCGAAACCCTGATCGACGAGGCCATCGCACTGCGCGATCGGCTACCCGAGGTAGCGGACACGCTGCGTGACGGGGTCCTGTCGCAGTGGCAGATCCGGTTGGTCATCTCCCGCACCGAACTGATCCCCACCGATGACCCCATCACCCCCGCGTTGGATGCCGAGATCGCCGACACCGTGCGCCGCCGAAAAGGCGTGTGGGATCGGGCCCGGTTGCGCGACATGGTCGACCGCCTCGTCTTCCGCCACGACCCCGACGCGGTACGCCAACGCCGCAAAGACGCCATGGACCAGCGTGGGGTGTGGACCCACGAACTGCCCGACGGCACCGCCGAACTCACCGCCGTGATGTCGGCGGAAAACGTGCGGATCTCGGCCAAAGCCGTCGCCATCCTCGCCGACTCCGTCTGCAAGCGGGATGGCCGCACCCAGGGGATACGACGATCCGATGCGATGTTCGCGCTGTTGACCCGCACCAGCTTCGACTGCCAGTGCGACGATGAACAGCCGTGCACCGCCGACATCCCCGACCCGCAGAGCGTCCTCAACGCGGTCCGCGCTGAGGTCGTGATTCATGTGGTGACTGATGCCGCGACCCTGGCCGGGGCGCCCGGGGTGGGGTTTCTCGACGAGCACGGCATCATCAGCGATGAGCATGTCCGTGACCTCGCCGCCCGCCCCGACGCCACCCTCACCCCGGTCACCCCCGCCCGCACCCAACCCACCTACGTCGCCGATACCGCCGACGATGCAGCGCAGCGAACCGCCCATCGCCCCGCGCCTGCCGGTGCACCCAATTCGACCGCCCACGGCGGCACTGATGTCGACGCAGCCGAACCCGGTGACGTCCGCGGAACCGGTGGCCTCGCCTCGGGCGTAGCAGTGGTGTATCCGGCGACCCATCCCGGCAACGGGTACCGGCCCACCACCTCGTGTGCTGATTTCGTGCGGGTGCGGGACGGCTATTGCACCGAACCCGGCTGTATCCGTTCGGCATTCGCGTGCGATCTCGACCATGTCACCGAGTACGACCACACCGACCCCGCCCGGGGTGGGGCGACGTCGAGTGAGAACCTCAACGCCAAATGCCGTCCCGGTCACCTGATGGAGACCCACGGGGACTGGGTCGATGTGCAGTACCGCGACGACGACGGACGCCTGGTCACCGAATACGAAACCCCCGAAGGGGTCACCCTGCCCGGCGACGCCGAAACGCTGGAAGACACCTTCCCGAACCTGCGGCGTATCCGGTTCGAACAAGCCGCCCAAGCCCCACCCACCCCACGCGTCATCGCCTCCGACAACCCGGAGCGCACCACCAGCCGACTGGACGCCAAACTGGCCCGCCGGCGACACGAACGCGCCCGCAACAAACGAGCCCGCGAAGAACTCGACCGCATCGACCCACCGCCGTACTGACCCGAGAGCACGTGGGGCCTCCAATCTGATGACGCGAGTTGTCAGACTTGGTAGCCTGTCGCCACGAGATCGCCGTTCGGTCGACCCCATCGGGACGGCGAACGGTGGCCTGAGTGCGAAATACGGTGAACTGAGTTGTGTGACAACCGATTCGGGTGAAACGGACATCGGTCGGCATGGTCGGCATATCCTGCACCTGTGGCACGGCTGGTGACGACGGTGACCAGAGTGCGTCGGGCGCGTAGTGAACCTGAAGAGAGCGACGACGCGGCCCAGCCGCGGAAGGTGGGGTGGACATGGTCTCGGTGACCGGTGCAGTCGGCACGGTGATCGAATCGGCGCAGGACGCGTTCGGTGCGTTCCAGGTGCTGCGGCGGTCGGGCCTGGTGGATCCCACGAAACCCAAGGAGCTGCTGACCACGGTCAAGCGGGCCAAGATCATCGGTCCGTGTGCGGCGGCTGTGGCACACGGTGCCGACGAGTATCCCGAGGCCGGAGCCGTCGCCGACGAGCACGGCGAACTCACCTTCGGTGAACTCAATGCGCACGCCAACGCTCTCGCCAACCACCTGCTCGCGTCCGGCATCAAGCCGGGATCGGTCATCGGCGTCATCGCGCGGGACCATCGGGGTCTGCTGACCACCATGAGCGCCGCGGGCAAGGCCGGGTTTCGTCTGGCCATGATGAACACCGGCTTCGGCAAGACGCAGTTCGCCGAGGTCGCCGAACGCGAGAAGATCGTGGCGATGCTCTACGACGAGGAGTTCACCGATCTCGCCGACGCCCTCCCCGCCGACACCCTGCGCATCGTCACCTGGATCGACGGCAACCGCCCCGTCGGCGACGGCGTCCAGACCCTCGACGACATCGCAGCCACCGGCGATACGTCGACTCCGCCCGAACCCGCCGCGTGGGGCGGACTCGTCATCCTCACCAGCGGCACGACCGGACTGCCCAAGGGCGCCCAGCGATCCAAGATGTCGCCGTTCGCCAGTGCGCTTCTGCTGGACCGGATCCCGTTGCCGCAGCGCAGCGCCATGGTGATCGTCTCGCCGATCTTCCACTCCACCGGTTTTGCGTTGTGGGGGGTGGGGACTGCGCTGGGCAACAAGACCGTGGTGATGCGTCGGTTCGACGCGGAGAAGACCCTCGCCGCGATCGCCGAGCACAAGGCGGAGGTGCTGGTCGCCGTCCCGACCATGCTGCACCGCATGGTCGCCCTGGGTCCCGACGTCATCGGCAAGTACGACCTGTCATCGCTGAAGATCGTCGTGCTCGCGGGTTCGGCTCTGTCGCCGACACTTTCGGAAGCCATTCAGGACACGTTCGGTGACGTGCTCTACAACCTCTACGGCTCCACCGAGGTTGCGATCGCCACGGTCGCGCAACCGAAGGAGCTGCGCCTGGCACCGGGGACGGTGGGCCGCGCACCGGTCACCAGCCGACTCGCGCTCTTCGACGACAAGGGCAACCGGATCTCCGGGACCAACGTGCGCGGCAGGCTGTTCGTGCGCAACGGCGCCCCGTTCGAGGGCTACACCGACGGCCGCAACAAGGAGATCATCGACGGTTACATGTCCACCGGCGACATGGCCCGGTTCGACGAGCACGGGCTCCTCCACATCGACGGCCGCGACGACGACATGATCGTCTCCGGAGGCGAGAACGTCTACCCGCTCGAGGTGGAGAATCTGCTCGGTGAGCATCCCGACATCGACGACGTGGCGGTCATCGGCGTCGACGACGACGAGTACGGAAAACGCCTGCGCGCCTTCATCGTCGCCGCCGAACATGCGAACCCCACGCCTGAGGACATCAAGGCGCACGTCAAGAAGCACCTCGCCCGGTACAAGGTGCCCCGCGACGTCGTCTTCGTCGATGACCTGCCCCGCAACCCCACCGGCAAGCTCGTCCGCCGGCACCTCCCGACCGGCCCGCTCTGACCCTTCGAGGCTCGTCGTTTGCGCTCCTCGCACCTCAGGGAGCAGGGGGTTGGCTCGCGTCAGGAAGTGCCCGAGGTCAGCGCGCGTACGACGAGATGCAGTGCGGCAGTGGTGGTCAGCGACCGGACACGCTCGCGGTCACCGGGGAACTTGCGCGTGACGGTGACCGTGGGCCGGTCGCGTAGAGCCACACCGAAGCACACGGTGCCGACCGGTTTCGTCTCGGTGCCGCCACCGGGGCCGGCCACTCCGGTGGTCGACACCGCGACATCGGTACCGAACCGTGCGAGCGCACCCTCGGCCATCGCGGCGGCGACCTGCTCGCTGACGGCTCCGTGCGTGGCGATGAGCTCGGCCGGGACGTCGAGCAGATCCGACTTGGCGTCGTTGGAGTACGACACGACGCCACCCATCACATAGGCCGACGAGCCGGGCCGGTCGGTGAGCCGCGCCGCGACGAGTCCGCCGGTGCACGACTCGGCGGTCGCGATCAGTCGCCCGTCCAAGGCGGCGACCAGGAGATCGTCGATCGTGGAACCGTCGGTCGAGAAGATCTGCCGCCCATGATGTTCGACGAGGAGGTCGAGGAGGGAGTCGTAGACCGACGCATCAGCTGCGGCGAATCGGGTGACCATGTCGAGTTCGCCTCGCCGCAGGCAGGTGGTGATCTCGAGTTGCCCGAAGGCGGGGATCGCGGTCTCCGCCGATCGCAGCGTCTCGGCGAGTTCCGCTTCGAGGAGACCGTAGGCGCGGATGGTCGCCTGACGCAGATCGTCGGCGCGTGACAGGACGTCGGCGACGGCAGCCGTGGCGATCGCGGTCGGCCACATCGCCTGGAGCTCCGAGGGCGGGCCGGGCAGGACGACGATCGTCGGCACGCCGGCGGCAGCGGGGATGACGACACCCGGCGCGGTGCCGGTCGGTGGTACCGGAACTGCCCCGACCGGTACCAGGGCCTGCTTGCGGATACCCGCCCTCGTCGGGCCGGAATCGACGTCGAATCCGATCCCGCGCCAGCGCTGGATGATCGCGGCGATGTGCTCCTCGAGTCCGGGATCGAGGAGTAGTTCGCGGCCGCAGAACTCGGCGACGGTGGCGACGGTGAGGTCGTCGGCGGTGGGGCCGAGCCCGCCGCTGGTGACGATCAGATCCACCTGCTGCTCGGCGAGGAAGCGCAGTTGCGCGGTGAGGTCGGCGGGCCGGTCGCCACAGATCGTGATGTGGGCGACGTCCACCCCGAGTTCGAGGAGTTCCTCGGACAGCCAGGGCCCGTTCTGGTCAGTGATCCGGCCGGTGAGGACTTCGGTTCCGGTGACCACGATGCCTGCGCGCACACTCACGCCATCGAGCCTAGTAGGCCACCGACGCAGAACGCGCCCCCGTCAGAGGGCGCGTTCCACGGTTCGGTGCGAACTGCGCGGAGAATGTCAGGCCTTCTCGGCCTTGGCCTTCTCCTGGGCGGACGACCGGGCGGGGTTGGCCTGGTCATCGGCCTTCGGATCGGATTCGTCCTGCTTCTCGGTCACACCGGACTTGATCCGCGCACCGATGTCGGGGTCGACGCGATGCCAGTATTCGAACGCCCGCTGGAGGATCGGTTCGGAGACACCGTTGAGGAGGTGCCCGACGACGTTGTCCACGAAACGTTCACGCTGCTCGTCGTCGAAGACCTCCCGGACCATCGTCCCCGCTTGACCCCAGTCGTCGTCCTCGGGATGGTCGACGTAGGCGCTGCGCAGGATCTCCCCGTTCGCCGCCCACTGCGGTTCGCCCTGGCCGGGATACAGCGCCGACGGGCCGCCCTTGGAATTGGGTGCGTAGACCGGGTCGGAGACGTTGTGGATGCGCATCGCCCCGTCCTTGGAGTACGAATGCACTTCGTTCTTGGGCGCGTTCACCGGGATCTGCTTGTAGTTGCCGCCGATCCGGTGGCGATGGGCGTCGGCATAGGAGAACACGCGCGCGAGCAGCATGCGGTCGGGACTGAAACCGATACCCGGCACGACGTTGTTCGGCTCGAACGCGGCCTGCTCGATCTGCGTGTGGTGATCGACCGGATTGGTGTGCAGGGTCATCTTGCCGACCTCGATGAGCGGGTAGTCGCCGTGCGGCCACACCTTCGTCAGGTCGAACGGGTTGAACCGGTAGCTCACCGCGTCGTCGAAGGGCATCAGCTGCACCTTGAGAGTCCAGCTCGGATGGTTGCCCGCCGCGATGTTCTCGAACAGGTCCCGAGTGTGGAAATCGGTGTCCGCAGAAGCCATCTGGTCGGCCTCGTGCTGGGTGAGGTGCTCGACTCCCTGGTCGGACTTGAAATGGTACTTGACCCAGTGCTTGACACCTTCGGCATTGACCCACAGGTAGGTGTGCGAGCTGTATCCGTTCATGTGGCGCCAGGTCTTGGGAATCCCCCGATCGCCCATCAGCCAGGTCACCTGATGCGCCGACTCCGGCGAGAGCGTCCAGAAGTCCCACTGCATGTCGTGGTCGCGAAGGTTGTTGTCCTGACGGCGTTTCTGCGAACGGATGAAGTGCTGGAACTTCATCGGGTCCTTGACGAAGAAGACCGGCGTGTTGTTGCCGACCATGTCGTAGATGCCTTCGGACGTATAGAACTTCAGTGCGAAACCGCGCGGGTCGCGCCAGGTGTCTGGGCTACCGCGCTCGCCCGCGACCGTCGAGAACCGCGCCACCATCTCGGTTTTCACGCCGGGCTGGAACAGCGCCGCGCACGTGTAAGCCGAAATGTCTTGCGTGGTCTCGAAGGTGCCGAACGCGCCGCTGCCCTTGGCATGTGGCTGGCGTTCAGGGATCCGCTCGCGATTGAACTGGGCCATCTGCTCGATCAGGTAGTGATCGTGCAGGACGATCGGGCCGCCGGCGCCGACCGTCAAGGAGTGTTCGTCACTCCCCGCGGGTGCTCCCGAATCCCGGGTGGTGAACAGAGAATCGTCGGACATATCGCCTCCGAGAGGTCGTCGTATCCGGGCATGAACAACGGGACCCGAGGGCTGCAGGTCCGTTCCGCCGATCCTACGCCGACGGGGTCGGCGGGACGCCGATCCCGAATTCCCGCAACACCGCCTCGGTGTGCTGTCCGAGTGCCGGTACCGGACCCATCGCGAGTTCGACGTCGTCGAAGGTCAGCGGCGGAAGCAGCGCCCGTACCGGGCCGACCTCGGTGTCCACCTCGCGCCAGCGGTCGCGCTCACTCAGCTGCGGATGCGCGACGACGCCTTCGAGGTCGCGGATCTCGGCCGCGGGAATGCCCGCGTCGGCGAGGCGACGGTCGAGCTCGTCGGTGGTGAAGCGTTTGGTCTCGGCGCCGATCGCGGCGTCGACCTCGGCTCGCCGGGCGACCCGCTCGATGTTGGTGCGATAGCGGGGGTCGTCGGCCAGATCCGGGCGCTCGAGGGCCACGCGGGTGAGCGTGTCCCAGCCGCGGTCGTTCTGGACGCCGATGAGGATGTCGCCGTCGGCGGTCGGGTACTTGTCGTAGGGCACGATGGCCGCATGGCCGAGCCCGGCACGGGCGATCTGCCGGCCGCCGTACAGGCGCATGTACATCGGGTGGCCCATCCATTCGACCGTGGCGTCGAACATGGCCACCGAGACGCGCGCGCCGACTCCGGTGGTGGCGCGTCGGAACAGCGCCGACAGTACGGAGGTCAGTGCGTACATACCGGCTGCGATGTCGGAGGTCGGGATACCCGTCTTGGACATCTCGTCGGGCGTCCCGGTCACCGAGATCAGCCCGGCCTCGGCCTGCACCAGCATGTCGTAGGCCTTGCGGTCGCGGTACGGTCCGGCGTCGCCGTATCCGGACATGTCGACGACGACGAGCTCGGGATGGTCGGCGCGCAGATCGTCGGCGGCAAGGCCGAGCCGGGCGGCCGCCCCGGGAGCGAGATTCTGGACGAAGACGTCCGCGCCGGCGATCAGGGTTCGGATCGCCTGGCGTCCGTCCTCGCTCTTGAGGTCGAGCGCGACCGACTCCTTGCCGCGGTTGAGCCACACGAAGTGCGAGGCGGCGCCGCCGCGCACCGCCGCGTCGTACTGCCTCGCGAAGTCCCCGTCCCCGACCCGTTCCACCTTGATGACCCGGGCGCCGAGATCCGCGAGGTGTCGGGTGGCCAGCGGTGCGGCGACGGCCTGCTCGAGCGCCACCACGGTGATGCCCTCGAGGGGCAGAAGTCCTTCGTCCGGAGTCACCGGCCAAGGATCGCCGACGGTGCCGCGCCCGGTCAACGAGACCCCTCGCCGGCCTCGGGATCGTTGGTGGCCTCGGTGAGGCGGTGCAGCAGATACGTGAGCGTCCGGATGTCGTCGGGGTCCCATTGGGCCAGCCGTGCACGCCAATCGGTGACCGCCGAGGCGAGCACGGCGTCGACACGTTCGCGACCGTGATCGGTGAGGGTGACCACGCGGGCGCGGGCATCGCGCGGGTCCGGGTGCCGCTCGGCGAGCCCGAGCCGCACGATCGCGTCGATCTGCCGCGTCACCGTCGACTTCTCCATGCCGACGGCGGTGACCAGATCCGACATCGGCATCGAATGGTGCCGGGCCAGCACGGTGATGAGCGGGTAGCACGACGGGTCCAGCCGCGGGTCGATGGCGCGGGCGCGCAACCGGGTGCGCACCCGGCCCCGTCGCCAGAAATCGGTGAGTTCGGCCTCGAGGCCGCTGATCGGATCCGGGCCGGTGGGGTCGTCGGCCGACGCGGTCATCTCCGAACCCATGCCGGTCAGGTTACCCAGCCGGGGTGGGGGAGGCGACGTCGGACGACTCCCGCACGTGGTGCACGATCGACAGGTGACCTCCGCACCGCGCACCAAGCCGAATGCCTGGGAGTACGTGAAGTACGTCTACTGGGCGCGTCTGCCGAAATCGATGCTCGGCTGGGTGACCAACGACCTGGCCGGCCCGGGTGCGTCGGTACGCATGGTGGTCCGCTGGGCGGTGCCATGCATCATCGTGCTGACCCCGATGCTGTTCGTCCCGGCCGACTGGGGCGTCCGGATCACGATGACCATGCCGATCCTGCTGGCCTACCTCTTCTTCTCGATCGCGTTGAACCGGGTCTACCGCCGTCACCGGCTCGTCCAGCACGGACTCGATCCCGACCTGGTGAACAAGCTCGAACGAGAGAAGAACTCGGACCTCTACGACGAGTACCACCGCAAGTACCGCGGTGAACGACGCCGCCCGTCGAACTAGGCCGAGACGGCGCCGACGTTCAGTACAGGTAGTCCTCGCCGCTGGCCCGGACCGTCACGTCGGACAGACTGATGCCCCACGGCTGGTCGATGACATGCACGACCGCCCGGGCGAGATCCTCCGGGGTGATCAGCCAGTACTTCACCGAGTCGACGTCGACGAGCTCGTCGGGCAGCGTGCCCTGCATCAGCTCCGTGATGTGCTCGCGGTACGACGCCGCACGTTGCCCGACGATCCCGCGGATCGCGCGGTCGTTGACGATCCAGCTCGCCAGGTTGGTGCCGGCCACGCCGGTCGGTTTGACCGTCGTCACCTTGATCTTGCCCTTGGCCTCGATGCGTAAGGAGTCCGACAGCATCGTCACGGCGGCCTTGGTCGCGCTGTAGACACCCGAGCCCTCGAAGCCGCCGTTGCCGTAGATCGACGCGATGTTGACCACCTGACCCCGGCCCTGCGCGATCATCTGGTCGTACACCGCCGAGATGCCGTTCACGACGCCCTTGATGTTGATGTCGATGGCCCGGTGCCACTTCTCCCAGGCCCGCTCGTGGTCGGCGAAGAACGCCAGCGGCATCACCCCGGCGTTGTTGACGATCACGTCGATCGCACCGAACCGGTCGACGGCCGCCGCCGCGGCGCCCTTCATCTGGTCCATGTCGGTGACGTCGGCGACGTGTGCGACAGCCGACCCGCCGGTGGCGGTGATGCCGTCGGCGACCGCGGTGAGCCCGTCGGCGTCGATGTCCACACCGACGATGTGAGCGCCCTGTGCCGCGCACATCTCCGCGATCACCTTGCCGAAACCGCCTCCGGCGCCGGTGATGATGATGGTCTTGCCCTGCAGATGATCAGACATGCAACTCCCCGCCCGCGACAAATGGTCGCGTCATCCTAGCGTTCCGTTGCCGCCTGCTCGGCGAACTCCCCGTCCTCTCTTCGCTCTTCGGCACTCGGCCACGATCCCGACCAGGTCCACGCGAGCGCGGCGCGCCGCACTCACGCCCGCGCATCGGCCGTACACCGATGGCGGCCCTACCCACGCCCGCGACGATTCAGTCACATGACTGAAGGGCTTGTCAAGGGTTGCGTCGGCGATGTCCCCGATCACCACTGGTCACCGAAGTGGCCCTTGACACACAGGTCGTCCATGACAAATCCTGTGTCGCGACGGCCACGCCCCGGTCCGTCCCACGCGGCGTCCTCGACCCGCGACCACGGTCTCCACCGTCTCTCGAGCTGCCGAATCACCAAGCACCCGGCGCCATCTCGCGCCGAACGACAGGAGAACCATGACCGGGGTATCACCGACCAGACGTACCTTCCTGCGAGCGGCGGCGATGACCGCGGCGGGTTCGGCGGCCGCGGCCGTCACCGGAGCCGGACCGGCGTCAGGAGATCCATCGCGACGGATCCGGCGGACACGCGAAGAGCATCGGGTGGTGATCGTCGGCTCGGGATTCGGCGGTGGCGTCGCGGCGCTCCGGCTCGCGCAGGCCGGCGTGCCGGTCCTGTTGCTCGAGCGGGGCCGGCGGTGGCCGACGGGTCCGAACTCGGAGACCTTCCCGCGTGCGTCGAGTCCGGACAAGCGGATCCTGTGGCACGAGTCGACCCCGAACCTCTTCGGCAAGCCGCTGAGCGTCGAACCCTATGTGGGACTGTTCGAGTCGGTCGCGGGCGTCAACATGACCGCACTCTGCCCGGCCGGCCTCGGCGGTGGTTCCCTTGTCTACCAGGGCATGACACTGCAACCGAGCGAGTCGGTGTTCAACGAGCACTTCCCGAACGCACTCGACTGGCAACTGATGAACCGTGTGCACTACCCGCGGGTCGCGCGGATGCTGAAGGTCGCGGTGGCGCCCGACTCGGTGGTGCGTTCCCCGCAATACCTGGCACCGCGACAGTTCGCGAAACGAGTTCGGGCCGAGGGCCTTCCGCTGCAGAAGATCCCGATGCCGATCGACTGGGGGTATGCCGCGGCCGAGCTGCGTGGCGAGATGAAGCCCGCCTACACCAACGGCGACGGCGCCATCGGCGTGAACAACGGTGGCAAGCACAGTGTCGACGTCACCTATATCCGCGAGGCCGAGGCGACCGGGCGGGTTCAGGTCCGAACCCTGCACACCGTGCGGCAGGTCGCCCGCCGACCCGACGGCCGATGGTCCCTCGAGGTCGAACGCACCGACGAGTCCGGGAAAGTGTTGGAGCACAACGAACTGATCGCAGGGACACTCATCCTGTCGGCGGGCAGCGTGAACACGACCAAGCTGTTGGTGAAGGCGCGCGCGACCGGAACCGTGCCGGGCCTGCCCGACGGGGTGGGGCACGGATGGGGCACCAACGCCGACCGGATCTACACCTGGACCAGCCCCAGTATCGACTTCGGGACGGTACAGGGCGGACCGGTGGTCTTCGGCAGCCCCAACTGGAGCGATCCGAAGAGCGCGTTCACCGTCATCCAGGCATCGCTGCCGCCACTACCCGTGTACGCCGGCACCACGATGATGGTCGGTTTCGGGGTGAGCTCGGGCCGCGGCGTCATCTCCTACGACTCGGCGATCGGAGATTCGGTGATCCGCTGGCCACACGAGGGCGATTCGGAGATCCAGACCAAGCACATCGACCGGACCGTGCGCCGGATCGCCGGACCCGACGCCGTCCTGACGGACACCAATGCGGTGTTCCCCTCGACCTGGCACGCGCTCGGCGGGGCCAACATGGGTGCGGTGTGCGACCTCGAGGGACGCGTCCACGGCCAGCGCGGGCTCTACGTCATCGACGGCGCACTCATGCCGGGCAACACCGCGGCCTGCAATCCGTCGATGACCATCGCGGCGGTCGCCGAGCGCGCTCTCGACCGGATCGTCGCCCGGGATGTCGGCACGGTCATCTGATCACCGGGAGGCGGCCGGCGCGAGCCACATCCCGGTCAGCGCATCGACGACCAGGTCGCGCTCGTGCTCCCATGGGGCTGTTCGAGTCCCGCCGTCCTCGGCGGCCCGTTCGATGTCGGCGAGCGCGTTGACGATCATGTGGCGCGTCAGGTTGTTGCGCACTTCGAGCACGTCGTCGGGAAAGGTCGGCAGGGTGGCGTAGAACCGGTCGAGGATTGTCATGAGGACCTCCGATCGCGCGGTCTCCTCGTAGAGCAGGGCGGTCGCGGACGGATCGCTCGACACCTGGGCGAAGAACCGGGCGAAGTAGCTCGGCGCACCGATCTGTGCGAGGTACTCGACCTCGGGCCCGACGAGGCAGCGGAGC
Source organism: Gordonia sp. UCD-TK1 (assembly GCF_001691435.1). Classification (NCBI taxonomy): domain Bacteria; kingdom Bacillati; phylum Actinomycetota; class Actinomycetes; order Mycobacteriales; family Gordoniaceae; genus Gordonia; species Gordonia sp. UCD-TK1. Next base: position 23,746 of record NZ_LZMP01000004.1, on the reverse strand, counting down.
CAGTCGCGGACCCCGGGGTCGGGTCCGACCTCCGACAGGCATTTCTGGCGAAGCCGCTCGATCGGGACGTTGTGCGACGTCAGGGTGGCGCGGAGGAGATCGTCCTTGGAACCGAAGTGATGGCCGACGGCATAGTTGTTGCCCTGACCGGCCGCCTTGCTGATCTGGCGACTGGACACGGCCGCGACCCCGTTCAGGGCGATCAGTTTCTCGGCCGCCTCGATGAGCAGCGCACGGGTGCGGGCAGACTGCTCCGTCTTCCCTTCGCTCATGGATCGATGATGCCCTACCGTCGCCGATCGAGACGCCGGGATGGTGGCCGTGTCCGACTCGCCGAAACACCGCAAAGCGGTCAGTGCCGTACGGAGGTGCGTCGACGCGACACGCGAACCGACCCCGGCTGCGCGGGAAGTCGCAGCGCGAGTGGTCATCCGGGCCTAAGGTGGATCGACGAATGCCCGGATGATCCACCGTCCGACCGACCGCCGGTCGCAGGACCCGACTGTTGGGAGGGACCAGATGGCGACTGCGCCTCCGGCCACGGCGAACCTGCGAGAACTGACGCTCCGAGGTGCCGTCCTCGGTGGCATCATCACGCTGGTCTTCACGGCCGCCAACGTGTACCTCGGACTCAAGGTGGGCCTCACGTTCGCCACCGCGATCCCGGCCGCCGTCATCTCGATGAGCATTCTGCGGTACTTCGCCAACCACTCGGTGGTCGAGAACAACATCGTCCAGACGATCGCGTCCGCCGCCGGCACGCTGTCGGCGATCATCTTCGTCATACCCGGTCTGGTCATCATCGGATGGTGGACGGGCTTCCCGTACTGGATCACGGTGGCGGTGTGCGCGATCGGCGGAATCCTCGGCGTCATGTACTCGATCCCGCTACGACGCGCGCTGGTCACCGGCTCCGACCTGCCCTACCCGGAAGGCGTTGCGGCAGCAGAGGTACTAAAGGTCGGCGATTCCGCGGGCGGTGCCGCGGAGAACAAGGCCGGCCTGCGCACGATCGTCATCGGTTCGCTCGCGTCGGCCGGTTTCGCCCTGCTCACCAAACTCCAGGTCCTCAGCGATTCGATCTCGACGACGATCAGGATCGGCACGGGCGGAACGTTGTTCAGTGCCGGGTTGTCGATGTCGCTGATCGGCATCGGCCATCTCGTCGGGATCACCGTGGGCATCGCCATGCTCGTCGGGGTGGTGATCTCCTACGTCGTACTGCTGCCCATCGAGACCCAGGGGCGCACGGCGGGGGAGGATTTCGGCGACGCCGTCAGCTCGATCTTCGCCAACGACGTGCGACTCATCGGGGCCGGGGCGATCGCCATCGCGGCCGTCTGGACGCTGATCAAGGTCATCGGTCCGATCGTGCGGGGAATCCGGGCGGCCATGGTCTCCTCGCGATCGCGTCGGGAGGGGGTCACGGTCGACATCACCGAGCGGGACATGCCGATCAACATCGTCGGCGGCAGCATCCTCGTGCTGCTCATCCCGATCGGAATCCTGTTGTGGGACTTCGTGCGCGACACGGTTCTGGAGGGCAGTGCCACCGGGATCATCGTGGTCAGCATCGTCTTCGTGTTCGTCATCGGACTGGCGGTCGCGTCGGTGTGCGGGTACATGGCGGGCCTGATCGGGTCGTCGAACAGCCCCATCTCCGGCGTGGGCATCCTGGTGGTTCTCATCGCCGCACTGCTCGTGAAGCTGACCTTCGGGCCGGCGGACGACTCGCAGACCGACGCGCTCATCGCCTACACGCTGTTCACCGCCGCGGTCGTCTTCGGCGTCGCGACCATCTCCAATGACAACCTGCAGGACCTCAAGACCGGTCAGCTCGTCGGGGCGACACCGTGGAAACAGCAGGTGGCGCTGATCATCGGCGTGCTGTTCGGGTCGGCCGTGATCCCGCCGATCCTGCAGCTGATGTACGAGGCCTTCGGGTTCGTCGGCGCGCCGGGTGCCACCGAGGACGCGCTCGCGGCACCGCAGGCCGGGCTGCTGACGACCCTCGCGCAAGGTGTCCTCGGGGCGGACCTGAACTGGGGACTCGTCGGAATCGGCGCCCTGATCGGCGCGGTGGTGATCGTTATCGACGAACTCCTCGGTCGCGCAGGGCGTTTCCGGCTGCCGCCGCTGGCTGTCGGGATGGGCATGTACCTGCCGATGTCGGTGGTCCTGATCATCCCGATCGGCGCCTTCATCGGTCACTACTACAACCGCTGGGCCGAACGCAGCGGCGGCGCAGTGGAACACAAGAAGAGGATGGGTGTCCTGCTGGCCACCGGCCTGATCGTCGGCGAGGCGCTCTTCGGCGTGGTCTTCGCCGGCATCGTGGCGGCCACGGGCGACGACTCGGCGCTGGCGATCGTCGGCGACGGCTTCGGGACCTGGGCACAGATCCTCGGCGTCATCGTGTTCGCCGCGACCATCGCCCTCCTCTACGACCGTGTCCGCAAGATAGCGACCGCGAGCGGGACGTCGTCGACGACCGCCGGCACTCCGAAGGACTGAGATGGCAGAGGGAATACTGGCACGTGCGATCGACGACTTCACGGCCGGTGCCGAGCATCTGACGCGGTTGGTGGACCTGATCGCCGACGATCGCTGGGACGGACCCGGTCTCGGCGAATGGTCGTTGCGATCGCTCGTCGGACACGCGAGCAGATCGCTGACGACGGTCGTCACCTACCTGGCCGAGCCCGGTGGTGATGTCGAATTGACCTCGACCGCGGCCTATTTCGCATCGATCCGCGGTTACGGAGACCCCGCGTCGGTCCGACAGCGAGGAGTGGACGCCGGGCTGTCCCTGGGGAACGATCCGCGCGCCGGGGTCCGGGAGCGGCGCGCACAGGCCGTCGACGCCCTTGCGGGAACGGGGGACCGGCCCCTGACGACGCCGTTCGGCGGCATCATGCTGTCCGATTACCTGCCCACCCGGACCTTCGAACTCGCGGTGCACGGTCTCGACATCTCGCGGGCGATCGGTTCCGATCTCCCGCTGCCGGCCGAGGTGCTGGCGTCAGCGCTGTCGACGGCGGCCGCCACCGCACTGCTCACCGGTCAGGGCGAGCAGGCGTTGCTCACCCTGACCGGCAGGGAATCTGCACCGTTGTCCGTCGTCTGACGTCCCCGACGGGGCGGTCAGCTCGCGACATTCGTGCGCGCGAACTCGGCGACGATCGCGGCGTTGAAGGCGGCGAGGTCGTCGGGCTTGCGGCTGGTGATCAGCACGTTGTCCCCGTCGCGGCATGTCACGACCTCCTCGTCGACCCAGGTGCCGCCGGCGTTGATGACGTCGGTGCGCACACTCGGGAACGACGTGAGGGTGCGGCCGCGGACAACGTCGGCCTCGATCAGGGTCCAGGGCGCGTGGCAGATGGCCGCGACCGGCTTGCCGGCATCGAAGAAGCTGCGCACGAAGCGGACGGCGGGCTCCGAGGTTCGCAGGAAATCCGGGTTCGCGACACCGCCCGGCAGGACCAGCGCGTCGAAGTCCATCACGCGGGCGTCCTCGAGAGGGGTGTCGACGGGGAAGGTGTCGGCCTTGTCGAGGTGGTTGAACGCCTGCACCGTGCCGGAGTCGGTGGACACCAGGACGGGCTTGCCGCCGCACGCCTCGACCGACTTCCACGGTTCGGTGAGTTCGACCTGCTCGGCGCCCTCCTGGGCGACGAGGAAAGCGATGGTGGTGCCGTTCAGTTCTTCGGCCATGGCCGTGTACCTCCTTGTACGCGCCGACTACGGCATCGGCGCCTCGTCGGATCCGGTACCCGCGGGCGTCGTGCACCAAACGGTCACACCCCGCCCGGGCATGACCCGGGCGGGGTGTGTTGAATGTCCCCGGACGACGACTGGGAGGTAGTGGTGGGTGGTTTCGACGGCGTCGCGACGCTGGTCCATCTGGCACGTGGTGGACAGATCGGCGAGTCCCACGAGACGCCGCACACGGTGGTCGCCGACGGACCGCACCGCACGCTGCGGCGGTACGGCACCGACGACGAGGTGATCGCAGCCGTCGGCACGGGACGGCGACCGGTGCTGCTGATCCCGCCGCTCGCGGTGTCCACATCGTGCTACGACCTCGCCGACGGGCTGTCGGTGGTGCAGTTCCTCCTGTCGACCGGCCGGGTTCCGTACGTACTCGACTTCGGCGACATGACCCGCGCCGACCGACACCTCGGGTTCGCCGACTTCTTCGACGACATCGTCCCCGGGGCCGTCGCCGCGACCGTCGCAGACTTCTACGGCAACGCCGATGACCCGGCCGCCGGAACGTCGCGGGATTCCGCGGAGATCGACCTCCTCGCGTGGAGTATCGGCGGGACCATCAGCCTGTTGACCGCTGCCGCGAACCCGGACCTGCCGGTGGCGTCGGTCGTCGCGGTCGGCACGCCTCTCGATTACTCCAAAGTCCCGCCGTATCCGCTGGTCAAGACGCTGATGAAACCGGTCGGCACCGCGCCGGTGACACTGGCGCTGCGAGCGCTCGGCGGGATCCCCGCGCCGCTGGTCCGCCTCGCCTATCGAGGCACGGCCTGGCAGCGCGAACTCAAGAAGCCGGGCTACATCCTGCGCAACGCCGACGACACCGACGCGCTGACCCGGATGAAGGCCATCGACCGTTTCCAGGAGACGATGCCCGGCTATCCGGGCAAGGTGTCCGAGCAGATGTGGGAGAACTTCATCATGCGCGGCGAACTCGCCGACGGGGTGCTCGACTTCGGCGGACGGGTCGTCGACCTCGCCGAGGTCGCGGTACCGGTCGCGCTGTTCGGCAGTCACCGCGACGCGATCGTCAGCTGGGCCGCCGCCCACCATGGGGTGGGGCTGCTTTCCGGGGCGCCGCGCGTCGAGTTCACCACGGTGGAGACCAGCCATCTGGGTTTGATCGCCGGGTCCGCTGCGGTCGAGCAGACGTGGCCACGCATCGACGAGTTCCTGACGTCGGTGCACGCAGTTCGTAGATGAAAAAACCTTCATCTTCGACTCATGGACGGCTCACCGGCGTCCGTCAGAGTCGTTGACATGAACTTCTCACGAGTACTCGCCACCATCGCCCTCGGTGCGCTCGCGGTTGCCGTCGTGACCGCCAGCTTCTTCCTCATCCGTTCACCCGAGCCCAGCCTGGCCTCCGACGCCGTCTCCGTGGACGTGTCCCAGACGCCGGAGGCCAAGACTGCTCCCGCGCAGTCGCCGCAGGTGCAGACCCCGGCCGCGGCCCCGGTTCCCCAGGTCCCGGCCGGCGCACCGGTGCAGCGGGCCGTCCCACCGAACCTGGGTTCGGACGACGACGACTGGTGCGACGTCAACGCGGCCCATCGCGACGACGACTGTGATGACGACTGGGACGACAACGGCCGGGACGACAACGACGACTGGGACGACCAGGACGACGACTGGGACGATGACATCGATGACGGCCAGGACGACTGACGACGCGACAGCGAAATTAGCCGAGAGTGCGGGTGTGCGTCAGCGCCCCGCGCTCTCGGCGCGCTGGCGTATCACGGCCTGGATCATGCTCACCACGTTCCTGCTGCTGGTGGTGGTGTTCGTGGTGACGCGCAACCTGTTGCTCCGTGACGTCGACACCCGGGTGAACAACTACGTCGCGCAGGAGGCGAGCGAGTTCCGGACGTTCGCGTCCGAGGGGGTCGATCCGACGACGACGGAACCGTTCACCTCGGTGTCGCGACTGCTCGAGGTGTTCCTGTCGCGGCAGTCGGCCGGTGAGGGCGAGGTCATGGCCGGCGTCGTCGGCGACACCGAGATCCTCGAACTGCCGGGCAACGCCTGGCCGGCCCCGGGCGAGGGGCGTCGCGTCCTCGACGAACTGCGGGCGCAGAGCGGGGCGGCCGGGGTCTTGTTGACTGCGCATGGTGAGATCCGCTGGGGCAAGGTGGATCTGACGCCCGTCGGTGGCTCGGCCGACCCGGCGTCGGGCGCGTCGCAGCCGGGGACCTTCATCGTCGGCATCTACACCGACCCGGGCCGGGAACTGGTCGACCGCACGATGCGGGTGCTGGCGATCGTCGGGCTGGCCGGGATGATCGTCACCACCGGCGTGGCGTATCTGGTCGCGGGCCGGATCCTGGCGCCGGTCCGCAGTGTGCGGATGGTCGCCGCGGAGATCAGCGAGAACGATCTCACCGCACGGGTCCCGGTCATCGGCCGCGACGACGTGGCCGCGCTGGCCCAGACCTTCAACGCGATGCTGGACCGTATCGAGGATGCCTACACGACGCAGCGGCAGTTCGTCGACGACGCCGGACATGAACTGCGGACCCCGATCACGGTCGTGCGCGGCCATCTCGAGTTGTTGCCCGACGATCCGGAGGAGAGGCGCAAGACCCTCGATCTCGTGGACAGCGAGCTGGGGCGGATGGGCCGCATCGTCGGCGATCTGCTCATGCTGGCGAAGTCGGAGCAACCCGACTTCGTGGTGGCCAGGCCGACCGACGCGGCTCAGCTGATGCTCGACATCGAGTCCAAGGTGCAACCGCTCGGTGACCGGCAGTGGTTGCTCATGGAGGTCGCCGAGGGCCCGTGCGAGGTGGATCACGACCGGATCACCCAGGCGATGCTGCAGTACGCCTCCAACGCGGTYCGGCACACCCGTGCCGGTTCGGTCATCCAGCTGGGCTCACGCTTCGCCGGCGTCGGAGCGCAGCGACACCTGTCGATCTGGATCACCGACGACGGTCCGGGGGTCGAGCAGGAGGACGCGGCGCGGATCTTCGAGCGGTTCCAGCGCGGGCAGTCGGCGTCGGCGCCTCAGCACGCGGCCGGCGCCGGGCTGGGACTGGCGATCGTGCGGGCCATCGCCGACGCCCATCACGGAATCGCCTGGGTACGTAGCATTCCCGGGCACGGCGCCACGTTCGGCATCGACGTCCCGGTTCCCGACACGACCCCCTACGCCGATGCAGCGCCGTCGGTGCCAGCAGAAGGAGAGCGGCGATGAGCCGGGTTCTGATCGCCGAGGACGACGCGCGGATCGCCTCGTTCATCGGCAACGGACTGCGTGCGGCCGGTTACAGCACCGAGCACGTGTCCGACGGCTTGTCCGCGCTCGAGGCTGTGCGCAGCGGTGGTTTCGACATGGTCGTCCTCGACATCGGTCTCCCGGCGATGGATGGCTTCGATGTCCTGTATTCCATGCGCGGCGAGGGGATCACGACGCCGGTCGTGGTACTCACCGCCCGGGACAGCGTGAGCGACACGGTCAACGGCCTCGAGGGCGGTGCCAACGACTACATGACCAAGCCCTTCCAATTCGCCGAACTGCTCGCCCGCATCCGGCTACGACTCGTCGACGACTCGGCCGTCGCGTCGGAGAACCTGTTGTCCGCCGGGGATCTTCGGTTGGATCTGAAGTCCAGGCGCGCCCGGGTGGGTGCGGAGACGTTCGACCTCACCGCGCGTGAGTTCGCACTACTGGAGGTGTTCCTGCGTCACCCCGATCAGGTGCTCTCGCGCGAACAGATCCTCGGCCATGTCTGGGGTTACGACTTCGACCCGGCCTCGAATGTGGTCGACGTCTACGTGCGCGCCCTGCGGAACAAGATCGGTTCTCACCGGTTGGAGACGGTGCGCGGCATGGGGTATCGGCTGCGCGCGTCGAACTAGCCGCTTCTCACCCTGGTGCGACACTGAGCCAGTCGGCGAACCCGGAGGGGTCGTGCCGGCCGAGTGCCCCGTGCTCGAAGAGTCCCCAGCCGGTGCGGGTGGTGCCGTCGGACTCCTGGCATTCGGCGCGTCCGACGTGGTCGATCACGCCGAACGGCATGCGACCGACGATCTCGGCACTGGTCATGTCGTAGGTGCGGCGTTCGGTGAAGTCCGTTCCGCGCCAGACGCCGTGGGTCCAGTCGGGGTCACCGCCGTAACCGCCGCCCACATGAATGGGAACGGGCAGCAGGGACTCCACCTGCAGCGTCACCGAGGAACCCCCTGCCCCGGTCGTGGAAATCGTTGCACCGGTGGGTACCCGGGTGCCCGCGGCGTAATGGATCGAGACGTTCGGCCAGCCCAGCTGTTCGACGCGGCCGTCTTTCCACACGCGCGAGCAGTCGTTGAGTGTGCGGTAACCGTCGGGGTCCTCCTGGATGATGAGGACGAGCTGGAAGTCGTCGAAGGCGATGGGGACGTACAGCCACCACATGCCCTCGAACGGTGGATCCGCCGGCCGCCCCGCCGGCTCGGGCTCGCCGACCGGCCGGATTCCCCACGAACGGTCGCGGGTGCCGATCCAGGTCGACGGGTCGACGACGATGTGCTCGCCATCGACGGTGATCGAACCACGCCAGCTGCCGACCTGCGCGAACCGCTGCGCGTCGAGGGTGACCTTCGCGCCTTGCCTCATCACGTGCGGCTGCTCGAGCAGTGCGTCGAACAGGCCCTCCCAGTGGAGATCCAGGGCGATGCCCTCGGTCTCCTCCAGCGTCAGGTGCAGCGCGCGCAGCGGGTTCTCGATGCTCAGCCGATAGTTGCCGACGCGCTGCTCGAGCCGGTTGTCGTCGATCGCGTCGCTGAGGTGCACCGCGGTCTGGGTGTCGGTGCCGTCCGGGTTGCGCCGCCGGATCAGCACGAACGCGTCCTTCACACCCAGGTTGGGGTAGTAACCGATGCCGGTGATGAGGAAGATGGTGCCGCTGCGGTCGTGGGCGTTGAGGTACGCGCGGTCGTAGAAGTTGCGATCGCTGTTGCCCGGCCAGGCGATCGGCTGTGGCAGTTGGTGAATGGGATACTCGTCCATCGGCCCCAGGCCGCGTCGGCTCATGTGGTCAGTCCTCCTCGAGGAGTCGTTCGAGCAGTGGTCGGTGGTAGAACAGGGTGCCGTCGACGTCATCGGGACGTTCGAGTTCGCCGAAGTGCACGCGGCGGGCGCCGGTCCGCATGAAGACACAGCACCACTGGACCGCGGCATGGACGTAGAACCAGCGCAGGTCGCCCAACTCGACTCCGGTGAGCTCGCGGTAGGTGTCGCGGACGTCGTTCTCGCGGAGCAGGTCCGGCAGTCCGGGAAGGCCGGCCATCGTCGCGAGCTCTTGGAAGACCCGGTGTGCGAAGATCACCCAGGCGATGTCCAGTTCGCGGGGACCGGTGCGCGCCATCTCCCAGTCGAGCACCGCCGTCGGGGTGAAGTCGACGAACATCATGTTCCCGATGCGCGAATCTCCCCAGGACAGCACCGGTTCGGCGTTCGCGGCATCGTCGGGGAAGTTGTCGGCGAGCCAGGCGAGCGCCCGCTCGACGAGAGGCGAGCGGCCGATCCCCTCGACCGAGAAGTCGTACCAGTCCCGCAACCAGGCGAGCAGACGAGCGAGGGGAGTGTCACCGGCGGGTAGGTCGTCGGAGAGGAAGTCGAACTGCCGGGCCGCGTCGGGGATCGAGTGCAGGGCGGCGATCACGCCGACCGCGGACTCCTGGGCCCGCCGGCGATCGTACTCGGCGGCGTCCCCGAACCAGTTGTCGCCGAACGTGTACGGCATGACATCGGGTGGGACTTCGCCCTCGCACCGGTCCATGAGGAAGAACGGGGCTCCCAGCAGCGAGCCGGTCGGTTCGAGGTGGTGCACGGCCGGGACCGGGACGTCGCTGAGCCGGGCGATCAAGCGCATCGTCTCGTACTGGTAATCCATTCGGTAGGAACGGAACACGGGGACGTCGGTGGTCGACGGCGCCATCCGCATCACCCAGTGCCGGGTGGGCTCGCCGGGCCACGACACGGAGACGGGGATGGTCTCCGACGACATGCCGTTGCTGTCGCCGCCCGCCGCGACCGTGACGGCGGGGGTGTCGTCGGGAGTGTCGTCCTGCTCGGTGAGCCAACGCGCGAGCGTGTCCGGGACAGAGGTGTTGTCCCGGCTCGAACGCTGCAGATGGTCGACCTGCTCGACGGCGGGCTCGGTGGCCATGGCACCCCCTGTGTTCGGCAGCGAGAGATTCGCTACGGTGAGTAGCGTTATGACAGCAGAACGGTCGGGCGGCCCGCAGCGACTTGGCGAAAATCTTCGAAGGGAAGCCGGCGAGTGATGAGTGCTGGGACGGGGGAGTCGGTCTCGGGACGGCCGCGCGACCTGCGGATCGACTCCGCGGTGCTCGATGCCGCCGCCGAACTGCTCGTCGATGTCGGATACCGCAAGCTCACCATGGCCGCGATCGCGGAACGCGCGGGCACCACGAAGACCGCGCTCTACCGTCGCTGGACGGGTAAGGCAGAGCTGGTGCATGACGTCGCGTTCTCCCGGATGATGCGGCTGCCACCGTCCAGCGGTGAGGTCGCCGCCGACATCCGCACCATGGTCGCGGCGGCGCGTGACCTGTTCGCCAGTCCCGTGACCCGCGCGGCGTTGCCCGGTCTCATCTCGGACATGGCTGCCGAACCCGAGCTGGCGGCGCGTGTGCACTCCGGGTTCGCGGAGGTGTTCGGCGCGTTGCGTGATCGGTTGGTGGTCGCCGTCGATCGCGGCGAGGTGCATCCCGATGTCGATCCGGATCGGCTCATCGAGGTCGTCGGCGGGGCGGCGATGCTGCATGCGCTGTTGCTCGACAATCGCGACTTCGAGACCGCGTGGGCCGATCAGCTGAGCGCGATCGTCGTGCACGGAGTTCTCCGATGACTCGCCCGCATCCACCTACACTCGTGGGATGACCGCCCCGAGCAACACCGACGATGTCGTCGAGCAGATCCTGTCCACCTACGACGCGATCACCGTGGTCGGTGCCAGCGCCAATCCGTCGAAGGCCGCCAACGAGGTACCGGCGTACATGAAGAACCGTGGCTGGCGGATCATCCCGGTGAACCCCGCGGCCGACGAGATCGTCGGGGAGAAGGTGTACCGCACCCTGGCCGACATCCCGGAACAGGTCGGCCTCGTCGACGTGTTCCGCCCGGGACCCGAGTGCGCCGACGTCGCCCGGGCGGCCGTCGCCGCCGGCGCGACCGCGCTCTGGCTGCAGCTCGGGATCATTTCGGCGGAGGCGCGGGCGATCGCCGAGGATGCGGGTCTGCTGTACGTCGAGGACCGCTGCCTGATCATCGAGCAGCGCCGCACCGGTATCGTCCCCGGCTGACGCCGACGGTGACCCGGTGAACTTCCTCGACGAGCTCACGCATCAGCGACTGCCGCTGTTCCTGCTGTTCGCGTCGTTCGTCATCACGTTCATCGTCACGCGGGTGATCACCCGACTCATCCGGGCGGGCAAGGGCCCCTTCCGCAACAACGTCTCAGACGGCGTGCACGTGCACCACATGGTGCCCGGTCTGATCCTGACGATCGTCGGCGCCTTCCTCTCGGTGGGTGTCAACGGGGCGTCGCCCGGTGCGGAGATCAGTGCGGTGTTGATCGGTGTCGGCGCCTCGCTCGTGCTCGACGAGTTCGCCCTGATCCTGCGCCTTCAGGACGTGTATTGGTCACCGGAAGGCCAGCTCTCGGTACAGGTGGTGGCGCTGACGGTCGCCGCGCTGGGCATGGCGGTGCTCGGGTTCAACCCACTCGACGACGCGGACGTGGAGATCGGTCCCGTCGCGCTGGTGGCCACCGTGCCGGTCAATGTCGCGTGCGCGATCCTGTGCGTGCTCAAGGGCAAGTTCTCCACCGCCATTGTCGGCGTCTTCATCCCGGTGTTCGCCTGGGCCGGTGCCATCCGGCTGGCCCGGCCACACTCGGCGTGGGCGCGCCGGCGGTACGCACCGGCGAAGACGGAGAAAGCGCGGGCCCGCGCGAAGAGCTTCGACGACCGTTGGGGCCGTTGGGGTCTGAGCATCGGTGACCTCATCGCGGGCAAGCCCACCGATCCCGCCAGTCTGGTGGCCGGTGCGCCGGGAGACAAGACGACGGCCGCGGCTCCGGGTACGCCGCCGCCTGCTCCCTGATCGAAAGAAGCGACCCATCGCTTCCTGAGGTGTGAGGAGCGATAGCGACGAGCCACGAAGGGTCTGGTGAGACACGTTGCGAAGCCCTTCGTGGCTCGCTTCGCTCGCACCTCAGGGAGCAGAGGTCGGGCTCGCTTCGCTCGCACCTCAGGGAGCGGGGGATATGCTGAGCCACCGCTCCCCGAGCAACAAGGTCAATCATTCTTCCCGAACGCGTCTCGGGCAATCTCGACGAACCGTGCTGCGGCAGCGGAGGTTCTCGACCTCCAGAGCAATCCCAGATGTGCGGTGGCATCGACATCCCGGATCGGCACCCCGACCACGCGGTCGTCGGCCGCGGCAATCGACTCGCTGAGGATGCCGACTCCCATTCCGCTGCAGACCAACTCGATGATCGCGTCCGGTGAGGAGGCCTCGATCGCGGGCCGGATCGGTCCCCCCTGCACTGACACCGCAGCGTCGAACACGCTTCGGGTACCCGCGCCGCGGGGCAGGCAGATGAGCGATCGGTCGCGGAGTGAGGCGAGATCGACGGTGCGGCCCCGGGGCCGGCTCCTCGTCGGAAACACTGCGACGACCCGCTCGGCGATGATCGTCAGCGGCTCGACCCCGGGCGGGAGGTCGTCTCCGTAACCGGCGAGCGCGATGTCGAGGTGTCCGCGGTCGACCGAGGTGATGAGGTCCGCGGAGGGCGACTCGCGAAGGCTCATCTCGATCTGCGGGTGGGTTGACCGGAAGGTACCCAGGGCGGCGAACAAGGGTGCGATCGTGCAACCCTCCACCATTCCGATCGACAGACTCCCACGCAGCAGCCCGTCGACCTCGGCGACGGCGGCGGCTACCCGCGCGGCGGCGTCCAGGGTGTCGCGCGCGGCCGGGAGCGCTGCACGTCCCGCCTCGGTCAATCGGACCGTACGCCCGGTGCGATCGAACAGCACGGAGCCGAGTTGCCGCTCGAGGGTGCGGATCTGGGCGCTGATGTTCGGCTGGGTCGTGTGGACATGCGCCGCTGCCGCGGTGAAGCTGCCCTGTTCGGCGACGGCCGCGAAGTACTCGAGTTGGCGGAGTTCCATAACGCAGAATGATACCGACGATATAAAGCATCACTTGGACTTATTTGTTCCCCGGCAGCAGCATGGACCCAGACGACATCGAGAGGAGCGACAATGACCACTTACGAGACCGCGCGAACGCCCGAGGACCTGACGAGACTCTTCGTCGAGTTCTCCAACGCCGGGGACGCCGAGGCCGTGGCCTCGCTGTACGACGAGAACGCGGTGATGGCGTATCCGCCCGGTGAGGTCACGCGCGGACGGGCCGCGATCCGGGATCTCTGGGCATCGGTCTTGGCGCACCGGCCGACCTTCGCGCCGGAACCGCCGTTGCCGACCCTGGTATTCGGGGACGATCTCGCACTGACGTCGACTCCACCCCGTGATGGTGCAGGTGCCCGCGCGCAGGTGGTGGCGCGGCAGGCCGACGGATCGTGGGTGCGGATCATCGACCAACCGGAGTTCCAGGCACCGAAGTCCTGAGACTCCGGGCCCGGATTTCTGAGGCCGGATTCAGATCCCGTGCTAGCTTCGCTGTGGTGGCGGTTACATCCGCCGGGCGACGGTGCGAAGGGACGGATCGGGCGTGGGAGTACCGGAAGCGGACGGCGTCGCCGCGAAGATCGCGTCCCGCCTCGCCGACAAGCGTGGCGGCACGCTCTCGGTCGAGGGCGCGAGACTCCTGCCGGCGGGCGCGAGCAGGGCGACGTACGCGGCCACCCTCGTCGACGGAACCGGCCAGGTCGAGCCGATCATCATCCGCGCGGTTCCCGCTGCAACCGACGACGGCGGACTGCGGGCCGAGGCGCAGGTCCTGCGTGCCGCCGCCGACGCCGGGGTGCCGGTGCCGGAGATCCTCGACGCCGGATTCGACGAGGACGACAACGCGCTGGGATTCCCCTATCTGGCAATGAATTTCATCGACGGAGAATCCATCCCGCGGCGCATTCTGCGAGACGATGCCTACGAGGGTGCGCGCGCCGGATTCGTCGATCAGTGCGGCGAGATCCTCGCACGTATACACCGGATAGACGTCGCACAGACGCCCGGTCTCGGTGATCTCGGCGATCCGATCGACGGTTTGCGGGACCTGTTCCCACGCGAGTTCGATGCGATGCCGGCCGGCCTGGTGCTGGCCACCCAGTGGCTCACGGACAACCGGCCCGAACCGTCACCACGGCACACGCTCGTGCATGGCGACTTCCGTCTGGGCAATCTGCTCGTCGACGCCGAAGGAGTTGCGGCGGTTCTGGATTGGGAACTGGTGCACCTCGGCGATCCCGTCGAGGACCTCGGTTGGCTATGTGCCAAGGCGTGGCGTTTCGGAGGGTCGACGCCCGTGGCCGGGATGGGTGACCGGACCTCGCTCCTCGACGCCTATGCGCGTGAGGCGGGTTGGCGTCCCACCGAACAAGCCCTGCGGTGGTGGGAGCTCTACGCCACCGTCAAGTGGGGACTGATCTGCGCGGTGCAGGCCGCCCGGCACCTCGATGGCGTCGAACGATCCGTCGAACTGGCCGCGATCGGACGCCGAAGTGCCGAGCAGGAGTTCGACGCACTGCTCGACCTGGGTCTCGTGTCGCCGGGACCGGTACCCGATCCGCTGGCCGAGGCGCCGGGCGAGGAACCGGACAACGATCTCTACGGTTCACCGACTGCAGTCGAACTACTCGAGGCGCTCACCGAATTCCTGCGGTCCGACGCGGTACAGGCAGACCTGTCGCCGCAGGTGCGTTTCCATACGAGAGTGGCCGGCAACGTCGTCGACGTCGTGCGTCGACAGATGCTCACCGGTGCACGGGACGCCGAAGCGAGCGCGCAACGGCTGAGCGCGCTCGGCGTCGCTGATCAGCACGCGCTGTGCGAGGCCCTGCGTTCCGGCGAACTCGACGGCACCGACCCGAAGGTCCGTGACGCCGTTGTCGCCGACGTGCGGGCGCGACTCCTGGTCGCCAACCCCAAGTACTTCGCGGTCCCTCACCCGTGACCGCCGGACATCCGATCCCAACCGAGAGGGGTTCATCGTGGACTTCGCACTGCCCGAGTCGCTGACCGACTATCTCGCCGAACTCGATGCCTTCATCGAGGCGGAGATCATTCCCCTCGAGCAGACCGACGACAACATCCGCTTCTTCGACCATCGGCGCGAGGACTCCCGAACAGACTGGGAGCGTGGTGGTTTGCCGAACAAGGAGTGGGAAGCTCTTCTGGGAGAAGCGAGACGACGCGCGGATGCGGCCGGCCACTTCCGCTACCCCTTCCCGTCCGAGTTCGGTGGCCGGGACGGATCGAACCTGGCGATGGCGATCATCCGCGAGCACCTGGCGTCGAAAGGTCTGGGGCTGCACTGCGATCTGCAGAACGAGCACGCCATCGTCGGCAACAACATCGGGCTGCTCCTCATGCTCGAGTACGGCACACCCGAGCAGCGGGAGGGATGGGTGGAGGGCCTGGCCGCGGGTACGAAGTTCTTCGCCTTCGGCATCACCGAACCCGACCACGGCTCCGACGCCACGTGGATGGAGACGACCGCCGTCCGCGACGGCGACGACTGGATCATCAACGGCGAGAAGACGTGGAACACCGGTATCCACGCCGCCCATCGCGACATCATCTTCGCGCGCACCAGCGGCGAACCGGGCGAGGCCCGCGGCATCACGGCGTTCCTCGTCGACCCGCAGGATCCGGGTTTCGCCGTGGAGGAATATCTCTGGACGTTCAACATGCCCACCGACCACGCGCACATCACGCTGCGGGACGTCCGGGTGCCGAACTCCGCGGTGTTCGGGGCGGAGGGAGCCGGCCTGCAGGTCGTGCAGCACTTCTTCAACGAGAACCGCATCCGGCAGGCGGCCTCCAGTCTCGGTGCCGCCCAGTACTGCGTCGACCGTGCGGTGGCCTACGCCAACGAGCGCGCGCCGTTCGGCAAGAAGCTCTCGACGAACCAGGCGATCCAGTTCCCGCTCGTCGACCTGCACACCCGGTGCGCGATGATCCGGGCGCTGATCCGCGAAACCGCCTGGAAGATGGACACCTACGGGCCGTTCGCCGCGTCGGCCGAGGTCTCCATGTGCAACTACCAGGCGAACCGGCTGTGCTGCGATGCCGCCGACCAGGCGATGCAGGTGTTCGGCGGACGCGGATACTCGCGGCACGAGCCGTTCGAGCACATCTACCGGCACCATCGGCGCTACCGGATCACCGAAGGTGCCGACGAGATCCAGATGCGACGCGTCGCCGGATACCTGTTCGGTTTCATGTCGGGAAAGGCGCCCAAGGGAGTGCAGTCGTCCTGAGTAGGCTGACCACATGATCGCGGTCATCATCATCGTGGCCACCGTGGTGGTTGCCCTGTTCATCCTCGGCGGTGCCGCCTGGTTCGCGTACGACTCGGACAAACGGGTGCGCACCTTCGCCCGATCCACCGACCTGATTCCCGGCCGACCGGGTCGGGCGCCGGAGAGCTGGGCCACCGACAACACCCGGGAAGCACTGCTGCATCGGCGCATTCGGTACGCGATCGCCGACGTGCATGCCAACCCGGCGATCCCGCACGACGACGAACTCGTCGCGGCACGCAACCGCCTCGACGACGCGGTCTTCGAACTCGACGACCGGCTCATCGCATCGGTGGACCTCGGTGGCGAGGAGGCGACCGAAACCCTCGACCGAGCCGAAGCCGGGATCAAGGACCTCGAGAAGCTGCCGAAGAAGCTGTGGGAGGCCCCCCGCGAGGAACAGCTCGCCGACCTGGACCGCGTCGCCCGAGTGCTGTCGCGCGGCTGACGATCAGATCACCGTCGGCCGTGGCGGCGGGTCCGGCTGCGGGGGAGCCGGCTGTGGGTCGGGAGCCGGCGGTGGGGTGGGAACGGGAATCGGCGGCTCCGGTGGCGGCTCCGGGATGGGCTCGGGCGCCGGCACGGGCTCGGGCGGAGGTGGGGGCGGCGGGACCGGTTGACTCATGTGCGGACTCCTCTCGACGCGAATGTCTCGTTCGCGGTTCGCTTGGTTCGTCCTGAAGACTTCTCCGACGCTACGCCCGTGCCGGGAGCCCGGCCACCGAGCGACACTCAGGGGCCGGCGAGTTCCAGCAGTGTACGCACGGTCCGCAGGTTGCGGCCGGTGCCCTGTACACCCAGGCCGCGCGCGATGACCGGTGCGGTCAGGGTCGATCGTCCGGCCCCGTCGGCGTAGCGGATGTGCAGGTCGGACCCGAGGACGCGGACCACATCGTCGCCGAAGTCCTTGCGTTCGAACGCGGCCACCTTGTCGCGCGCCGGTTCGCCGGTCAGGAAGTAGACGTAGGAGTATTTGTCGTCGACGACGTCGAACGGATGCGCCTCGAGCGCGGCCCGGACCTGTTCGGGCGAGCGGCTGATGACCTCCCGGAACCAGCCGTAGCGATCCTGCAGCGCGGTCTCGAGCGCGCGGTCGAACCGCTCGGGGTCGGCGGGCGGCGAACAGATCAAGTTCCCCGACGCGATGTAGGTAGAGATTTCCGTTGCCCCGAGATCGGCTGCCATATTACGTAATTCGGCCATGGGTAGTTTCGCGCCGCCGACGTTCACCGCGCGGATCAGCACGATGCGCCGGCTCACGAACGTACCTTCGACAGGTCGGTCCGAACCAGCATCACGTTGTAGTCGTCCCACCGGGAGACGACGAAGTAGAGGTCCTTGCCCGACGATCGAGGGTGGATGTAGGGCGTGTACAGACCGCTGGACTGCTTGTGCGAGACGAGCACCCGCTCGCCGCTCCACGGACCCACGGGTGACGGCGACGTGCGCATCACGATCGTCCCCGACCGCTCGGTCAGCATGATGAACCGGCCGAGGAATGCGTTGTACGCCACGGACATCTCGCTGACCGGGCCGGCGACGATCGGCGTGGCCTCAGCCGGATTCGACGACCAGCCCGTGCCGCCGCGAAAGTACTGGTACCGGTCGAGGTTCAGGATGTCGGCGGGGCGGAAACGGGCCACGTGAGCAGAGCCGAAACGCCCGTTCGGAGTGCCGTACTGGTAGATGTACTCGCCACTGCGCAGGAAGGCGCCCATCTGGAACCGGTTGTGGCCACGCGTCACCTGGGGGACGCCCGGGATTGTCAGGTCGGCATTCCAGCGAAGGGTGTTGTTGTCGACGGTCCAGGTCTGACCGTTGTTGTGCGACACGGCGATTCCCGAATAGTTGGTGTTCCAGCGGCCTGGGCCAAGCCACCGGTGGATCGACATGAAACTGACGAACTGCGTGCCGTTGATCGAGATCCCGCCGGTGGGAATCCGCCCGACCTCGATGTTGCGCACCCCGACCGCGTTGAACATGGGTTGCGCCCACGTCGGGTGGGCCGGTGTCACCGAGGCGCCCGACCGGACCGATCCGGGTACGGCGTTCGGGAATCGGATTCCCTTGGCGAGGTCCGAAGCCGCGTCACTGCGCAGCATCGTGTTGTGCTTCCAGGCCATCTGCCCCGCGCATCGGCCCCAGGTGTCGCCGAAGGCCATCAGGATCTGACCGGAGCCGTTGTCCCACGGCACGCCGACGTCGGTCGCGGTGATGCCGAAACGGGTGTCGGTGCGGGCGGGACTTCGGGGACCGGTCACCCAGGAGATGGCCTTGCTGGCGCCGGTGAGCTTCGGGAGCGGGCCCTGCGGCTTCTTCCCATCCGCCCGATAGCTGCCGAAGTCGAGACTGCCCCAGCCGAGCTCGCTGGACCCCGAACTGCCGGTGCTGCCGACATCGCCCCCGGTGATGCCGGTGGCGTTGCAGACCGCGGCTTCGGCGGGTGCGGACACAGCGGCGAGCAGGCCGCCCGTGAGGGCGACGATCGCGACGGCTGCGAGCACGCGGCGGACCGGGCGCAGACGAATCCGGCTGCGTCGAGGCATGGATGTACCCCCTGGGAGATGACAGGTGGTGTCAGTGTTGCAGAAGTGTCAGCTGGGAGAAGCGTCGATGCCGAACCGAAGCCGGTGCGTGACCCGGGAGGAGCGAGCTTGCGAGCCATCCTCCGGCTCCACAAGCCTGACACTGAAGGGAGTAGTGGGGGAGTTGTTTCTCTGGGATCTGGATCGCGGCGCCCAGCGAATCAGCGGCGGGTGGCCACCGCGAACGTGCGGCGGAAGGGCAGGACCGTGCCCCATTCGCGTCGGGGATAGGCCTCGGCGAGGCGTTGCTTGAGATCGGCGACGAACTGCACCCGGAGTTCGTCGGACAGCGCCTGCATGTACGGGCGGGCGCCGGTGCCGGACATCCAGTCGAACACCGGGTCCTGGCCGTCGAGCACGTGGAAGTAGGTCGTTTCCCAGGCGTCGGCGTGGTAACCGCGGTCGGCGAAGAACTCGAGGTACATCTCGGCGTCGAGTCGAGGGAGCGCCCGCAGGTCGCCGAAGGCCCCCAGGTACGGCTCGGTCGCGGCGAGATCGGCGAGGGCGGAGTGGGTGGGGGAGTCCGTGTTGTTGGGTACCTGCAGAGCGAACGCGCCTCCGTCGGTGAGGTGGTCGAGCAGTCGGTCGATGACGTCGAGGTGGTCGGGCACCCACTGGAACATCGCGTTGGAGATCATCAGGTCGACCGGCCGGTGAGGCGTCCACTGCGAGACGTCGGCGGCGTCGTAGTTGGCATGCGGATCGGTGTTGTCGCGGATCGCGCGATCGACCATCTCCGCCGAATCGTCGATGCCCAGGATCTCCGCCGACGGCCAGCGTGCCCGCAGGTGCTTGGTGAGATGACCCGGTCCGCAACCCAGGTCGATCACCGACAGCGGGTTGGTCGGGATCTGTGCGATGAGGTCGAGAAACGGACGCGCACGGACGTCGGCGAACTGCAGATAGCGTGTCGGGTCCCACACAACCATGACTCCACCCTAACCGTGAGCCTGCGATCGGGGGTCGCGGCTGCCGTAGGCTTCCCTGCGTGACAGCTTCCGCGAACCAGGCAACCGATGGCTCCTCCGCAGATCCGGCGGCCGGCTCGGCCGTCGTCGAGATCTCGACCGACGGTGCCTGCCTGGGCAACCCGGGCCCGGGTGGCTGGGGCGCGGTGCTCCGCTACAAGGGCACCGAGAAGCGGATCTCCGGGTCCGAGCCGGACACGACGAACAACAAGATGGAGCTCACGGCCGCCATCGAGGGTCTGGCGGCACTGACCAGGCCGTCGACCGTCATCATCTACACCGATTCGACCTACGTGCGCAACGGCATCATGAAGTGGGTCAACGGCTGGCAGGCCAACGGCTGGAAGACCAAGGATCGCAAGCCGGTCAAGAACGCCGATCTCTGGCGTCGTCTGGTCGAGGAAGAGAAGCGTCACAAGGTGGAGTGGCGCTGGGTCAAGGGGCATGCCGGCGATCACTTCAACGAGATCGCCGACGAACTCGCGACCACCGCGGCTCGATCGGTGGCCCGATGACGCCGGTGGCGGTGGCCGTCGAACCCGTCCGCGACGAGCATCTGGTCGCCGCGATCGAAGGTGCGGGCGGCCGGATCGTCGGTCTCGACGACGCCCGGGTGCTGGTGTGGATCGGGCCGCCCGGGGAGTTCCCGGAACTGCCGGACGCCGTCGAATGGGTGGCCCTCAAGACCGCGGGGATCGAGGATTTCGTCGCCGCCGACGTACTCGACGACCGTCGGATCTGGACCAATGCGTCCGGCTTCTATGCCGAGAACGTCGCCGAACACGCACTGGCTCTGCTCCTCGCCGGGCTCCGGCAGATCAACACCGCCGTCCTCCGCCACTGGGACAAGGAGCGGATCGACACCGCGGTCCGGTCGCTGCACGGTTCCACGGTCGCCATCGTCGGAGCCGGCGGGATCGGCGCCTCCCTCGCTCCGCGTCTTCGGACATGTGGCGCTCGCGTCGTCGCGGTGAACCGGTCCGGGCGCGAGGTGCCCGGCGCGCACGAGGTCCGGCAGTCGAATGAGTTGGATCAGCTGTGGGGGACGTTCGACCACGTCGTGCTGGCCGCGCCGTCGACGCCGGAGACGCGGCACATGATCAACGCCGAGAGCCTCGCCGCACTACCCGCACACGCGTGGGTGGTGAACGTCGCGCGCGGGCCCCTTGTCGACGAGGAGGCGCTGCACCGCGCGCTGGTCGACGGGCAGATCGCGGGGGCGGCGCTCGACGTGACCGATCCGGAACCGCCCGCCGACGACCATCCACTCTGGTCGCTTCCGAACGTGATCATCACCCCGCACGTCGCCAACCCGGCATCGGGGCTGACGCGCGAGCTCGCGCCGTGGGTCGCCGAGAACCTGCGCCGATTCGTCGCGAATGAGGAACTCCTGTCCGTGGTGACCACGAACCGCGACTACTGAGCCCGGTGACCTGCCGGTTTCAGCCGATTTCTAGAACACGTTCTCGTTTCGTGCCTCGCCGTGGCATGGTCAACGGGTGATTCTCGATAGATTCCGGATAGACGACCAGGTGGCCATCGTGACCGGCGCGAGCCGGGGACTCGGGGCGGCGATCGCGGTCGCCTTCGCCGAGGCAGGCGGCGACGTGGTGATCGCGGCCCGCAGTGAGTCCGACCTCGCGCAGGTCGCCGACCGGATCCGTGCGGCCGGCCGACGGGCGCACGCCGTCGCCGTCGACCTCGCCGATCCCGACGCCGCGGCGGCACTCGCCCAGACCGCCGTCGACGCGTTCGGCCGCCTCGACACCGTGGTCAACAACGTCGGCGGTGCCATGCCGCGGCCGCTGTTCGACACCAGTCCCAAACACCTCCGGGACGCCTTCGACTTCAACGTCGGCAACGCGCACGCGCTGGTCGTCGCCGGCGCCAAGCAGATCCTCGCGACCACGGGCCAAGGGTCGATCATCAACATCACCTCCGCGGTCGGCCGCGTGCCCGGACGCGCCTATGCCGCCTACGGCACCGCGAAAGCCGCTCTCGCGCACTACACCCGCATCGCGGCGATGGATCTGAACCCGAAGATCAGGGTCAACGGCATCGCGCCGGGTGCCATCCTGACCTCGGCTTTGGAGATCGTCGCCGGCGACGAAGGGATGCGCACCGAGGTCGAGACCTCCACGCCGTTGCACCGCCTCGGTGATCCGGAGGACATCGCCGCGGCGGCGCTCTACCTGGCGTCGCCCGCCGGTGCGTACGTCACCGGCAAGATCCTCGAGGTCGACGGCGGAATCATCGCGCCCAACCTGGATCTCCCGATCCCGGACCTCTGATCGACCCGGAACGTTCAGTCCGAGCCGCGCTCCAGCGCGCCGGCGATCTGCTGTTCGAGATGTGCGGCCGCCACCCGGGGAACGTCGATGATGCCGTCGAGCTCGGCACGGACCTTCTTGTAGGCGGCCTGCCTCTCGGCCGGCGTGGCGCCGGTGTCGGCGGCGACGTTGATGAGTTTGCGCGCCCGATCGAGCGCCTCGCGTTCGATTGGGGAGAACCCGGTCTGCTTGCGACGCCGCGCCTCTCGCTCGGCGGCGTCGAAGGCGGCGGCGTAGTCGCCGACCGCATCGCGGTACTCGGCGAAGTCGGCTGGCGACATGGAGGTCTCGGCCGTGCCGACGGCGGCGGAATCCGATTCGGGCCGTAGATCATCCGCGCGGACCCGGGCCCGGTGGAAGGCCAGCGTCAACGGTTCGCGCATGTCGGTCATCAGCGGGAACTCGATCAGAGTCGCGAGATCGAGTTCGTAGGCGAACCACTTCTCGTTGAGCGCGTCGTGCTGCTTGCGGACCCGGCGTAACTGGTCTGCCGAGGTCGTCGTGAGCTTCAGCTGCTCGGTCTGGGCGTTCGCCTTGATCCGGGCGAGCTCGATCTTGTCCTTGCGTCGCTTCTCGTTGTACTTGCCGATCGAACCGGCCCACCCGCCGACGACCGCGCCGACCGGGAAGATCAGCCACCAGTAGCTCTCGGCGAAGTCGACGATCTCGTTCACGGCTCAACTGTACCGAGAGAAGGTCGAGGTCATTAGGGTGAACACATGGCCGACCCGGACGCGCCGAAGCTCAGCCTCGACACCGTCGAGGCCTGGCGAGAGTGGTTGCGCGACAACCATGAGACCTCGCCGGGGGTGTGGCTTGTGTTCTGGCGCAAGGGTTCGGGCCGGGAACCGCTCGACTACGACGAGTGCGTGCGCGAAGCGCTGTGCTGGGGGTGGATAGACGGTCACACCCGCGTCATCGACTCCGACCGCCGCGGCATGTGGTTCACCCGGCGCGGTCGCAACAGCGGATGGTCGGCGTCGAACAAGGCGCGGGTCGCCGACCTCGCGGCCGCCGGCCGCATTCAGCCCGCCGGGCAGGCCGTCATCGACGACGCCCAGGCCCGCGGCCTGTGGACGCTGTTCGACGACGCCGAGGCGCTCATCGAGTCCCCCGAACTCACCGCCGCCCTCGACGCCGATCCCGTCGCGCGTGCCAACTGGGACGCGTTCCCGCCCAGCGCGCGCAAGTTCGGACTGTCGCAGCTCGCCCTGGCGAAGCGGCCGGAGACCAAGACCAAACGCATCGCCACCATCGTCGAACGGGCGGCGCGCAACGAGCGGCCGGCGTGACCCTTCGTGACGCGCCCTCCGCAAGCTCCGGGCGCTCCTAGTAATAGCTGGAAGGGCTGGTAACTGGGACATCCTCCTGATGTGGTCATAAGGGGCTTGGTTATCCCAACCACAAAAGGAGGATGTCAATGTCTAAGGCTAGTCGTTTGAGTCGTGGAGACAAGCGTCGCAACGATCGGTTGAGCAAGTTCCGGGGCATCGTGCGCCGTGACTACGCGGTCGCAGCGATTGATCTGGCGTCGAAAAAGCAAGTTGTCGCTGTGGTCGATCACGACTCCCGCATCGTGGCGCGCAGAA
>NZ_LZMP01000003.1:0-157987 GCF_001691435.1 Gordonia sp. UCD-TK1 | reverse complement strand
TTGAGTCGGTTGTTCTTCACCACGCGGCGGGTAATCGAGATGCTGCGCCCGGAGGCCCGCGTGATCAGCACAGAACCGGCGTAGGTCCTTCAGCGAACGGGCGTCGGTGAACCGCTCGCGGTCGTCGCCGATCTCGCCGAGCACCCGAGCGCCGGAGAGGTCAGCCAGGCCAGGAAAACTGGTGATCACCGCGTAGTCGGGGTACTGCTGGAATGCCTCGGTAGTGGCCTCGGTGAGCTGATCCACGGCGGCGCATTCAGCATCGACGCCACCCAGCAGCGCGAGGGCCTGGCGGCCGGATCGGTGGCGGCGAGCGTCGCGATCGCGGCCGCGGGAGTCGCAACGGGAAGTCCGTCGATTAGGGTCACCTCGTCCCAGGAAAGTGGGCCGTCGACCGCCAGCAGCTCCGCGGTGCGCACGCTGTAGCGACGGATGGAATTGGTCCTGATCACGGCGAGCTGGGGGAGCGGGCCGGTGACATCGGCGAGCCCATGGATGGCCAACGCGGTCGTTCCGGTGACGACGTGGTCAGGCCAGGTGGCCGCCAGCCGTTCGCCGGGAAACAGGAACGTGCCTGCCGCGACCCACGCCAGCCGAGCTGACTCGAGGACACGCCCGCCGACACGGCCGGGTTCGCGCATGACTCGATGCGCGACTGGCACCAGATACTTGTTCTGCCGCAACCTCTTCAGGTCAGTCGCCGTCATCTCGAATCGAGCGCACTGGCCAGTGGTGAGGAAGCCCCACTGCTGGGCGCGAACGTCTGCGGTGTCGATCCACCGCAACGTCAACTGCGGGTTAAGGCGGGGGAGGTGCGCGGTCACGGTGGCCGGTCAGTCCTTGTCGACGGTAGATACGTCTCCATACTCGCCTATCCGACTGTCCGACTTCACGAGCAGCGGCGCCATTGCGGCCGTCTGCCCGTTCTGGTCGTTTGTTGCCGATATGACGACTGAAGCCGCCGATCCGCATCAAGGGTTGACGGCTTCAGCGTGTTGAGGGACGGTGCTGGTCAGTGCGCCTCTCGGCGAGTGGCCGCACGCAGCGACGGAAAGGGGTGAGGCCCGGGGCAATGAGCCCGCCACCGTCGCACCAGTCAACGGCGGCCCCACCCGCGGTATTCCGCGCGGGCTGGCCGATCTATTCGGCGAGCTTGGCGACCGCCTGGGCCCAGAGGAAGAACTTGTTGGTGCCCAGGTCACGCACTGTCTTGATGTTGAACGCCGCCTGGAGCTTTTCGGCGTCACCGTCGCTGACGCCCTGCAACGCCGCGACCGGCGCATCGGCCAGCTCGGCCAGCGACTTGCCTTCGTATGCCTTGTCGAACTTGTCTGCGATTCCAGCCATGACCACTCCTTGAGAGTTCTCGACGACAGGGTTCGCAACACCCGGGAGGGTGCCGCGCCCGCAGCTTAGACCGCCGTCACGACGTTCCGAAAGGACCGTCGTGACGGCGTGTGGGCTGGCGGGGTGTCTATTCGCAGGCGACGCCGTCGCCGTCGCGGTCGATCCGCTCCTGCGGCACGGACTGCGGAGCAGTTGGCGTTACGAAATCCGGCAATTCGGCTTCCGCTCCAGCAGACGTGTCAGACAGCTAGATGTTGCTGGCCATGAGGTTGTTGACGGCGTCGCACCGACTACGGATCGATCCCTCCGATCCGCTGCCTTGGAGGTGGCGTCTTAGGCGAACGCTTGCCGAAGGGGGGCCGCGTCTCCGCGGAGTTCTCCTGCATAGAGCGCTTGGTCGATGGTGAGAGCGCCGGCGACGAAGCCGACAACGGTATCGGCCTCGGCCGCTAGGACGGTGTTCGGTCGATTCTTGTCACCGATCCGCGCGCTCGGACCACCCTCGTCGATGCGGAGAACGATGAGCAGACCCTCGACCTCAAAGCCGATCTCGACGGGCGGCGCTGCCGTCCTCCCGTGGAGAATGGCGGGCAGGGCGAGCGTCAGCCACCGGGGCCGGAACTCGTCATCACCGCGCCCGGCGGCCAGCAGAGGCACGCCCCACCGGCCCAGGGCCTCCATCGGCTCCTTGAGCTCCGTGCCCCATCGTGTCAGTCCGTAGACGACGCCTGTGTCTCCCAGCGCTCGCTCCACAACGCCGGTCTCCTCCATCGTCCGCAACCGCTCGGCGAGGAGGTTGCTCGCCACGCCCGGCAGGGATGCTTTGAGCTCGCCGTATCGCAGGGGTCCGGGCAGCAGCTCGCGCACGATCAGGAGGTTCCAGCGGTCTCCGACGACGTCGAGCGCGCGCGCCAGCCCGCAGAACTGACCGTAGGATCGACGTGATGATGCACGATTGACATTTTCAACCATGCTTGATGGTATCAATGTGCCGTCGTCGTTGCCAGGGCAGTCCGTGCTCCGGCCGTCAAGGAGGTATGAGCATGGAGATCAGCTGGATTGGTGTGCTCCTCGCGTTCGTCGCGGGGATGGTCGTCGCGATGGCCTGGTACTCAAGGGGAGCCATCGCGGACGCCTGGGAAGGACTCACGGGCATCACACCGGAGAAGAACAGACCCGTCCGAACACGGAACCTCGTCCTGCTCGCCGTGTCCAACGCGGCGACCACTTTCGGACTGGCGTTCGCCGTCGGGCTCACGTCGGCGGCCACCGGCAACGACTCCGTGTGGCTGGCGGTGGTGGTTGGGTTCGTCGCCTGGCTGACGCTGTCCGCATCGACTCTTATCCAGCACAACTCGTTCGAGCAGAAGCCTCTGAAGCTGACGATCATCAACGCCGGCTATCAGCTCGCGCTATTCCTCGCGATCACGCTTGTGCTGGGTCTGTTCTAGGCAGGTCGATCCATGACGGGACCATCACGTCCTTGCGCTAGGCGGCAGAGTATGACCTCGAGCATAAGCTCGTCGATGGGCACGCGCAGCCACAAGAATGCGCCACTCACGCCCGAGGTTGCCGACGTCTCGTGGAGCGATGCCGCACCCGGCCGATCGCGCACGTGGCGGCCGAGATGGGCATCTCGCGGGCGACCGCATCGAAGTGGGTGAACCGCTACCGGAAGTTCGGCGAACTCGGGCTGTTTGATCGCTCGTCTGCTCCGGTCCGACAGTCAACCGCGACACCCGGCCAGACGGTGGCGAGGATCGAGCAGCTACGGCGCGAGAAGAAATGGTCGGCGTCCCGCATCGCATTCGAGCTTCACGCGGACGGCACCACCGTCAGTCGGCGCACGATCACCCGCCACCTGGCTCAGCTCGGCTTGAACCGCCGTCGGTTCATCGACCCCAACGGCGAGAACAACCGAGAGATCAAGACCATCACCGCCAAGCATCCCGGGCACATGGTGCACCTGGACGTGAAGAAGGTCGGGCGCATCCCCGACGGCGGCGGCTGGCGAGTGCACGGGAAGAACAGCCCCGAGGCCAGGGCCGCCGCCCGCGCGAAGTCCCGCGGCGCGCGAGCGGGACACGCATACCTACACTCTGCGATCGACGGACACACGCGCCTGGCGTACACCGAATCGCTCGAGAACGAGCAGGCCACCACCGCGGTCGCGTTCCTGAACCGCGCCCGGGAATGGTTCGCCAAGCATGGCATCGGGAAGATCGAGCGGATCATCACCGACAACGGTGCCTGCTATCGCTCCAATGCCTTCGCCGCCGCCCTGAACGGTGCCGAGCACCAGCGGACCCGGCCTTGCACGCCCAAGCACAACGGAAAAGTCGAACGCTACAACCGCATCCTCGCCGAAGAGTTCCTCTACGTCAGAACCTGGACCTCAGAACACCAGCGCGAAAAAGCGCTCGAGACCTGGAACCTGCACTACAACTACCACCGGCCCCACGGCGCGCACGGCGGCAAGCCGCCCGCTTCCGGGACGCCATCACGCGTCAACAACGTCCTGGCCTCATACAGCTAGATGTACTGACCGGGGACGTTGGTCAACCGCGAGAAGGGCGGCTGGTTGCCGCAGGCCGTGTGCGGACGGTGCTGGTTGTACTGGTGAATCCAATCGGCGAGGGCATCGCGTCGTTCCTGCTCGCTGCGGTAACAGCGAGCGTAGGCCCACCCGTCAGCCATGGTGCGGTGGAAGCGCTCAACCTTGCCGTTGGTCTGAGGACGGTACGGGCGCGTCCGCTTCGGCGTGATCGACAAGGCCTCGCAGGTATTGCGCCACAGATGCGAGCGGTGGCGGAGCGGTTCTTTTCGCCTTGGCGGCGGCCGACATAACGCCAGCCGCCTCCGTCGGGGATGTTCCCGAGCTTCTTCACATCCACGTGCACGAGCGACCCGGGGTAGTCATGCTCGTAACGGCGGACAACTTCGCCTGTGGCGCGGTCTACGTATGCGAGCCGGTTCAGCCGGGCGGTCGTGAGGATTCGATGCACGGTGGACGGCGCGATGCCGAGCCTGCTCGCAAGTTGGACCGGCCCTTCGCGAAGTCGCAGGCGCAGGCTCACGCACCGCTTCGTCGTCGCCTTGCGCGTCTTGTGCGGCGAGGTCTTCGGCCGCGAGGACCGGTCGTGCATCGATTCGCCATTTGCGTAGCGATCTGCCCACCGCTTCACTGTCGGCCAGGACACCTGGAAGCGAGCGGCGACCTCGCTGATCGGCCAGCCGTCATCTACGACCAGGCTAGCGACTTTGAAACGGTGACGGGGAGTCAGAGCGGCATTTGCGTGGGACATGGGACTCCTTAGGACTCTCGGACGGTCAGCAGGGTTACCCTGCTGACCGTCCGAGATGAGATTCAAAAAGGGGGAAACGTTATGCGACAGCGGTTCCTTCGAGCTCGACCATCTGGCCGGGGATCGCCAGGCGGGTGACGCCGAGCATCGTGGTAGTCGGGGCGACTCCTGCCGCCCGGAGCTTCCCGGCGAGCACGCCGTAATGCGGGAACATCGCGTCCACGTCGGTGGTGTAGACGTTGAGGCGGACCAGGTTCTCCATCGACATACCGGCCTCGGCGAGCACGGCCTCGAGGTTCGCCACGGCCAACGCGAGCTGGGCCTCGACGTCCCCGTCATGCTCGGGCCGACCATCCTTGCTCATCGCTGTCTGTCCCGAGATGTACAGCGTCCTTGTCTCCCCTGAGATGACTTCGCCCTGGTTGAAGCCCATCTCCTGCGACCAAGTCACCGGATTTACTGCCGTGCGTTCCATCGCTGCTCCGTTCATTCGTTCCGCAGCGCCCGGCCGCCCTATGGCCGCCGTCCTCGACGCTGCGCTACTAGCCTCCCAACGAATCACGACACCTTGTGTCGTGTATTCTGGTGAAGATGGATGCATGCGAGCAGACCGACTGGTCTCGCTGGTGCTCCTGCTGCGCCAGCGAGACCGAATAACCGCCGACCAGCTGGCCAGTGCGCTCGAAGTGTCCACGCGCACCGTGCTGCGCGACATCGACGCCCTCTCGACTGCGGGCGTCCCGGTTTACGCCGACCGCGGTCGATACGGTGGCTATTCACTCCTTCCCGGCTTCCGCACCGAACTGACCGGGCTGAACCATGACGAGGCACTCGCGCTGCTCACCGCCGGATCATCCCGCGGCGAGAAGGTCTTCGGCCTCAGCGCACCGCTAGCCTCGGCGATGCGAAAGGTCGTCGACGCGCTGCCCGAGGGGCACCAGGTGAGTCTTGGCGATGCGGCCAAACGGTTCCTCGTGGAGCCGGAGACCGACCTTCTCTCTCGCCGTGCCCCCACCGAAGACCTGGCCGACGGCGTCATGAGCGAGGTCCGAGCCGCGGTGCTCACCGGCCGCCGGCTGCGATTCAACTACGCGGCACCTGGCAAAGCACCGAGTCGTCGAACCGTCGATCCGATTGGACTGGTCACCGTCCGCGGGCGCACTTACCTGCTGGCGACGAGGTCCGGAGACGATCGGACTTACCGTGTGTCTCGGATGCTCAGGGCCGAAGCGCTCCCCGAACCAGCGCAACGCCCCGCGCAGGTCGACCTCGACCGCATCTGGGCCGAGCGCACCGCACAGTTCCTCTCCGAGAACCACATCCCCGTCGTCGTCCGCATCAAGACCTCACGTCGTGAGGAACTGCTGGAGAATGCCAGTGCTGTCCGTGCCGAGGAACCGGAGCCGGATGATTGGATCCGCCTCGACGTGACCTTCGAAGACCTGCGCCATGCGGTGTGGGCAGTGTGGCGGCTTGATACGGACGCCGAAGTACTAGCGCCAGAATCCGTCCGCGATGCCATGTACGTGCGTGCCGAAGCATTGACGGCACGCTATCGATCCTGACGATCCGTACCGACTAACGTGTCCGGTCAGAACAGCTAGAGGTCTCCGAACCTCCCGGTGGCATGGTGAAATGCAGCGATGAACGTCCCACTCCACCGCCAGTGGCGGACTGCGACGGCTGCAGCGTGTGTGGTCATCGCCGCCGCCGTGACGGGCTGTGCGCCGGACTGGGAGGTCGACCCAGCGACCGAGTCGGTGCTGTCCTCAACCTCGGTTGTCCCTGAGGTCACGGCGACCTCGACGGTGTCGGCGTCGTCGGTCACCGACACCTCGGACCTGGCGAACCTGATGGCGATCGCCACCCACGTGTTCACCGGCCGCGTCGACGGTCAAGCCGGAACCACAGCGCTCGATGCGATTCCCGAAACCCAGTACCGAGTGCGCACCGGAGTATCGATCAAAGGTTCCGTGCCCGAGAGCGTGGTGGTCAACCAGCAGGGCGGGATCACCGACCGGGTCTACATCTCGGTCAACGGCGACACCCCACTTGCGGTGGGGCAGTGGTACCTGTTCGCCACCCGCTACCTCAAGGCGCAGAACTGGTACACCCTCATCCCGGTCGACGGCCGCACACCCGTGACCGAGCAGCAGGCGCACGACCCCGGCTCACCGCCGCTGGCGGCCGCGGCCGCGGCGACGCCCGCCCGCCCCCGGGCGGGGGTCGAACGCGAATCGCCGAGCCCGTCGCTGACCTTCCCCACACCCCGGCCGGGCGATCACCACCCGCCCCCGCCGTCACCGACCCAGCCTCGCTGACCGGTCAGGTCGTGTGTGGTGCCCCCGGTCGAAACTCGAACTGACACTGGACGGGTTTCGAATCCGTTGCCTCAGCCCGGCGGTCTGCTGTGTTGGATCAGGAGCGGTCTCCCGCAGTCCACCGCCAGTCGGGGAACTCGGTTTCGAGGCGGCGGACCCGGCCGGCCGGCAGTCGGCCTCGACGGTAGTCGGCGCGACGGTTCGCCGCCCACTGGCCGATCGCGAAGCCGTCGATCACCTCACGCTGGCGGGGGTTGCTGGTGCCGTGCACTACTCGATACCTGTGCAGGTGCGCGACGCCGGCCTCGAACGCGGCGGCCGATGCCGCGTCCTGGGGGTTCCACAGCCAGTCCGCGAACTCGTTGTCGAAGAGAGCGATTCGGTCAGCGGGTAGTCGGCCTGTGCGGTGGTCGGCGCGACGGTTCGCCGCCCACTGGCCGATCGGGAAGCCGTCGATGACGTCGTGTTGGCGTGGGTTGCTGGTGCCATGGGCGGCGACGTAGCGGCGCAGGTGTGCAATCCCGGTCGCGAAGGCGGCATCGAGCACGTTCCACTGCCAGTCGGGGAAGTCGGTTTCGATGCGCGCGATTCGCTCGGGCGATAGCCGGCCGAGCCGGTAGTCGGTGCGGCGGCTGTCGACCCAGGCGCCGATACGGAAGTCGTCGATCGTTGCGTGGCGGGGTGGTGAGCTCGATCCATGCTCTGCGGCGTAGCGGTGCAGGTGTGCGATCCCGTCGTCGAACCGCCRATCGTCCGCACGTCGGCGGCCAGCGGTCGGGGAGTTGTGCTCGCTGGGCACGGCGTCACCGCCTGCTCTTCGTGGCGGCGGGTCGTACGGTCCACCGCCAGTCAGGGAACTCGGTTTCGATGCGGCGGATCCGCTCCGCGGATAACCGGCCTTTGCGGTAGTCGGCGCGACGGGTGGCGACCCAGATACCGATCGGGAAGCCGTCGATCACATCCCGCTGAGGGACCTGGCTGGTCCCGTGGGCGGCGACGTAGCGGCGCAGGTGGGACAGGCCGGTCTCGAATGCCGTCGCGGAGGCCTCGTCCTGAGGCAGCCACTGCCAGTCCGGAAACTCGGACTCCAGACGCGCGATCCGGTCGGCCGACAGTCGGCCTCTGCGGTAGTCGGCGCGGCGGGACGCGACCCAGGTGCCGATCTCGAAACCGTCGATCACATCGCCTTCTCCGGCGTTGCTCGTGCCGTGGACGGCGACATACCTGCGCAGATTGGTGACGCCGACGTCGAACATCGCGTCGCGCACGTTCCACACCCAGCCGGGGAACTCGGTTTCGAGGCGGCGGATCCGCTTGGCCGACAGATGGCCCCGCCGGTACTCGGCACGGCGGTTGACGACCCACTGACCGATCGCGAACCCGTCGATCGTCGCGCCGCGGGGAGGTGAGCTGGAACCATGCATGGCGGCGTAGCGGTGCAGGTGGGCGATCCCGGTGTCGAAGAGACGGTCGTAGGCATTACTACGGCTGGTCGAGCCAGGCTCATGCTCGTTCGGCGGTGCGGGACAGCCTGTTTCAGGCAGTTCTAGGCGGGGGTCCACTCGAGTCCGAGGAGGGTCAGGGCGCGGGCCAGGTGTGGATCCGCGGCGTCGATGGGGCAGTGGTCGACCACGTCGATGTGGGGGCTGATGTCGGGGTCGGCGGCGCGTTCGTAGAGCGCCCACATGCGCAGCTGGTCGCCGTGGCGGGAGTCGAACTCGATCCCGTCGACTGCTGCCTGTCCGTGGTCGGTGAGGGCGTAGAGCCAGCGGGAGATGGCCTGGGTGAGACCGCGGGGTCGCCCGTCCCGTAACGCGGCGGTGTCGAGGTCATCGAGCCCGTAGCGGATCGCGAGCGGCCGAAACACCGTTCGCAGGGTGGCGAGGCTGTCCGGGGCGGCGGGCACCGCGAACCGTCCGGTCAGGGTGGCGTGGCCGAGCATCCGTGCCTCACACCACGATCGCGGGACGCGACCGGGCGGCAGCGTGGGATGGTCCTGCTCGTCTTCGTCGTCGACGACGATGTCGTCGAGCTCGGCGATCAGTTGCGGGCTGGGTCGGGCGAAGGCGAGGACTTCGAGGTAGCAGGCCAGGGGAGTGTCGGCGCAGTACAGGGTGCGCCACACCCCGTCGGGGTCGTCCCAGCGGCCGGCGAAGCGGCCGTCGGTGGCGTACTCCCACGGCGTCCACTCCCACGGACTGGGTGCGTACCCGACTCGATAGATGGGCGTGGCGGCCCGGATGCTGGTGGTGATCGGGCCGTGCGGGGTGCCGATCGTCGACGTGCGGGGTTGGTTCATCCCACCGCGGCGAACTGGCGGGCAGCGTTGAGTACCTGGGGGCCGACGTCGGCGAGGTCGCCGTCGCGCAGCAGCAACGCCGGCGCCCGGTCGTCGAGGACCGGGTTGAGGCCCTGGAACCAGGCTTGTGCGACGGCGGGGGTGTCGCGTTCGGTGATCAGGCGGGCGGCGCGGTAGGCGATCCGGAGCCGTTCGACGTCCTCGGGGTTGGCGATGGTGCGGGTGCCCTCCGCCCACTGCCGCACCGCCCGGGTCTCGCTCACCCGCCCCAGGTAGGCCACGAGCTTCGCGCCGAGCAGATCGCGCAACGCAGCCACGAGTTCGGGCTGCGACATACGGGCCGCTTCGGCGTAGGCGGCCAAATCCGGCCGGGGATGCGCTGCTGTCATGGTGATCACCTCAGATCCCAGTATAGATCCCATCCCGTGTGACAGCTAGACACCAGCGGGATTGCCCGCCGCGAACCCCTCGATGGTCGTAGTGAGAACGCCGGGTGGGTGGTCGACCGCCCGGCGGCAACAGGCACGCTAGGACTGTGACCAGCCGATACGATGAGGGTATCGCCCATCTACATCGGTATCGGGCCGTGCACGGCACCAGCAGCCCACGCCAGCGGGACGTCATCGACGGATTCCCGATCGGTACCTGGGTCGCCACCCGTCGCGCCGAATACCGGTCCGGACAAATGCCACCTGGACACGCCCACCAGCTCGAAGCCGAGTTCCCCGACTGGCAGTGGACCCTCAGGGCCCGAGCACCGTTCCACGTCGGCCTGGACCACCTGCACCGCTACGTCGCCACGCACGGCACCAGCTCGCCACCCCGCCACGCCACGATTGACGGATTCCCCATCGGCGCCTGGGCGGCCAAACGCCGCACCGAGTACCGACAACACCGACTCTCACCCAAACGGATCACCCAGCTCGAAATCGAGTTCCCCGACTGGAAATGGAACGTCCGATCTCAGCACATAGCGCCGGCGACGGTTCAGAGACGTTCGGTCACGAATCCTGTCACCGGTACCGTCGCTGCCATGGCGTATGCGACCGAACAACGACGCATCCTCGTCACTGCCTGCGCACCGTTTCGCGGGTTGCAGGCGCCGTCGGGCTACCCCGACGGATTAGCGCTGTGCGTGATCGACTCGGTGCAGTCGACCGGCGTCAGCTACTCCAGCGTCGAGAACGTGGTGGCCCGCTACAGGTCGTATCGGCGTGCTCATGGCGATGACCCGGACACAGACGGTGTCCCTGAGCTGCTTGCCACCTTCGACGAGCTCGGTGACCCGGGTGGCTGGGCGCAGAAGATCGGCAACAACAACCGCACCTCCACCCGCAGCGGGGTCCTCAAGTCGCAGGCGATCCGAGATGCGGCCCGCGTGCTCGACGGCGCGCGGATCGCCTCCGCAGAGGATCTCCGAGAGACGGCCAACGACGAGACGCAGCTGGCACAGATCCGGGATAAGTGGTGCGTTGTGACGGGGCAGCGCAGCGGAATTACCTGGCATTACCTGCAGATGCTGGCCGGGATACCGGGCGTGAAACCGGATCGGATGATCTGTCGTTTCGTTGCGGACTCGTTAGGGCTTGCCCGCCGCAGTGTCACACCGCAGTTCGCATTTGAGATCGTGACGGCCGCCGCGGCGGACATAGGCATGTCGCCCACTGATCTTGACCACGCCATTTGGCAATACCAGCGCGGCAGAAAGTAGGGTCTCGCAACGAGTGGCGTTTGCTGGAATCGAAGCTCCGTGACGCATCGGCGGCGTCTTCGATCGTTGCGATGCGCATGCGCATGCGAAGTTTGATCCCTCAACCAGGATTCGCTGCTGAAGTTGAGTATCTCGATGCTGGTCGTTCACAGGAGCACAGCCCAGGTGGCGGGCCAGGCCTATACCGGGCGAGGTGCCATCGGTGGTTAGCAGATCCTTGCCAGAGTCATGGTCGTTCACTACGTTCGCGAGAGGATCGACACTAGACAGCGTCTCTTCTGGGGAGGAATTTTCGTGGCGGACCACGACGTACGATTTAGCGCCAGCAGAGTGCGCGTCGCCGGCATCGATTTCGAGTTTGACGTTGCGATCGATGGAAAAACCCTCGGTACCCTCTACGTTTCCGAGGGCAATCTCCAGTGGCGACCCAAACACGGACAGAAGCGGTCGGTCATTCCCATCTCGTGGAAGGAATTCGCCGAATGGGCAGAGTCGTAGCTCAAAAGGGAACTCCCAACGCCGACGGCACAAGTGCACGCGTCCAGTTATGTCTACTACAGCCGTGGCAGCAAGCCGTGGATTGGTTTTTCCCTGGCGATGACGACGACCCCGATATCGGCGACCTCGTCTGGCGGACGCCACCAACGTACGCCGCCGGCGACATCATGGTGTACGTGGTCGACGCCCCCAGCCCAGCGATCATCAAGATCGACACCCTGTCCAGGGGTGACGACGACGATGGTCTCAACGCCCCACCCGACTCGGAATGGGGCCCCTTCGACGCGGGACTGTCGCTGCGGGCTATCGAAAAACGGCTAGGCGACACGTTGCCGGAGGCGCCGGCGACGATTACCGACGACAACCTCGGCCGGCGTTTGCTCGCCGCTATCGAGGCCGAAGAGGTTAACCCCACCCCATGGCGCGACGTCGACGAGTCCTGGTGCCGATGGCAGCCAACCGACAAATCACCCCCCACGCCGTTCGGCCCGACCGACTGTCTCTGCTGCGGCCGACACTTCACCTCAGCCGTGCCCGCCGAATCCCATCACCGCGACGTCGGGGACGACGAGGACCCCGCATTTGCCGACGGCGCCCCGGTTACAGTGTGTTCCGACTGCCACGGCCAGCTGCACCGACCGCTGCCCACCAGCCTGCCTGACCTCATCTGCGCGCGGCGGCCGTTATGCCCGTCTTGTTCAGCCGAACGCACCCTGGAAGTGATCTGGGGTATGCCTGCGGGCCCTCCGGGGCCCGGCGTCGCGCTCGCCGGCTGCGTCATCACCGGGCACACTCTGGAGTACCGCTGCGCTGCATGCGGTTACGAATGGACCGACGACGACACTGCCTATCCCGTCGCTGAAGGCGCCGGCGGTGGAGACCGCGTTCGAGCCCGGTTGAGCGACTACCCACTCGGCGACTTCCCGCCCGCGCGTCGTCAGCAACCTGGCCGCCTCGTAGTGGGGCGATACCATCCCCACCACGTCGACGGAGCGTGGGAATCAGGCACCCGGCACCTGGTCATCGGCGAGGATCGCAAACACTACATCGTCGACCCCAGCACCCTGCGATGGGCTGACCCCACGACATACACCAACCTCAGTCCGTCACCCGACTAGCAGCCCCCGGTCGTCGATGACGTGAAATGGCGCGGTGCTGCAGCGGGTTAGCGATTTGGCATCCGCCAGATCGCTGAACGGGCGATGTCCGCGACAGATGCAAACGGGGCTCCCAATTCGTCAACGGGTCTAGCATGACGGTGTGACAGACATCAACATCCTGGCCGTCGATGGGCCGGCAGCGAAGCCGCTCACCAGCGGATCTTTCGCAGCTTCCGGGTTCCTTGAAACCACCCACCTCGAGCAGTGGGTGGTAGAGAACCCAGTAGTCCTCGGCGAAGGTGTGATGATTGTCGCGCGACAGTACTCTAAGTGGTCCTCGAGCGAGGGGGACTTAGGACGGGAACGTCTCGATGTCCTCGCGTTAGACAAGTCTGGCCAACTCGTTGTCGTCGAGCTCAAGCGAGGAAATGACGCTCGAATTCACCTACAAGCCATCACCTATGCTGCGCTCGTGGCGGGTTTCGACAAGCAAGCATTGGCGGAGGCCCACGCCGAGTACATGGCGACGGTCGGGGAGTCGTGCTCGAACGAAGAGGCATTACAGCGTCTACAACAGCACGTCACCGATGACTGGAACGACGAGATACTCAAACTGCCGAGGGTAGTTCTTATCGCCGAGAAATATGCCGCTCAGACGTTAACGACCGTTGCGTGGTTGTCAGATATCGCACCGACGTTGGCTATCGAGATGCACACCGTGAATCTGTTCTATGACACAAGAGGGGATCAACCCTCGGCGCCGTGCGTCGTGTTTAGACGGCAGTACCCGCCAGACGACCCGTCTACTCGAGTTCTTACGCCTGGAGTCGCAAGCATTGAGTCAGCGGCTACCCGTATTGCGCAACGACAGCGTTCTTCCCGGTCGACTTATCTCCTGTACGACCACCAAGCTATCCCAGA
The DNA here is from genome assembly GCF_001691435.1 of Gordonia sp. UCD-TK1. Taxonomy (NCBI): domain Bacteria; kingdom Bacillati; phylum Actinomycetota; class Actinomycetes; order Mycobacteriales; family Gordoniaceae; genus Gordonia; species Gordonia sp. UCD-TK1. The sequence goes on along the minus strand of NZ_LZMP01000003.1, from coordinate 144,485 downwards.
GGGAGCAACCGTTGATTTGAATTTGCGCGGCGCCATTGCGCTGGATCTAGTGGCTGAAGTAGAGCAGTGGATCGGGGAACGTCCAGAGCGAGGACACGCGACATGGACGCGTCACAGGGATAAGCCACTCCGCTGGCTTGCAGACGACGAAGAGTCTGACCGGTCTTGGACTCCGACTAGCCTCGCGAGGCACATCGTTGCCGCAGCAACTGGACTGACCCGAGACGCTATACCGGGCGGAGACGTCTGGCTCTATGGCGAAAAGAACCTGATAACGCTCGCGCGTGAGGTGTCGACCTAGTGTAACAATCACTGGAAAGCCTACGTGCCGAGAACTACGGTCCTTGGGGCTGAATCCCGTAACTGACGCCATACGGTGAGGCAGCACTTGCTGCCGTGTTCGGATGCTGTCATCGGATGCGCAATCAGGTGGATAGCACGTCGGTGAGACTAGTGACAGATAGCTGATCCTGGACCTGGTCGAGGCCGCGAGGGATTGAAGGTTCATCCATAGGCCGGGTCGACGTAACTGATGATTATCGGCGTCTCCTAAGGATCGACGTGATCGACGATCTTCTGTGGGCGGTAGCCGGGGGGCCGTAGTCATCGGCAATCGGTGTCGGTCAGAGTCGGCGATGCGCAGCGAGTGCCGTGGCCACAGGGTTCAGGTCAAGATGTCACCTATCCGTGTAGCAGTCCCGGCCACGGGCACGGACTACAACATGTGTGACTGGCTATCTACCCGATGGCGCCCGAACCAATGCGGACCCATAGGCTTCTCCGGTAACTGTTGCGGCGGAGAGGTGAGGTGGATGGCCGACGAATCGAACGTCCTCGATCAGCTGATCTCGCGTGTCGATGATGAAACCCTGCGTGCTCGCCTGGCGCAGGAGGTCGACCTACTGCGTGGCTCGCGACGCTTTGGACTCGTGTTTGACCGGCATCTCCCGGAGTCGGTCCGCCTGCCCGACCATCCGATCCGCAAGGGCATCCGCGTCGCCCTGCGAGATGAGTCCTCGGCCGAGACCTGGATCGTCGACCGCTTCACCGACCGCACCCGTGAGGTCGCAGTCCTCAGCGGCGACGGCGGCGAGCGAGTTGCGTCTGAGCTGATCGTCGTCCGCGAATTCGAGGAACCGATCTACCCGGGGCTGCGCTCGGTCGAGCGCATCGAGAACGGCCCTGCAGACGCGCCATGGCACGTGGTGATCAACGGCGAGAACTTCCACGCTCTCCAGGCGCTGCGGTCGACCCACCGGGGCAAGGTCGACGTGATCTACATCGACCCGCCGTACAACACCGGCAACGACGGTTGGATCTACAACGACCGCTATGTCGACCAGAACGATCGGGCGAAGTCCTCGAAGTGGTTGTCGTTCATGGAAAGGCGGCTGCTTATCGCGCGTGACCTGCTCAAACCGACGGGCGTGATGATCGTGGCCATCGGCGACGAGGAGCATCATCGACTCCGTATGCTCTTGGACCAGGTATTCGGGGACTCCAACTTTCTGTCGGACATCGTTTGGCAGGGGGGTCGGAAGAATGACTCTCGCTATGTCTCCAATGGCGCTGACTATATGTTGGTCTACGCGCGCGATGAGTCGGCGCTGGCGGCTCGAGAGATTCGTTGGCGGGAGGAGAAACCTGGAGTCGATGAGGTACTGACTCAGGGCGCTGCGGCTTGGAGCGAGTACGGCCCCGACGAATCGGCCGCAACCGCCGCGATGCGTGCGTGGTTCAAGGCTCAACCCAAGGACTCTCCTGTTCAAGCTCTTTCACGCAATGTGTGGTTTCTTCCTGATGGAACTTTGTGCAGGGATGCGGATACCAGGAGCCCAAGTCCACGCCCAAATCTGCGGTATGACCTCCCGCATCCGGTGACAGGCAAGCCCTGTCGCATGCACCCCAACGGTTGGGTCTACTCAAAGGCGACGATGCAGAAGATGATTGAGGAAGGACGCATCATCTTCCGCAACTCACACGCAGACGTCGTCAGTATGAAGAGGCCATTGGAGCAAACATCAGGGAATGTGGTCCAATCAGTCTTCGAGCGAATGCGGGTGCATTCCGGAAGGCACCTGCGTGATGTGTTCGGGGACAAGCGGTTCCCGTTTCCCAAGGACCATGAAGTGTTGATGCGGTGGTTTCGTCTTGCCGCACCTCAGGATGCTGTGATCGTGGACTTCTTTGGCGGGTCCGGCACGACCACCGAAGCTGTGATGCAACTCAACGCGGAGGACCGGGGGACCCGCCAGTCCATCCTCGTGACCAACAACGAGGTCGGCGCGACCGAGGCCAAGAAGCTGAGGAAATCGGGGCTGCATCTTGGTGACGAGGACTGGGAGTCGCGCGGTGTATTTCAGTACGTCTGCCGCCCGCGGATCTCGACGGTAGTCATAGGTGAGCGCGCCGACGGCTCCACCTACTCCGATGGGCTGCCGGCCAATGTCGAGATGTTCGATCTGACCTACCTCGACCCGGGGATGGTCCGACGCGGTCATGAGTTCGAGTCGGTCGCACCGCTGTTGTGGCTCGAAGGGGGCGCTCGCGGGCCGTGCATCGACGACGAACCCGAGGACGGTTGGGCGCTGACCGATGCCTACGGCGTGCTGCTCGACGTTGACGCACTCACCGCGTTCGCGTCCGCCGTCACCGACGCTGCGACCAGCGGCACCCCGCCAGTGGTCCTGTTCATCGTTACCGACTCGGAGGCTGAGTACCAGCAGGCCGTCGAGCGCCTGCCGGTTGGCATCGAAACCGTCCAACTCTACGAGGACTACCTGTCCAACTACACCATCAACGTCACCGGTGGTGTGCGGTGAAGTTCACGCTGGAGCCGTACCAGAGCGATGCGGTCGACTCGGTGCTCAACAATCTCGCCAAAGCCCGCGCCGGTTACCTCGACGACGGAGAGCGGACCGCGGTCGGGCTGACGGCCCCCACAGGTGCCGGTAAGACCGTCATCGCCACCGCCGTGCTCGAAGGTATCTACAAGGGCACCGCGACCCGACCGCCGAATCCGAGAACCACCGTCCTATGGATTACCGACGACCGTGCGCTCAATGCGCAGACAATCTCCAAGATCACCCAGGCAGCGGGCGGTTCGATCGACATCAACCGAATCCGCTTCATCGGCGAAGTCGACCATCGGACGCTGGAACCGGGCGTGATCTACTTCGTCCACATCCAGGCAATGCAGAAGAACTCGACGCTGCACGCTGTTCGCCCCGACGGCACCAAAAACGACAAACGCACGCACGGCGTCTGGGACATGATCGCCAACACCGTCCGGGACCGGGGCCAGGACTTCCTGGTGATCTGGGATGAGGCGCACCGCGGCTCGGGAACCAAGCACACCGACCGTAGGTCGATTGCCGGGACCATCGTCGACGGCGGCACCACCAACATCGGCACAATTCAACCTCCGGCTCCGGTCGTCCTGGGTATTTCGGCTACTCCCGACCGCTTCCTTGCCGCGATGAACGCCGCGAACCGCACGCCGCGACTGGTCGAGGTTAACGCCGGTGACGTACGCGAGTCCGGTCTGCTCAAAGACCGCATCCTGCTGCGCAGTCTCGGCGAGTCCCAGTCAGCTCCCAACACGATGCTCGCGCTGGCCGTCGAAGATCTGAAGTCCTCCGACGAGGCCTGGCGCACCCACCACGAGACCACCGGAGACCGGCTCGTCGAGCCGCTGCTCGTCGTCCAGGTTGAGCAGGGCATGGCGCCGGCCAAGGAGGAAGCACGCCTCGCCGAGATCCTGTCAGTGATGGAGTCGACCTGGCCAGCCCTGTCGGATTACGCCGTCGCACATGCCTTCGGTGACCCGCACGGCCCGAAGAAGGTGGGGGACAAGACGATTCGCTACCTTCCGCCGGAGGCAATCTCCGGCGATGACCAGGTACGCGCGGTGCTGTTCAAATCGGCGTTGACCACCGGCTGGGACTGTCCCCGGGCCGAAGTAATGATTTCGTTCCAAAACAAGGACAGCTACACCGAGATTGCCCAGCTGATCGGCCGGCTCGTCCGTACCCCGCTGGCCAAGCGGGTCGACGGCGGCGACCGCCTCGACGAGGTCGCCGCCTACCTACCTGGCTTCCGCTCCGAGCATGTGGCTCGTGTCGTGACCGCTCTGACCGAGGACGAGACCGTCGAGGTCGAGGTCGTGGTGGCGCCGGTGGTGTGTGAGAAGTCCACCGACGTGCCGACGAAACTGTTCGACCTGCTCGACACGCTGCCGTCCTACACGCGGCAGAAAGCGTCATTCGCCTCCCGTACCGCACAGCTGTTGAGCCTGGCCACCGCGCTCACCGAGTACGGGATCATCAAGAAGGGTTCGTCGACCGCCAAGCGCTGGATAATCGACCAGATGCGCGCCGCTGACGGCCAGCACAGCAACGAGATCGACGCCAAGGTCGCGGACATACTCTCGCTGACGGTCAGCACCACGATGGTCGCCTACGGCGAAATGGTGATGCAGAGCGTCGGTAAGTCCGACACCGCGACCAACGAGCGCGACATCGAGGGCTACTTCCAGAAGGCCAAGCGGATGCTACCCGATGCCTCGGCGACCTGGTACTTCGTCGACCTGTGCGATCGCGGTGAAGAGGACGTCGACGCCTATGCCCGCCTCGCGGCGATGGCCGAGCTCGGTTTCAAGGACATCGTCGAACAACAGGCCGCCTCGCTCATCGACGACTGGCGCCAGCAGCACGGCGCCAAGGTGTCGGCCAAACCGCGGCATGTCCGTGAACAGATCGAACCCCTGTGGCACCTCGGGAAGACGCCGATGCTGCCCACCACGGTCGAGGCCCGCGACGTCTATCCGGCCGCCACGGAGAGGCTCAAGAACAAGACCGCCGTGCCCATCGACACCTACCCTGGGCACCTTTACGTCATTCCTGGGGGCAAGCCCAACTCCGGCAGATTCCCCGTCGACACCTCGCGGTCGTCATGGGAGACCGAGGTGCTGGCCGCCGAACTCGACTCCGACACCCTCGTCGGCTGGTACCGCAACCCCTCGTCGGGCCGACACGCACTGGCGGTGCCCTACATGTTCGGCGACAAGCACCAGCTCATGCACCCGGACTTCCTGTTCTGGCACGACGACGGTGACGGCAAGTATGTCATGGACATCGTCGATCCACACCGCTTCGACCTCGCCGACACCTCGGCCAAGTGGTCGGCGCTCGCGCGCTACGCACAGGACCACACCGAGAGCGTCCGCCGCTGCATGGCGGTGGCAGTGGTCGGCGGTTCACTCAAGGCGCTGGACCTCACGACCCCGGGCATCGACCACCGCATCGCAGAGGCGACCAATCAGAACCTGATCGCGGCCATCTTCGATGGCGAGGGGATGTCGTTTCCGTGACAAGGTGTTCGCGTTGTCCTGGGTGAGTGGCAGGATGACCGGAGCGCGAGAGCAACTGAGCGCCCGCACGTTCGGTAGGGCAGGGTGCTGAGTAAAGCAGAGACTCCGCTACAAGACGCGAGCGACATGGACATGCTGCACAAGCTCCGCGCACGATAAGCGGTCGCCCCGACTCTGCGAACCGATCACGCTATTTGGCCGTAACGAACCGGCGCTCTGGGTGTCTGCGGTGCCGTGGTGCAACATCGCTGCGGCCGCGGGGACTGGTCCGCACAGCGACGATGCCGACGTCGCAGACCGGGTTCGGTCCGCAACGCGGCGTGTATCGGGGCCAGGTGCGGCCCGCCGCGCGTGCCTAGGACGTCGACGACGACACTGTTCCAGATCGGGTACAGGCGCGACGATTGGCTTCGACGCGATCGTCGTGCCAATGCCGTTCACCGTGTGAAGTTGGGTGTCGAGGACCCAAGCTGGCCATGTCGGGTCATCGGTTCGGCTTCTTCGGCCAGCTCTCGGTCGGGTCCGATAGCGATGAGCAGCTGGCTGAATTCGGCTCGGCGGTCGCGGAGGAGTTCTCGCGCGGCGATGGGGCGATCTTGGCCGATGGCCGCGCGGGCGATATTAGGTGCGCTGTCTCGGCCCCACGGGTAGCACGACGAGTCCCGCTCACTCGTTCGGATCAATTTGTGGTCGCCCGATTGTGGGACTGTCGCCCCGCGTATAGCGTCGAACCGACTCAAACTGGATATGGGGTGGGAAGTGGGCGTTCGTTGGAAGCGAATTCTGGCTGTAGGTCTAGTTGCGAGCGGTGCGGTCGCGGCGATGGGGTTCGTTGCAGGGGGTGAAGCGTCGGCTGACACCATCGACGGTCACTCGATGCAGACACGCTTGCTGTCGCGCGGGAGTGAGAACCTGTCGCAGCAGAACGTCCATCTCCCTTCCTCGGAAGTCGGGACGCTAAAGGTTACTACCACGAAGTCTGGGGCACACACTTACATTCACGTCCAGATTCGAAACAAGCGTGTACCGACGACCTGCTGGGTTACCGGGACCGGTAAGTCGCCGTACGGCGACGGGCCCACATCACAACAGACCTCAGACACCAAGCGTGACGTACTTGACGCTCGTGGAAACGCTGATTTGAAGTTCGGGCCATTTGTCGACGGTCCGGCTAGCGTCGGCGGTGGTTGCTTCGGTGAGTGGAAAGGCGAGAATGTTACGACGTATCTCGCGAATCCATACGCAGTGCCGATCGCGATCGGCGGAGGTCCCGCGGGGTCTCCGGCGCCAGCACCGGACAGCCCGGCGCCCGGCCCGAGTCCATCGTCACCAGCAATTCCCGAGTCGTGCTCTGACGGGATACAAGCGATCATGGATCAGTGGGGTCTGACCGGGCAGGTGGAAGATCAGATTCAAAGTCTGGTCACCCGGCGAGGCATCGAGACGACCTTCCAACAGGCGTGCGCACTCCTTGAATTGGCACAACCTGAAAATTGGACCCAGAATCCAAACGACATAGTTCAGAACTTCTGCCGGGTAGGAAAATCGCTTATTCCCGCGGAGCTGGCGTATAGGGCACTCGAAGAGGCAGGCAGAGCCACTCGAAACCAGTTCCTGAAGGACTTCGGCGGCGGGGCCGCGAGGTCGTGGGCGCAACAGTGTGAATGGTAGGACGGACGTCCAGTCGTGAGACAACAAACAGTGTTCCCCTTCAAAGGTATTCGCGCAGGCGTCGACCACATACGTTTGCATCCGCTCAGCGCGGGACTTATACACCTCCGAAAAGCATTCCCTAGGATGCGCCGATGAACGACCGCTCGCGTAGCATTGATCGTGCGATTCAAGCGGTTCTCGATAATGACCGCGCCTCCTTCGACGAAGTGATGAGTTGGCCGATAGACGAATCCCCCTTTGGCGTGCCGCTATTCCTACGCGCGGCGCACATACGCTGCTGGGCTGAGGATCGTTTCGTCGATGGATTCACTGAGGCTGGCCGGCAGGCGGAGCTGGCATTACGTCACTACGAACACGACCTCGGTGCTCCTCCTGTGGAGTCTTTGGGTCTAAACCCTGCTGACACAGACGTCAAGCGAGGCGAGCTGGCAACGCTGTACGCCTACCGACTGTTCAGCACAGCAAGATCAGAGCGAGAGAGAATCTCCGACGGTAGATTCGCAGCGGGACTGCGGGCACTGCAGCTGTCGGGAGATATTCAAAGGGGTGACGACGGTCGCGCCAGCTCGACAAAGATGCATCTGAAGTGGCTGTTCTGGGCCATCGAGCTCCGAACCTATTCTGCAGCTGCACTCGGGCTGGTGCGCGATGCAGCGCTCGAGGACGTGCGCGGTGAGATCGAGGATGCGGCATGGGAAGTAGTCTCTGAAACGGTCTGCTTGGCTGTCACAGCCACAATGGACGCTGCGCAAGCAGCCGCTGCTGGTGTCGCCGGACTCCTGCAATGAACGGCCGCAGAGACAGCGATGACGAGCGCACGCCCCTGACCACCGGCAGCCGCTGTCGGATGACAACGCAGTAGGGAGTAGGGCCAGCTACTCTGGGAGCGGTCGACCTACCCGCATCTACATGCGGGCACAATCGCTGATTGGTGTCGGAGATTGTGAGACTCCTGGGCGGATCGGCGCAGTGAATGCGCCTGGATGACAACTGATTCGGGAGTAGGAGATGATTCGTGCAGGTCGCGACGGGACGGGCCTCATGACCGTGTCACTGGGTCTCAACTAGGGTGTCAAAGTCCCAAGTACCGTGTCATCCGACAAGCTCCGCCAGGACACCGGCCGTTCGCGGATTGCGCCGACCTGCAGAAATGTCATAGTACAAGTTATCGGCACTCGTAAATTGCTGAGGGAGAATAGGTTTGGATTGCCTTTGACATAAGCTATGAGGTTCTCCCAGTCGCAGGCAGCTCGGGTCTACGGCCAAAGTCACTTCGTGAACCGCCACCATTTTCCGATGGCGTCGAGATCATCAGCCATAACTTCGATGAGCTCCGAACGTGCTAGATCTGATTTCGACCGGGCGTAGCCGCTACCCAGCGGTACGTCTTCTGGTCGATTTAGTGGCGGTGCTTGCCAAGCGCTCGTCATATCGGGGCCGACCTCCGCGGTAGCTGCGTTAGCGAAGGCTCTATATGAACGGCTTACAGACGGAGGCGCGTGCAGTTCGATCAACGCTTGATGATGTGAAATTGCCGTTTTCGCGTCTGAAAGTGCACTGGAAATTGTAAACCAGTTAGCTGGGTCCGCTATCTTTCGCCGTATACGGTACGGCCCCTCCAGGTACTCCTCAACCGCGCCAATGGCGTTGCCGTAGAGGTCGGCTCGTTCACTTCGACGCGTGATCTTACGCTGAATGCTGTACCCGATCACAGCTATGACGGCGGCGATCAGCGCGGCGACCGCCGCCGCAATTATCGGCGCACCATCTGACCATCCGAAACCTTCGAAGAATCCGCTGGACGAGCTAGTTTGCCCACCGGGTGGTTGAGGACCTGCGCTGGTCACGCTGCGTCTACCGTTGGGAATCCATGCTCGGCTTCATCGCCGAGCCATTCTCCACCGGCATGACCGCCGGTGGCGCGCCAATACGCTTCGTAACCCAGGTGATCGACGGTGACGTCGAGCAGATCATTCAAGCCCTTCGTCGCGGTCCATCGACGTGATGGTGGGTCGAGCGGATAGTAGAGGCAGAGGGCATCATCCTCAGACATGCGGTGCTTAGATGGCATTCCTAGCTCTGCCCAAACGCGCGGATAGTCCTCAGCGTGTAGTCCGTACGTGTCGTATGCCGGTCGGGCGTAGAAGACAACAGTGACCAAGACGAGGTCGTTCGGGCCGCGCACGTCGAGGTCAACCTGGTATCCCAGCGCATACGGACCTTCGATGATGCGCAGATTGTCTCCATGAAGCCTGCGGGCGTGAGCTTCCATTGCCACTCGCCACGCTGGTAGCGATCCGTACCAAGTGGCTGGAAACTGCTGGTTGGGAGTGTTTTGAAAGAACGTGGCCCATGGGGCCGGCAGATGGTCGAGAGGGGCCGAATTGGGCGCGCGAGAACCTGGGAAGGGGCCACGGTGTGTAGGCGCCGGACGAACTGGTCGCCGTTTCGAGGACTTGCGTGGAACACGGCGGGCGCGATGTGAGCTCACCGAGCCCACGACCTGACTGGGGTCCGATCACGTACTTGCGGCGAAAGTGCTGGAGCGGTCGGTACAGATCGCTGGCGACGGTTCTGCGCAGTCCGCTGGAGATGCTGCTCGGCTATGGCTGCGGCCGGTGGACGTGAAAGCATCTGTTCGTCATTGAAGAAGATTGCAAGCGCCTCAATGGCTAGCACATCGTAGCCCTCAGCGTCGTATTGGATGGCCTCGGCGAGCTTCGCGCGGGCCTTCTGGAGCTTGGCTACGAGTTCTGTGCGGTCGCCTGGCAAGGCGATGGCTCCCGCGACTCCGGCAGGATCTGGTGTGTCACGCCAACTGAGGTCGTCGATGGCATGGTCGAACCAAGCAACCATGCCATCGAGCTGGTCGAGCTCGACGGCCAAGCATGCCAGCGCTAGGGCCTTGATGTTCCAGCTACACAAGGGTTTCGAGTGAGTGCGAGCCCAGTGTTTGAGCAACCGGACGGTCCGGGAGTAGTTGTAGGCGCTGGATTTCGCCGCGCTCCGCACCAAGGTGGTGTGCGTTTCGGGGTCGGACCGGTCCCACGAGTCGTAGTTGGGGATCCATAGGCCGGCGCCCGTCGGGTAATCGAGTGCGACGATCACGTCCGCGCTGAAGTCATCCTGACTCGGATCGACAGGGCTTCCAAATGAGACGTACACCGATCGTTTACGGCCGCCAACTATGACCCGAAGGTTGGGAAATTCGGTCTTGTGAGCACTGCGGATCGCATCGGCAGCTCGGAGCTGGAGGACCTCCGGGCCCTGACCGTGCGGGCCATACGTGCTCTCCGGATCAGGCACGACGACACCGAGGTCGATGTCGGTTAGTGGGGTGAGGGCGTCACCATGCGCTACCGACCCGTTCAAGTAGGTACGGCTGGTTCGGCCGAACTCCCTCCGCAAAGTGCTGGCTAGAAGATCGCGTCGGCGACGGGCTTCAGCGAGTTCGTCGTCGCTGACCTGGATGCGCTGACGTGCTTCGCGGAGGACGTCAGCGAGGCGTCGGCTCGTGGTCAGGTCGGGGGCGGCCATAGCTCACCGTTTCCGGCAGACGATGTCGACACCCTTTTGCCAGGCTTCTCCTGTGATGTTGGCGCAGCACCAACGCCCGGTGTAGCGTCTGAATTGCATCCCCATGCGAACAGACGATCCCCAGGCCGGGTGACGATCCCCGCTCTGGGGATTTGTCATGTCTTGCCTCTGATTCAGAACCCTACACCTAGTGGGTGACATTTCTGTCCACCACAACGGGTTGTGAATAACATTCGTGCAAGTCGAGGCGCGAGCGGAGTGGGGCAACGCAGAAAGCCGCCCCCGTGTGTCCCCTGAGCCCTGTCGAGGCGTAGCCCACCAATAGGGTGTTTCATCATGTCGACGGCGTGGGCAGACGAAAGCGGGTCGCGACCGGATATGGATCCCGGCGCGTACCTGATGTCCGCGGCACTCTGCGACGAAGACGACGTCGACACCCTCCGCAACGCCATGGAAGTGCTGCGCCTGGCCGAGCCGAAGGTGCACTGGCACGGCAGCAGCGAGCAACGGCGAACCGATCTCGTCACCGCGGTCGCCGAACTGCCCCTGACAGGGTTCGTCGTGGTGCACGTCGACAAGGAATCCTCGGATCGGCGGCACCGACGCAAATGCATGGAGTTCTTACTCCCGCACCTGGCCGACATGCCGTGCGTCACGATCACGCTGGAATCCCGAGGCCAACAGGACGCGAGCGATATGGACATGCTGCACAAGCTCCGCGCACGACATGCGGTCGCCCAACTCTGCGAATCGACCACGCTATCGGCCGCAACGAACCGGCGCTCTGGGTCGCCGACATCGTCTGCGGTGCCGTGGTGCAACATCGCTGCGGCCGCGGGGACTACCTCGACATACTCGGGTCTGGTGTAGAAATACACACCATCGGCCCCTGAAAGACCGCGAGCCACAGGCCTCGTCGTCCGGCGAGTAATCCTGTGGCTCACTTCCAAGCCCACCGCAATGGGCTGGCTACGGCTCCGATTGTAGCCTCACTACGTGGCTACACGCCACCCAAGCCCGTGCACGTGGAGCGCCTGCCATGCAGGCCTGTCACGCTCTGTCCCTCCAGCGCTCGTTGGCCGACTGCCGTGTCATCCCGGCCGCCGCACCGATATCGGCCCACGAGCGACCCAGCCGGCGAGCCTTAACCACCGCGGCGTCGAGTTGTGCGTCGGCGTCCCTGCGGGCAGCCGCGGCTACCCGGATCTCGCCATCAACGTCGATCGGGTCGAGATGTTCGCGCTGCCACACCGCTCGGGCGGCCTCCGCGACCTCGGGCCGCACGTTGACGTCGAGGTCGGTGTCGGGGGCGAACACCTGGCGGCGGGCCAGGTCCTCGAGGGACGCTGAGGGCACCCGCATCCACTGGACGGAATCGGTCCAGGTCGACACATCAGAGCTGGTTCGCCGGGCGCAATCGCAGGACAACAGCCAGCCGACGATCTCGGCCGACGGCCGCCGACGATCCTTGTACGGGTGCCGGCCGGTCTCCACGATCTCGTAGTCCACGCCGTCGATCATGGTCGACCCGTGGCTCACGGCCCCGTTCTCGAAGAACGGCACCAACGCCGCCTCGTGCAAGTGCGTGTCGCTCTCGTGCATCCAACCCATGCCGATAGGGTAGCCCTGTGATGTCAGGAGAACCAGACGCCGGCTTTCTCAACGTCAGGTTTACCTGACATAACGTAGATTATCGGCGAATCTTGATGCGAATCAACGTGTTTCGTCACCAGTCGGGCGGCCTCGGCCAGACCGCGATTCAATCTCAAAGCCGGATGCTCGCGAGCACCCCGTGGTGGTCGGAGCCCGGCAGATCGATCCGCCGGAACGATGTCGGTGTCGGGCCGTTGCGGGTGAGTACCCGATCGAGCGCGAGCAGGGGCGGGTAGGGTCGGCCGGCGGGGTAGGTCGCGACGACGCCGGATCCGAGATGCTCGGCGGCGTCGGTCAGCTGGGGTGAATCCGGCGGTCCGGAGAGCAGCTGCCGGAAGGAGCGGTGATCGTAGGTCGAGTTGGCATCGGCGCCGATGATCAGCGGATCTGTGTCGGCGGACAGGATCGAGCGTAGCTCGCGGAGCTCGGCATTCCAGCGCCACGATGGTTCCGGATAGGGCGGCAACGGATGCAGTGCATAGACCGAGATGGGCGAGCGGTTTGGTAGCGTAAGTCGCGCATGAAGATTCGACAGTTCGAATCCGCGCAGGAGTTGCCCGTCAGTCAGCGGGGACCGAGCATAGATGCCGGCTCCACCTCCACCCTCGCGGGGACGGAGAAACGCGAACGGCAAGGCGTGGCGCAACCCGGCGCGATCGAGGGCCCCCACCGACTCGGGCGTCAGCTCGACCACCGTCATGACGTCGACTCGCGAGCTGCGTACCCGCGACACCATCTCATCCGGATCGGCCTGCCCGCGAAAGATGTTTGCCTGCATAACGGTCAAGTCCGAGTCCGAGACCAGTTCGTCCACTCCCCAATACAGCGGGGCCTGCGCCGTGACGCCCACGGCAACGACGAGCACAGCTGCCACCGCGGAGATCCAGGCGCGCGCGACGAGCAACAGCACCAGGCCGAGGACACCGACGCCGATTAACACCGGCGTGAACGCCGCCACCCGGGACGCGGTATTGCTGACCAGGCCAGAGTAGTGAGCAGCAATCCCGACGACAGCGGCGAGGACCGCACCCCAGCCGAGTGCTCGTAGGAGTCCACGCATGCGGTCGATCATGCCACGATCGCCGTCAGGCTCAGAACGCTGATAGAGGCGCAGGATGACGATTCTGACGCCCACTCGGAGAAACTAACCACGGTAGTAGTAATCTGTCCGTGGCCCGTTCGATATCGAACTGTTTCATCCGGAACGACGCTTGAACTGAGGGACCTTCATTGGCACGGCATCGCAAATCTGACCCCAGCCCACCTCCTGCTGGTATACCTGCGTCCCGCCGCCCTGCGTCGGCGGCTTTCGACCGCGGGCCTTCGGTGCCACGGCATTCGGGTATCGCGCGGGCGTCGGGGCGACATCGGATACCCCACCCCCCTGAGACTGCGGTCGGGTTCACCCGAGCAGTCCCCTCACCTGCCCCGGCCCTCACGCGCTCGCCGCAGATTTCATCGGTGAGTGCGCCCAGGACGTCTCCTCCCAACCCGCCTCGCGGCGCCCGCCCACACCCGTCCCCCTCGCATCATGCACGGCCGCACGCGGCCCGTTTCGACCATGACGCGTATGGGCCGTGGCGCACACCACGCTCGGTCGACGTCGGCAGGAACCAAAGGGTTGCAGCGCCTACCGCGCCATGGGAGCGGGCGATGTCCGTTCTCGATCACCATGACAATGAGCCAGTTCACTCTGATTTTCTCGATGTGCTCGACGAGGAGAAGACGTCGGGAACACCACTCAGGTCCGTAGCCGCAGCCGGGGTCAGTGGATCGCTCGCGGCTGCGGTGGTCCTTTGCGTCGCCGGCGGGACCGCGGCCACTGCGCTCGCCGATCGTCACAGCCCAACAGTCACCCCAGTTTTCCAGGCTGGCGTGTCCGCCGACGACCGATCCGCGGCAACGCCATCACCTGTAGCCCTCGGATCGGTGGACGATCGACAAGACACCACGCCGGCGCGGACATCGTCACTCGATGAGCTGACCGCGGCCGTGCGAGAGTTGGTGCAGCCAGATCGTCTGCGGCCTTCCGATCCCCCTGCGCCACAACGGCCGCGGTCGGCGGCACCTACCTACGGCACCGTGACCTCGAGCTACGGGGCACGCTGGAGTACCACGCACTATGGCCTTGACATCGCCAACGCGATTGGCACGCCGGTGGTGTCCGCAAGCGATGGGCAGGTCATCGAATCCGGTCCGGCCGATGGTTTCGGTTTATGGGTACGCGTGCTGCAAGACGACGGCACGATCGGCGTGTACGGGCACATCAACGAGGCGTTGGTGAGCGTCGGACAACGAGTCCGGGCCGGCGAGCAGATCGCAACGGTAGGAAACCGCGGCTACTCCACTGGACCACACCTGCACTATGAGGTCTGGCAGCAAGACGGACCCAAACTTGATCCGGCACAGTGGCTGAGAACCCGGGGCGTCTACGTCGTCGGCTGAACCGGCGTGAACGGTGCAAAGCTGCTGGAGATTTCGTGGCAGGTGTGCGGGCGTAAGCCAAGCCGACGTTGCCAGTCTCGTGGTCTTACTGAGCTTTACCGACGGCAAGCTTCTGGCAAATGCGCCCGATCGATCGGATCGCAACGGTGTGCAAATCTATCGTGGTCACAGGCCGCGGCGGACAGTGGCAGCCGCTCTTTGCTGGTTGGTGGTCGTACCCCATGATGAGGTGCGTACGTGCCTGGGTTGTGGTTTAACTATCTGGCAGGTTCACCGAGCGGCTCTTCGCGAGTCCCCTCTTGCTCGCATGGTGGGCGTCCATCGCTTCGGCCTGGTGATTGATGCGAGTTCGTAGGGGTTTGAGGACGAGCATCGAGACTGGACTACTGAGCACTACTGCGAGCACGACGGCTCCGAAAATCGGGATTTTCACGTCAAATACGAAGGAAATCAACAGGATCAATCCGCACAGCGCAGCGGCGAGTGCTAGCCGCGCGGCGTTATACAGCAGGGCAATCGCGACGAGTGACTTGCCCGAAGGGGCGGGCGAGGGGGCGGCATGGTCAGAAGTGCTTCTGCTCATGTTCGGTAGGCCTTCCGTGTGCTGCTTGTTGAATGCGATCGGATGTATGTGTGACGTGGCACGCCCTCTCGTCGAGTGCTTCAACTGGGGGACATCGATCCCCGCAGGATGAATCTCTGCTGATGTGAGTCTCATTCGTGACGTGTGCGTCGTAGTCGGCGGTTCGCTGACGCTGGCTCGGTCATCCATCGCCGCGCTTGCTCGTTGAAGTCTTCGCCCCACCCAGCCTGATCGGTGCGGGCCAAACCGGCGATGGTGACAGCAGTGCGTCGTTGGCCATCGATCTCGGTGGGCACCAACCGCACCCAGATTCGTCGGCGCCGGACAAGCAGGGACACAAGTAGCCCAGCCAGCATCACAGTCGCGGTCAGCAGGACCCAGTTCTGTGCCGGCCCGTGCGACACCTGCATGGACACAAACCGTTCGTACCCGTCGAAGCGCACTACGGTGCCGTCGGCGATGGTGTGGGTCTCTCCTGGGCCGAGATTGACTTGGGCCCGCTGCTGGAGCCGGCCCTGCTCGATGAGTGATTGGTTCAAGGAGTATGCGTTCTGCGGACGACCGGTATCCAGTCCGGTGTCGCCCTGGTAGATCCTGATCGCTACATACGGATCATTCGGCACGGGAAACGACGAGGTGAGAAGCGTTCCTTGGAATGCCGCGGTCGGCGCGAACAGACCCTCAATCGCGATCTGTCGGCGGCGCCGTTCATCCGCGTCGGGGTAAAGCCCCGCGGGAGTATCAAAACGGGCCGCGCCTGAGGACAACATCGTCTGCAAGTTGTCGGGAATGAAAAGTACTGTCTGAGTGCGCTGCTCACCGTTCGGGAAGGTCACTGTGAATGTAGGTGCGAAGCCATTGCCTAGGACGTAGACGCGGTCACCGGCTACTCGCAGAGGCTCGTTCACTCGAATACGCGCAGCGTTCCAGGTAGTGGGGTCGGACTGTCGTACGTCGTCGGTGTAACTGACGTCGGCTTCGTACATGTCGGGCTGGCCGCTCGGCAGGAACCTCGCATCGAAGCCCTCGACACGAACACAGAATGGTGAGAGATCGGTGCCGTCGACAAGGCTGCCTGCTCGAAACGAGTCATAGACGGCCGTCGAGGTGTTACAGAGGCCTTGCGTGCCATCGGCGATGAGACTGCGGGTGCCCTCGTACCCGTAAAGTTTGTCGGCCGCGATCGCTATCAACAGGGCGAGCAGTGAGAAGTGGAACAGGAGGTTGCCCCACTCGCGGAGGTAGCCCTTCTCCGCGGAGATCTCCACGGCTTCGGTGGGTTGGGCACCCGTCGCCGGGCGCGTGGTGGTGACTCGGCGCCAGCCACGCAGATTGGTATTTATCAGGGCAGCAACCTCGTCAGGATCTCCGTGCACCGTGTCCTCGACGTGCCGCGGCAGACGAATGAGGTTGCGTGGCGCGGGGACCGGCTGAGCGCGCACTGCGCGCGCATGCTCGAGAATTCGGGGGGTGAGGCAGCCCACAAGCGATACGAACAGCAGGACGTAGATCGCGGTGAACCACGTGCTGGCGAAGACGTCGAACAGCTGCAGTCTGTCCATCCACACCCCGAGCGCGCCGCGGTCGGCAATGTACTGGGTTGTTTTCTGCTCGTTGAGCGGTCGTTGTGGCAGCATGGCGCCCGGGATCGCGGCTGCGGCCAACAGGAACAGCAGCATGAGTGCGGTTTTCATCGACGTGAGCGATCGCCACAGTCTGCGCAGGGAGCCAAGCGCCGGGTGCGCTCGGCGCGGCGTCGGCGCTTCGGTTCCCATCATCGTGGTGGGGGTAACGTCGTCGCACTCCGACAGTCCATGACTGCAGGAGCGACGTCGAAGTCGCCGGCCGAGTGCCGATCGACACCCGCCACCACGAGCGCGGTGGGTCGCCGGGACATACTCCCCCGCACCGCCACTATGGGTCTCACCTGCTCTCCCTCACCTACCCGGATTACTACGCACCGTAGTATTTATAGAACCCGGATGGCAACCACGTTGGGTCTTGCTTGCTCGATCGGAGCGGTGAGGCCTGGTGAGCCGTAAACTACTATCATTGTTAGTAAGACCTGTGGCGGCGCCTACATTCTGTGGTCGTCGGTGTGTGCTCCGGATGAAGGGCTTTGTAACTGATGGGCCGCTTTGGCACTCCGAGGACGATGCGTCGCGACCGCCGATCGACTGGCCATAGTCAGCTGCGGCAACGTCTGGGAACCCTTCGACGCCACCGTTCGGCGCAGGTCAAGGCTCGGCATGTACTGGTATTGGCGGCGCTGACGGCCGTCGTGGTGGTACTGACCTCGTGCAGCTCGGCTGGCGGTAGCTCTACCTACAGTGACCAGATTTCGGCCGTCGACAGTTTTGCGGCCATCGCACAACCCTCCATCGCTGTGGCCACCGAAGGAGGCGATCGGCTCGCTCCCGACGCGGTTGTCGAACCTGGGCTTCCTATCGTTGTGACGGCCAGTCGCGGCGCGTTGACCGACGTCGATATCCCAACATCTAGCGGGCGTGCGTTGGCGGGCTCGCTGAGCGAGGATGGCAGTACCTGGACAAGCACCCAGCCGTTGGGGTACTCGAAGCAGTACTCCGTTCGAGCTGAAGCCGTGGGTGTGGGTGGTCGAACGAGCGTCTCGCAAGGCTTCACCACAGCCTCGCCGGAGTCGCTGACCAGCGCGGCCATTCTGGGCGAGAAGACCGTCGGAATTGCGCACACGATTGGTGTTCGATTCTCGGATCCCATCCCTGACCGCCGGAAGGCGCAGGCTGCAATCACCGTGGCCTCTGATCCACAGATGCAAGGCGCGTTCTATTGGATCAGCGACTCCGAGGTCCGATGGAGGCCCGAGCGCTTCTGGATGCCGGGGACCAAGGTCAGTGTCGCCGTGAACATTTACGGAGTCGACCTCGGCGACGGGCTCTATGGCAACAGAAATCTGTCCTACGACTTCACCATTGGCCGAGCTCAGACAATCGAAGCCGACGACAACACCAAGACCATCGTCGTAAAGAGGGATGGCAAGGTCATCCGAACGATGCCGACGTCGTTCGGCAAAGACAGCACACCGACTCCACGCGGCATCTACATGATCGGTGATCGCGTCGAGCACATCGTCATGGACTCCTCCACCTACGGAGTTCCTGTCGAGTCATCGGCGGGATACCGCACACCCGTCGACTGGGCGGTGCAGATGTCTTACAGCGGCATCTACATGCACGGTGCCCCGTGGTCTCTGTCGGCGCAGGGCAACAGCAATGTCAGCAACGGCTGCCCGAATCTGAGTCCCGCGGACGCGGAATGGCTCGTGAAGAACACGATGCGCGGCGACCCCGTCACGGTGAAGAACACCAACGCCGAAACACTATCGGGAGTCGATGGACTCGGCGACTGGAACATCCCGTGGGCACAGTGGAAGAAGGGCAACGCAGACACCTAGGCATCGGGCTGGCTCGATCCAGACACTCCATCACGGTCCAGTCGACTGAGCTCGTCCGGCCTTGACCCTGGACGCCTACGGGCCGGCCCCGACCGGTCCGTGCCCGCGGGTATGCCATCCGCCACATCAACGGATATTGAGGTATTTGCCCGAAGGTGGTTACATGGCGACATATCAACGAACGTAAGGATGTCGATATGACCCGGGAGCCGGTGGATACATGCGACTTGCTGTGCCTCGATTTGCCTCACGCAGAAGGTATCCGGTCTGCGTTGCCGGATGCGACGGCGGTCGACCGTGCCGCCACCGGGGCCCGTGCGCTCGGCGATCCCACTCGTCTGCGCGTAGCGACAGCGTTGCTGTCGGGGGACGAACTGTGTGTCTGCGACCTCGCGTGGGTGGTCGGCATGGCGCAGAACCTTGTCTCACACCATCTGCGCCTGCTCAAGAGTGCCGGCCTCGTGACCGGGCGTCGCCACGGACGGTTGGTGATGTATGCGTTGACTCCGTCCGGTCATGCTCTCGTGACAGCGGTTCTGGCGGTCGCCGGGGTCTCCACGACAGCCGCGACGAAACCGGCGGCGGCCATAGTGCAGGGGCATACACATGAGTGACGCATGCTGCGGACCCTCAGATTCCGCCGCCCTCGAGGCTGAGGCCGATCAGGGACCGGTCCGGTTGTGGCAAGTACGCGAGTTGCGTTTCGCCGGCGCAGCAGCAGTTTTCCTCGCGTTCGGCTGGATCATCGGAAGCTCGCTATCGGACACCGCAGGCGTCGTCCTGGAACTGCTCGCGGCAGTTGTTGCCGCCTCCACGTTCGTGCCGTCGACACTGCGATCGCTGCGCCACGGGCGCATCGGTGTCGGAACGCTGATGACGATCGCCGCAATCGGCGCCGTGGCGCTAGGCCAAATACCCGAGGCCGCGCTGCTGGGAATCTTGTTCTCGGTCGCTGAAGGACTCGAGCATTACGCGGTCACCAAGACCCGGCGAGGCCTGCGGGCGCTGCTCGCGCTGGTTCCACCGACCGCATCGGTGATTCGTGGGGGTCTCGAGGTCACCGTGTCACCGGATGAGTTGATCTTCGGCGATGTGATGGTGGTGCGTCCCGGTGAGCGCGCGGCGACCGACGGGACTATCACCGCTGGCACTACCAGCGTAGATCTGTCGGCGATCACCGGCGAATCTGTGCCCGTGGAGGCGGGTCCGGGTGACTTGCTCTACGCCGGCGCGATCAACGGTGGCGGTGCGATCGAAGTCCGCGTAACCGCCCGCGCCGCCGACAGTTCCCTAGCCCGCATCGTGCACATCGTCGAGCAAGCGCAGGAACGCAAGGGCGCCGGCCAACGTCTCGCCGACCGCATCGCCCGCCCCCTGGTCCCGGCCATCATGGTGCTAGCCGCACTCGTGGCCGGTATCGGTGCGCTACTCGGTGATCCGCTGCTGTGGCTCGAACGCGGCCTGGTGGTGCTCGTTGCCGCGTCCCCGTGTGCGTTGGCGATCGCGGTGCCGCTGACGGTGGTCGCCGCGATCGGCGCCGCCAGCCGCCATGGCGCACTCGTCAAAGGCGGTGCTGCACTCGAAGAGCTGGGACAGGTCCGCGTCGTCGCGCTGGACAAGACCGGCACCTTGACCCGCGGCACTCCGGAGGTCATCGACGTGGTGAGCACACCCGAGGTCACCCGCGAGGACGCGTTGTCTTATGCCGCCGCGCTCGAGGCTCGCAGCGAGCACCCGTTGGCGAGCGCGATTCTCGCGGCCGCACCTGCTCTGGGCTCACCTGCCGATGACGTCACCGCGATCGCCGGTCACGGCCTCACCGGCCGGATACGCGGACAGCAACTGCGCCTGGGCAAACCCGGGTGGCTCGATCCCGGCGCGCTCGCCGGAGACGTCACTCGATTGCAGAGCGACGGCGCCACCGTCGTGCTGATCGAACGGGAAGGCACCGTCGTCGCCGCGATCGCGGTCCGCGATGAGCTTCGCCCCGAGGCCGCTGAAACGATCGGGCAACTGACGGCGCTGGGTGTCGACTCGGTCATGCTGACCGGGGACAACGACCGCACCGCACATGCTTTGGCCACTGCGTCCGGAATCAGCACCGTCCATTCCGAACTCCTTCCCGAAGACAAAGCCGACTTGCTGGCCACGCTAGCGCGCGGGCGGGCGATCGCCATGGTCGGCGACGGCGTCAACGACGCCCCGGCGTTGGCCACCGCCGATGTCGGTATTGCGATGGGAGCGATGGGTACCGACGTCGCTATCGAAACCGCCGATGTGGCGTTGCTGGGCGAAGATCTTCGCCATCTCCCGCAACTACTGTCCCATGCTCGGCGCGCACGCCGAATCATGATGCAGAACATAGGATTTTCCCTAGCGATCATCGGTGTGCTGATTCCGCTGGCCGCCACGGGCGTCCTCGGCCTGGCCACAGTGGTCTTCGTCCACGAACTCGCAGAAGTGCTGGTGATCGCCAACGCGATTCGTGCCGCCCGGACGAAAGCGCTGCCGGGCACCGGTGCCGTGCCCCGGGTATCCCCCGGCACGCTCAACATCTCGGTGTCGGCCTACCACGACACAGGCGACGCCTGTTGCGCTCCAGGACCAGCCACCACCCCCGTTCAACCACGGTCGGTGCCCGCGGTACCCCTGCTGCCGACACCACGAGCACGCGGCGCGGCGACCAGCAAGAGCTGTTCGGCCACAACAGAACCAGGGTGCAGTTGCTGTTCGAGCCCGTCGGATGGCGCCGATGACGTACCGAGTAGCTCGCCAACGTTTCATCGCGAGCGTCACTGAGGGAGCCACGCCGCGTCAGGAGCGTAGGCGTGATCTCCACGTGCGTACAATCAGTGCCGCCAGGACGGCGGCAGCACAGATCCCTTCTCCTGCTGCTCCGATCCGCGTCGCCAGGGTCGTCGTTGTCCTCAACGGCACCCGCGCGATGAGAACATCGGGGGAGAACAATTCTGTGCGTTGTGCAATGGTCCCATCAGGTTCGATGACCGCGCTCACGCCACTGGTTGCTGCGATGACCACCGCCTTATCGTGTTCGACTGCCCGAACTCGCGACATCGCGAGTTGCTGGTAGGTCATCTCGGTGCGCCCGAACGTCGCGTTGTTCGTCGGAACCGCGATCAGCTGCGCACCGGCGCGCACCGATTCGGTCACCAGATCGTCGAACGCGACTTCGTAGCAGGTCGCTACCGCCACGGGCACCCCGGCAAGATCGACAACGCCATCGCCTGTGCCAGGAATGAAGTTGCCAGCCCGGCTGGCGTAGGACGAAAGCTGTGTCATCAGTCCCCGCAGCGGCAAGTACTCCCCGAACGGCACCAGCTGACGTTTGTCATGCTCCTGACCAGGCCCGGTGACGGGATCCCACACCACCAACGTATTGCGGGACGTGCTGTGGCTCCCGGCGATCACCGCGCCCACCAGGATCGGCACCTCGATCGCCCGCGCGGCACGATCAATTTGCGCCGCAGCATCACGGTTACCGAACGGGTCGATATCGGATGAGTTCTCCGGCCACACCACCACATCGGGACGCACGACCCGCCCAGAGCTGACCTCCTCCGCCAGGTCGAGAGTGCGCCGGACATGATTGTCGAGCACTGCACGTCGCTGAGCATTGAAGTCCAAACCCAACCGCGGTACGTTGCCCTGCACCAACGCCACCGTCACCGACTGCTCCTCCGGTTCTGCTGTCTGCGACGGCGCCAGGGTCCATGTCAGCACTCCCACTACGGCGACTGCTACGCCTGGGCCGGCCAACGCCCGAGGGTGCACGTTGATTACCGCCACTGCGATCGCGGCCAGGAGTGCGCCGAGCAGCACCACAACGAAGGACAACCCCGGCGCGCCAGCCAAGGCCGCTAACGGCAGCAAGAACCCGTCCGGCTGACCGAATGCTATTCGGCCCCAGGGAAAACCGCCAAAAGGCACGCGGGAGCGGACGGCTTCGACTGCCACCCAGGCGCATGCTAGCCACACCGGCGCTCCGCGGCATCTGCCGACCAGCGCCGCCACCGCCCCGAAGACACCGAACGCCACCGCCTCGACCGCCGCCAAGGCCAGCCACGGCACCGCACCCACATACGTACCGACCCACGGCAGCAGCGGCACGAAAAAGCCCAGCCCAGCGAGATAGCCGTAGCCTGACGCCGCCCACAGCGACCGCCCACGCAGTGTCACCACCAGGACCGCGATCGCCACCGGGGCAAGGAACCACAGTTGGCGCGGAGGGAAGCTCACATACAGCAGCCCGCCCGAACCGGCCGCAGCCGCGATACGTAGTGCAGATGCACATATCGGTGGCAGACCTGCGCCGGCATGCCGAGCATCCGAGTGACGACTCACCGCCCACCGCTCCCCTCACCGGTTCGGTCGTGCGTGATATGCACGCCAATCGCCCGGACGACACCGCACGCCCTGTAAACTACTAGCCAACGTAGTAGTAAACGTGACGGGAGTGATGATCGTGCCAGCTCAAGCGGTCAAGGTTCGACGCGGAGGGATGTCTCGATGAGTCGCAACGTCAAGATGTCGCTCGCGGCAGTCTTCGTGTTCTGCCTGGCGCTCACAGTGGTGTTCGTGGTCTCCCGGGCCGGAGAGAGCGAACAGTCCGGCGACCAGGCGTATACGACGGTACGGCCTGATTCTCCACGGCTATCGGCTCCGACCGAGTCCAAGGCGACATTTGTCGAGTTCCTGGACTTCGAGTGTGAAGGGTGTGGGGCGGCGTACCCGGCGGTGGAGCAGCTTCGCCAAACCTACGGCGATCAAGTCACTTTCGTGGTCCGCTACTTCCCCCTCCCCGGGCACTTCAACGCCGACCGCGCGGCACGGGCCGTGGCCGCGGCGGCCGAACAAGGCCAATTCGAACCGATGTACCGCAAGATGTTCGACACTCAACGCAGCTGGGGCGAACAAAAGGTGCCGCTGGACGATCTGTTCTTCTCCTACGCCCAGGTGTTGGGCCTGGACATGGAGCGATTCGCCGCCGCCTATGACTCACAGGCCACCCGCGAGCTCATCGACCGCGATGTCGCTGACGGCAAAGCACTAGGCGTGACCGGAACCCCCACGTTCTTCATCAACGACGAACTCATCAAGCCCGAAGGCTATGACGATCTGAGCTCTGCGCTCGAATCCGCGATACGTCAGTGACCATCACACCCCGGCAGACCTCAGAGCCGTCAGGCTTTGCGCCCGACACGCAGATCCCGGTTTTCCCGCGGCTGCTCCCGTGGATTCTTGCGGTCTGCGGAGGCATTGGACTTGTCGCTGCGTTCGCACTGACCGTCGAAAAGTTCGAACTGGCAACCGATCCGAACTACACGCCGACCTGCAGTATCAACCCGATCGTCAATTGCGGATCGGTCATGGACACCCCCCAAGCAGCCGTCTTCGGGTTCCCCAACTCACTGCTCGGAATCGCAGGCTTCACAGCTCTGATCGCTATCGCCGTCCTGCTAGGACCCCGCCCGGCCTTGTGGGTCATGATCGGATTGCAGATCGGCCTGACGGGTGCGGTGGTGTTCGTCCATTGGCTGATATTTCAGAGTCTGTATCGAATCGATGCACTCTGCCCGTACTGCATGGCCGTGTGGGTCGTTGTCGTGGTTGCCTTTTGGTATGTGAGCCTGCGCAATGCCGACCATGTCTGCCCATCCGGGAGAGCACGCCGAGCCCTCGATGTGGTCCTCACGGTGCACACCGTAGTACCGCTGGTGTGGGCGATGGCGGTGATCGCCCTCATCATCGAACGCTTCTGGTGGTACTGGTCCACGCTGGTGTGACCGTGGCCCGATTGACAGGGGTGAAGCATCGTCTCTCCCCTGGCAACGATCGTGCACTTCGTGCGCAGACCGGCGGCGTGGGTGTCGTCGATGCGCCACCCCTCACGGGTGATGGGCTGCCAAGGCTTCCTCCTGGTGACGCTGGGCACTGGTCTCGAGCTGGAAGGTGGAGTGCTCGAAGGAGATGGCGAAGTGGGTCGCCACGCACGTTCGGATGTCATTCAAGATCGTGGGGGCGTGCCCGTCCTGGAAGCAGTCGTCATCGACCACCACGTGAGCGCTAATGATCGGCAGACCAGTGGCCACCGTCGATGCGTGGAGGTCGTGCACGTCCTGCACGCGGTCCATCTCGAGAATGTGGGCCCTGACGTCGTCCAAATCGATCTCCCTGGGCGTGAACTCCATCAGCACTCGCGTCGTCTCTGCCATGAGCTTGAGGGCGCGGGGTGCGATCAGTAGCGCAATGAACAGGCCGGCCAGTGCGTCGGCTTGTTGGAAGCCGGTGGTAGCGATGACGATCGCGGCGACAATTACACCCAGCGATCCCAGTGCGTCGTTGAGGACCTCCAGGAACGCCGCTCGCATGTTGAAGTTGGCCCCGCGTCCTGAGGCAAGCACCAGCATGGCGACGATGTTCGCCACGAGCCCGATGATTCCGAAGATCAGCAGTTCGGTCGAGGGAACCTCTGGCGGAGCGAACAGTCTCCGCACGCCCTCAACAGCGGCGTAGAGCCCGACAGCAAGCAGCAGCGAGGCCTGCCCCAGAGCGGCGATGACCTCGATGCGCCGCAGTCCCCATGTGCGAGTCTTGCTGACCGGACGGTGCATCACGGTTGCTGCGACCAGCGCGACCGCCAACCCGATCGCATCTGTCGCAGCGTGCGCGGTGTCGGTCAGCAGCGCCAGACTTCCCGTGATCACCGACCCGACCAACTGGGCCACGACAATGATCCCCGTCAGAACAAACGCTATCGCCAGACGGACACGCAGCGACGAGTCGCTGGACGCAGGATCGGTTGGTCCGTGGTTGTGTCCGGCTCCCATACTTCGTACTCCCTCTCATCCACACCCAGATAGCCACGCTACCCCTATATATCAATACATGCGCATGTGACTATATGACAGACCGGGCCGGAACGGTACCAGCGGATCACGTCACGACTGACTCGGGATGTGCTGAGATGGCCCGACGTTGGCGGCGTGGAGGCGGTGGTTGTTCGGTCTCGTGAGGGTGCGGTGACCGGAAACAGGGGGACGCTGTGGACGTCGAATCGGGGCCGCCACCACAGGGCTCAGATGGGTAGTTGAGTATCGGTGATGAACGCGTCGCGCACCCACACGATGAATTGGTCCCACAGGCCGGTGATCAAAGCGATGCCCACCGCGATCATCATGGCCCCGCCGGCGATCTGGATCATGCGGGCGTGGGTGCGCAACCAGCCGAGGCTTCGCAACGCCCACGCCGAGGAAAACGCAAGCACAACAAAAGGAATGCCAAGGCCGGCGCAGTACGCCACGATCAGCGCGACGCCCTTGGCTGCGGTGGCGCCTTCGGTGCCGCTGGCCGTAGCAATGACTGCCGCGAGTGTGGGCCCCAGGCACGGGGTCCACCCGAGTGCAAAGACCCCGCCGAGCAGCGGGGCGCCGGCGATGTTGGAGACGCGGCGGGGGGCGAACCGTCGTTCCTGTTGCAGTGCCGGCACCAGCCCGATAAACACCAAGCCCATGACGATGGTGACCACACCGCCGATACGTTGCAGGACTTCACGATTCACCACGAAAGTCGTGGTGACCCCAAGTACTGTGGCGGTCGCTGCCACGAAAACCACGGTGAAACCGATGACGAACAGGCCTGCGGCGAGCGCCACACGCGAGCGACCCCGTTTATTCGACTCCCCCACCGACACCGCCGGCGCCTCGGCGCCGACCACGCCAGCCAGATAAGACAGATACCCCGGGACGAGCGGGACCACACACGGTGAGGCGAACGACACCAGCCCGGCGATCATGCATGCGAGCAGCGCCAGCAGTAGCGGACCGCTGGCGACGACGTCAGCAAACGTCTCGCCGACCGAGGCTTGCAGTTCGACTGACTGCGCCGTCATGGGCGTTGTGTCACAGGCTCAGCGACGACGCGCTGAACTGTTGCCCCGAGTTCGTCGGCGGTGATGGCCTTGAGGAACACCGCGGCCGGACGGTGGTCGCGGTCGAGCACGATGGTCGTCGGCACCACCGACGTTGGAGTGGTCAGCGCAGCCAGAGTGATGCCGGCAAAGTCGTAGATCGAGGGAAAGGCGACTTTCCTGTCGACAATGAAGTCCTTCGCCGCTTGCCGGTTGTCGCGCAGATTGATACCGAGGAACTCGACCCCCGAGGTCTTGTTCTGGGCGTAGACATGCTCGAGGTCGTCGGCTTCTCCCCGGCAGGGTCCGCACCACGAACCCCATACGTTGATGACGACGACTTTGCCTGCGAAGTCGTTGAGTCCGACGGTCTGGTCGGTCACCACATCAGGGCCTGAGACGTCAGCGATCCTCTGACGGCTTGCAGGCGGGTCGTAGGTGATGACCGTCTGCCCGCCGGGTGAGACGAACTGAAAGGTTCCCCCCTGCGCAACGGCGTCGTCGCCAGCGCTACCACAACCCGACGCTACCCACGGCACCACGCACATCAGCGCCAGGATTGCCGCCCGCACCGCGGATATCCTTCTCTCCTGCTGCACCAGCACTCCTTGACCTTGATCTACTACGCAGCGTGGTAGATTAACGTTCGCGTTGTCAACATAGCCGTAGTTTTTGCGATCTGCACCGGCCCGTAGGCCCACGTCCCGCGGCGAGGGTTCTGCCGCGTTCATCTGACGTATCGGTGCGCTCAGCTGTGATTACGCTTGATTCGGTCGAGGTCCCGAGGCTGGGCATCATTGCTTATCTGCAACTACGTTCCCTAGTAATAGAGGCCGCCAGTTGCGACTGACGCTCAACCGGATCGTGTTACTGCTGTGACCTGTGGGGCCTATGGTTCGAACGGAGGGCTGCCAATCGGGGCCTCATGTGCACCTGGCGTGCGGTGCTGAACGTCAGTGCGTCGCGCCCGTCTCCGGAAGGTCTCGCTGGCATGCCTATGTCGTCCCTCATTCGCCGCTGCGGCGTTGCACGGCCCTGTCTGAGGCTGGGGGCCGTGGGAATTGTTGCTGCGGTTCTGCTGAGCCTCTCGCTTGACGCTCGAGCGCGCGCCGACGCAGATGACACCCATGTGGCCCAGCAGTTCGCCCAACTGGTCGCCGAGACGATCTCGGCATCCTTGGGGGGGCCGGCGATGGGGGAACTAGCCGACGAGATCCGGACCGTCAGCACATGTCTGGCCGATCGTGCGCGCCCAGTCGAGCCGTCGGAGCCAACGGATGACCCCATCACTGCGGTGGGTTGCTTTGCCGCCGTTCTCAGTGCGGGACGAGCAGCCGCCGAACTGGTTGTCGACGCGCTACCGATCGGGCGGTTGCTGGCGCTGCTGGCATTTGAGATGCGTCCCCACGATCCTGCGACCCCGCATCCCGCACCGAACGGTCCACCCGTCTATTCGTCGCCGTCGCCGGGGTCCGTAGTCGCTCCGACGAATGGTCGAATCACCTCCACCTTCGGTGACGGTCGAGGTCATCAGGGCATGGACATCGGCAACGACCTCGGCGCGCCGATTTTCGCGGTCACCGACGGCGAAGTGATCAACTCCGGCCCTGCCCAAGGCTTCGGATTGTGGGTACGTATCCGACATGCCGATGGAACAGTCACCACCTACGGCCATAACGACGACAACCTCATCGAGGTAGCGGCTCCGGTCACGGTCGGCCAACCCATTGCCACGGTTGGCAACCGAGGTAACTCAACCGGCCCCCACTTGCATTTCGAGGTGGCCGATGCATCCGGTGCTGCCCTCGACCCGGTGAGCTGGCTCGCCGAACGCGGCGTCCGTCTGCCCGCCGACGGCGAACCTACTATCCCTCCCAACGAACCGCCGAGCAGCGGAAGTGCAGACCTCTGGCGGTAGGGAGCAGCGCCGCGTAACCGCGATGACCCTCCGCGCCTGATATTGGTGAGGGAGCCGACTTTTCGTTGCCGCCATGTCGGTACTCGCCCGAGATTCGGGATTCCGGGCCCAACTATGCTACCTAGTAGTTAATCGACTACAGTCCGTAGTTACGGCCCGGGAAGTCGCACGCAGGATGCGCGTGTTGCTCGATCAGGGCCACCGTTTGTCCGACTCAGATGGAGGCCTGATGACCGCGGTGTCCCCGCGCCCACCCGAGGTGGTCGCTACGCGGCCCTACCCCGAGCGGCGCAAGTCCAGAGGGTCATTCATCTACAAGCTGCTGACCACGACCGATCACAAGTTGATCGGCATGATGTACATCGTCGTGTGCTTCGCGTTCTTCCTCATCGGCGGCCTGATGGCGCTGCTGATGCGCGGCGAGCTCACGACGCCGGGCATGCAGTTCCTCTCGACCGAGCAGTACAACCAGCTGTTCACCATGCACGGCACGATCATGCTGCTGATGTATGCCACCCCCATCGTGATCGGCTTCGCCAACTTCGTACTGCCCCTGCAGATCGGCGCTCCCGACGTCGCCTTCCCGCGGCTCAACGCCCTCGGCTTCTGGCTGTTCGTCTTCGGCTCGACCATCGCGATCGCCGGCTTCATCACCCCCGGTGGTGCCGCCGACTTCGGCTGGACCGCCTACACCCCGCTCAGCGATGCCATTCACTCACCCGGCGTCGGCTCGGACATGTGGTTTCTCGGACTGACAGTGTCCGGCTTGGGCACCATCCTGGGCGCGGTCAATATGGTCACCACGGTCATCTGTCTGCGCGCACCGGGAATGACGATGTTTCGCATGCCGATCTTCACGTGGAACATCCTGGTCACCAGTGTCCTGATCTTGCTGGTGTTCCCGCTGCTCACCGCGGCACTGCTCGGCGCCGAAGTCGACCGTCAATTCGGCGCGAATCTGTTCGATCCGTCCAACGGCGGCGCCATTCTCTGGCAGCACATGTTCTGGTTCTTCGGCCACCCCGAGGTCTACATCATCGCGCTGCCGTTCTTCGGCATCGTCTCCGAGATTTTCCCGGTCTTCAGCCGTAAACCGTTGTTCGGGTACTCAGGACTGGTCTACGCCACCCTCGCCATCGCCGCCCTATCGGTCGCGGTGTGGGCACACCATATGTATGTCACCGGCGCCGTGCTGTTGCCGTTCTTCTCCTTCATGACGTTCCTGATCGCGGTGCCGACGGGCGTAAAGTTTTTCAACTGGATCGGCACAATGTGGCGGGGCCACATGACGTTCGAGACACCGATGTTGTTCTCGGTCGGCTTCATGGTCACCTTCCTCTTCGGCGGACTCACCGGTGTGCTCCTGGCCAGCCCACCCATCGACTTTCAACTCTCCGACAGCTACTTTGTGGTGGCCCACTTCCACTACGTCCTCTTCGGCACCATCGTGTTCGCCACCTACGCCGGCATCTACTTCTGGTTCCCGAAGATGACCGGACGTCTGCTCGACGAACGCCTGGGCAAGATCCATTTCTGGCTGACGTTCATCGGCTTCCACCTCACCTTCTTGGTGCAACACTGGCTCGGAGCAGAAGGCATGCCCCGCCGGTACGCCGACTACCTGCCCTCAGACGGCTTCACCACGCTCAACATCATCTCCACCGCCGGCGCGTTCGTCCTCGGCATCTCGACCTTGCCGTTCCTGTGGAACGTCTTCCGCAGCTACCGCTACGGCGAGGTCGTCACCGTCGACGATCCATGGGGCTTCGGCAACTCCCTGGAATGGGCCACCAGTTGCCCACCGCCGCGCCACAACTTCACCGAACTCCCCCGCATCCGGTCGGAGCGTCCAGCGTTTGAACTGCACTACCCGCACATGGTGGAGCGGATGCGCGCCGAAGCTCACGTCGGCACACGGCACGGTGAACCCAGCGAGACCGCAGAAGAAGTCCGCCGTGCGCCGCTGACCACCGGAGACCATGAAGCATCTACAGATCCCGACCCGGAGAGCCGACCGTGAACAACTCCCCCTTCCCTGCCCTCGACCAGGCCGCCGTCCCGCGATCGCGCCGCCCGCTGACCGTTCCTCGATGGTTCGCCATCCTCGCAGTCGGCTACACCGCGTTGATGACCTTTGCGTTGACCCTGCTCGCGGGTTCTGTCCTCGCTCAGGGCACTCCCCTGCTGCTGTGGCTGATCGCGGCGACCGCGGCAGCCTGCGCGGCCCGCGGAGCAGCCGCGATCGCGGCCCGCACAGCACAACCAGCGCGCGGCCGTGCGCTGCGGCGGTAGCCGGTCGCGTCATCCATCGGCCCAACTCTGCGTGATCAGAGCCTTGCCTGCGGGGCGTGGTGCTGCACAGCGCCACGTGGGCCATGTCGAGACTGCACGCCCCGATGCATAGCTGACGCGATCCCGGTATGACCCTGGTGACGTGGATTATGCATCCTGTTGCGACAGTCTCTCGGCTGGCGGGTCCGATGGCGAAGATGCACTCTGGGCCTCGCGGGGGCGGCGCGCGCGGGGCGTGCGCGCAACACCATGAGACACGCGCCGGTGAAGGTCGTCGTTACCGGTGGCGCAGATGAACGAAACGTCACCGGGTTTGCGACACTAACTGCTGAAGAGTGAACGTGGCGGTGCGGGGACTCACGCGGTGAGCCCATGCGCAACAACTGAGAGCACCGGAAGTGCTGCAACGGTACACAATGCGGCACCCAGAAGTGGCAGTACACTCGCCGCTGCGTACTTCGATTTGGTCGGCTCGATCACGCCATTGTCGAGCATGCGCAGCCGGTAGCGCGTGGAGTGCTGCATGGGGGTCCCGGGGCCTACGCCCTGACCGGTGACATGGGCCAGTGCGCTGCGTACCGCAGCCGTGCTGGTGACCCGGGCTGCCGACATGTCGGCATCCACTTCGATCAGGGCCGCGACCGCCGCTGGCGCCCGCCGAAACAGCGGTACGAAGGGCAGAGCACGTGCCATGACGTCGCAGACCGCCAGGACCCGGTCGTGACGAGACCTTAGATGGGCGAACTCGTGTGCCAGTACTGCTGCCCGCGCCTCGGCCGGCACGCGTGTGCGCAGCGCGCTGGTGGCTACCACGAAACCGCTGCGTCCGCCGACGCAGTAGGCCATGGGGTGGGGATGATCGATCCAGAGTACGTCGGGGGTATCGGGTTCGGTGCTGCCTACCACCGCAACGACGTCGCGATGAAGGCGTTGCACACGTTGCACATCGCGCGTGTGACGAGCGCACGACATCGCGGTGCGAGCGACCACGGCGAACAGCACGACGGCGACGGTGATGCCATACACCTGGCTGAAATCGTCGCGCACCGCATGCAGGACAGCGCCAGCGCACCGAGCCAACGTGTCGACGAAACGCTCCGCAGGCGGCGCATCGGGCCATAAGGCCGACAGCGCCGACAGGAGAAGCAGTCCCACCGCAGTGGCAATGCTGCTGACCCATGCGGTGATCACTACCCGCGGTGACCATCGCTGTGGCAATCGGTCGAGAACGTAAGGACCCAACACACCCAGCACGGCCGCGCCCACCAGGTGGGCCAAAGCAACGCTCACACTCTCAGCGCCTTCTCGGACGATCCGTCCGCGTCCGGGACAAGTGTTCGCTAAGGACCTCGCGCTCCTCGGGGGTAACCATCCGCGCGAAATGCATCAGGACCGCCGTGGAATCGCCGCTGGCATCGAGCACCCGTCGCAGTGTCTGCGACGTCGCCTCCTCCCGCGACTGCAACGGGAAGTACCTGTAGGCGCGGCTGATCTTCTCGCGTCCGGCGAAGCCCTTCTTGTGCAGATTGGTTACCACGGTCAACACCGTCGTGTACGCCAGATCGCGATCGGCCAACGCATCGACAATGTCGTGCACACTCATCGCCGCAGAAGCGCCCCACAGCACGTCCATCACTGCGCGTTCCAACGAACCCAATTGAGTCACCGTCGCCTGCCTGATCGCCTTGTCTTTGCTGCCAGTCTAGAACAAACTACCCTGCTTAGTAGCCGAAGGTGGCTTCGCCAGGTTGGCCGCCACCATCTGACACACTTTTCGCATTTCCTGCGGTGCCATGACTCACCTCACCGCCTACTGAAAGCGCCACTCGTGACCGACCTCGTTGACGACACGTACTCGACCCGCCGCATCCAACTCGATGTAGGTGGCATGACCTGCGGTGCGTGCGCAGCCCGAGTGGAACGCAAACTCAACAAGATTGACGGCGTACGCGCCTCGGTGAACTACGCTACTCGGCGGGCCACCGTGGAACTCGATAGCCACGCAGGCGTGGCCGATGCGATCGACGCTGTTCACACGGCAGGCTATTCGGCTACGGAACTGACCGAGCAGGCTCCTCCTGTCAACGAGGATGCGTCGACGGCGAAGGCGCTGTTCACCCGACTGATCGTCGCGCTGGCCCTGTTCGTGCCGCTGGCCAACCTCTCCGTAGTGCTCGCCGTCATCCCGGACCTGCGTTTTCCCGGGTGGCAAGCGGTGTTGGTGGCGCTTGCCGCACCAGTCGTGACCTATTGTGCGTGGCCGTTCTACCGCACCGCGGTGCGTACGTTGCGGACCGGTGTGGCCACGATGGACACGCTCGTCTCCCTGGGAGTGCTGGCCGCGACCGCCCTGTCGATGTATTCGATGTTCTCGGCCGATGCGATGTCTGCCGCGGGTCAGGGGGTGTGGTCAGCGATCTTCTCCAGTGACTCGATCTACCTCGAAGTTGCCGCCGGCGTGACGGTCTTCGTGCTGGCGGGACGCTACTACGAAGCGCGTGCCCGCACACAAGCTGTCCAGGCATTGAGCGCGCTGGCCGCGCTACGCGCAACCGAGGCCCGCGTCGAGTGTGCAGGGGGTACGAGCATGCTCATACCCCTGGCGGAACTCAAAGTCGGTCAACGACTCATCGTGCTGCCGGGTGAGACCATTCCCTCGGACGGGCATGTGATCGAGGGCACAGCCAGTGTGGACCTCAGTGCGATGACCGGAGAGACGACGCCGGTGCAAGTATCAGCCAACCACCGCTCCACCGCAGTCGGGGGCACTACCTGCCTCGACGGGCGATTACGGGTGGAAGTCACTGCAGTCGGTGACGACACACGCCTTGCGGAGATGATCGCGCTGGTCGATAGCGCACAGATGGCCAAGGCCCGCGCTCAACGGGTCGCTGACCGTATCGCCGCGATCTTCGTACCATGCGTCATCGCCCTGGCTGTGAGCACTGTCGTGGGCTGGTCACTAACCGGAGCGTCCTGGGAGCACGCCGTGAGCGCCGCGGTGGCCGTGCTGGTCATCGCCTGCCCGTGCGCGCTGGGCCTGGCCATGCCGATGGCCCTGGTGATCGCCACCGGGCGCGGCGCCCAACTGGGAATCTTCCTCAAAGGGCATTCCGCATTGGAACTGTCCGGGACGATCGATGTGGTGGTCTTCGACAAGACCGGCACTCTCACCAATGGGCGACCTCAGGTCAGCGGCGTGTACACCGTCGACAACAACAGCACGGAGTTGATCCTTGGCTGGGCCGCGACACTCGAGCAGCACACCAGCCACCCCATCGCTACCGCTATCGCCGCAGCGGCCGGTCCGCAGTCCCTTCCTGCACCGGTCGAGGTGGTCACCGACGTCGGCAGTGGCGTGCGTGGAGTGATCGACGGCCTGAGGGTGCAGGTGGGCTCGCCGACGTGGATTGCCCGTACCGCTGCGGTGCCTGCCGCGCTCGACGCGCAGCGCGCTGACGTCGAACGCTCTGGTGGCACCGCGGTGTACGTCGCGGTCGACGATGCAGTTCGGGGCCTCATCGACATTCGCGATAGCGCCAAACCCTCTGCTCGCCAGGCAGTCGATGAGTTGCACCGCATGGGACTTCGCACGTTGTTGGTCACCGGCGACAACGCCGGCGCAGCGCAGCGCGTAGCAGCGCAGGTCGGCATCGATGACGTGACCGCCGGGGTGCTCCCGGCTGAGAAAGTGGCCATCATCGACGACGCGCGCAGGAGCGGTGCCTGTGTGGCGATGGTCGGTGACGGCATTAACGACGGGCCCGCTCTGGCTTCGGCGGATCTGGGCATTGCTATCGGTGGCGGTACCGATGTCGCTATCGGCGCCGCCGACATCGTGTTGGTGCGCGACGATCTCACCACCGTCGCGTTGGCCCTGCACCTCGCCTCGGCCACCCGACGGACGATGCGCACCAATCTGGCATGGGCGTTCGGTTACAACATCGCCGCACTGCCGCTTGCTGCCGCTGGACTGCTCAACCCCCTGATCGCCGGGGCGGCAATGGCCTTGTCATCGTTTTTCGTCGTCTCCAACAGCCTGCGTCTGCAGAACTTCGCGCGTGTAGACCACTGAGGGTGACAGTTGCTGGGTCGGTGCCAGCTGAGACACCATCGCTGCGACGGTTCGAGAGTCGCTGCCATCAATGGCGACGGACTCGGGCAGATCGGGCCGGCGTTCGGCACGCACCCACTGCACCAACAGCACCAGGCAGACCACCACCATCGGAATCTCGCTGATCACTGCGGCCACCACACCGCCCGCCCACTGCGTGCGCGCGAGGTCGGGACCCCACGGCAGTTGCAACTGGCTGTAGAAGGATTCACCGATCACCGTCGTGGAGGTCATCAGTGCGATACCAAAAATGGCGTGAAAAGGCATGACGGCGAACAGCAGACCTAGGCGCGCCAGAATCGGCAACTGCTTGGGGCCCGGGTCGATCCCCACAGAGACCCAAAAGAACAGGTACCCAAGGGTGATAAACAGCACGCTCATCAAGACGTGCCCCCAGTGGTAGCGGACGAGTACGTCGAACACCGGTGTGAAGTACACCAGAAACGACGAGCCCACAAACAACGCGAACGCGACAACTGGATTGAGCAGTAGGTGCACGCCTCCAGAGCCGAGCAGAGTCAGCAGTCCCCGCCGGCACGCCGCTCCACCAGTGTTACCTGCCGTTGGCAGCACCCTCAACAGCAACGTGATCGGTGCGCCACCCACCAGCAGAATAGGTGCGATCATGGTCAAAGCCGTGTGTTCGGCCATGTGCACGCTGAACAGAGCATTGCCGTAGGCCTTCAATCCGGAGCTGGTGGATACCACCACCACAGCGCAGCCCGTGACCCATGACGCGGTCCGCCGTATCGGCCAGCGATGTCCACCGCCCCGCTCCCGCCTGGCGGCTACGACATATCCCACGGCGCTCACCACCGCTGCCACACCCACCACAAGATCAACACGCCACAACGACACCAGCGACCCGACACCGGGCGGGCCAGGAAGCGAATAACCCAGGTACACGTCCCACGCAGTGAATGGGTGGGCAATCAACCCGGGTGCGACCCGGGTGTCCATCACCGCCCAACACGCCACCGCTGCCAGCGCAGCCCCCGCGGCAAGGGAAGAAGCAGTTGCCGACATCGGCACACCCCGGCGCAGGCGCACAACATCGGCGATCACAAGCACCGCCAGTACACCCACCAACAGCCCCGCAGCGCGACCGAAAGCCGACGACCACACGCCCGGAGTCCGCAGCAGCACCACCACACACACCGCGCCCACCAGAGCTGTCACATCGGCGCCCAAGACGACATAGCTGACACGTCGGTCGGCCGCCCTGTCGATGGTCGCCGACCCCAAACCACGAGCCCTAAACCGGTCGGCCCACCGCAGCCCCACCGACACCGCCAAGCTCGCCGCGAACACAATCACCGCGCCGGTCGTGTAATCGTGGTCAGGCCCCTGCGCGGCATTACCGACCACAGGCAGCGCGAGCACCCCGACCGTCGCGGGAACCACCAGCGCCACCTGGACCGACCACCGCAGCGACACCGAACCGACCAGCACCACGACACCCGCTGCCGCCACAACCAGCCACGCCAGCGCCGGCAAACTCACACTGAACGCGTAACCAACCTTGCCGCTGGACACCATCGCGCCCACGGACACACCAGTGGTGTCCGCGGCCGACGTAACCGCCATCAGCACCGCAACAACCACACCAAACCCTGCAGCGCGGCGGACGCGGCGAAACACCGGATACACCGCAGCGTCAATGAACCCCTGCGAGTCGGGAGACGCGGTGAGCACCACCGAAACTAACCCTCCGAGGACCGCCGCAGCCAACGCAAAGCCAGCAAAATTGCCGACCACATCGGCCACAGCCGTACCCATCCCCGGGTAAGGATCCGCACTCTCGACATAGCGAGTGGCCCCGGACGCCCAGGCGTACACCGCCAACACCAGCATCAGCCCACCGACCAGCAACGGCGCCACCACCCGAAGAGGAACTGCGCGCAGCAGTCGCGACTGGATTGACGAGGTGTCAGCCTCCGGCAACGCCTTTGATTCGCCCACCAACCGTATGCTACTACTGCGCATAGTAGTTAACTCACATGGATCGAGGGCCGCGGTGATCGACGACCTACTCCTGCGGTGGATCGTCACCGCCATGTTCGCGATCGGAGCGATCGACAGCATTCGCACCCTAGCCGCCCACCGCAGCGACCTGCGGCTCTCAGTCGTGCACTGCCTCATGCTCCTGATGTCGCTGGCGATGATCGTCATGGCGTGGCCACAAGGCAATCAGCTCCCACTGCTGCCTCTGATGCTGCTCTTCGCTCTCGCCACAGCAATCGCGGTCGTCTTCGCGGTGCCGAAGACGACCGCGCGGCGGCTTTACGTCTCTACCGCAGTGATGATGGCCTCGATGGTGTGGATGTATGCGGTGATGAGCCGGCACAATTCCACATCCGCCGTTCCCGCTGCCACCGCCCCCGCACACCACGGAGGCCCGTCGGGGGCCGACGCCATCAACGAGATGACACCGCTGCACGGCCCGTCATCAGATCCCATGTGGATGGGGTCGGTCACCTTGCTACTCGTGCTCGGCTTCCTCGCGCTCACCCTCTACTGCGCAGCCCGGTCAATTCAGCTGCCACGCACCGCGGCCCCAGCGCCACCACTGTCAAACGCTGTAGCGACGCTTCGCCGCCCGCATCTAGAGTTCTCGTGGATATGCCACACGTTAACCGCCGGTGGGACAGGAATCATGTTCGCCGCTCTACTCTGACAGGCCACCCGAGCCTCAGAGTGAGCGGTCATTCCCGATATCGCTACGGCCGCCGCGCAGCGCATGCTCATCACTGTCGCGTCTGCGGCTGTTCATGACCGTAACGCAGAAGCGATATCGCCGGGAACCGGCATCGGGCGCATCAGACCGGCGGCAACACGTCCGGTGTTGCCCTCGGGGTAGCGTCCGCTCAGCGATCCGGGAGCGGAAACGATGATGCGCACCACCTGGCCGAGCGCTTCGCGCCGATCATGTTGGTGCACAGCGAATCTGAACATCGAAATGTGGTTCTGAGTATGCAACCACGGGTCCGGCTGGGACACGATGTGGGCGCGTTCAAGATGGTGCCAGCGCTGCTCTGCCACCTCGGCGGCGGCGGCCGCTGCCATCTCTGCCCGGTAGAGGTCACGGGCTGCCTCACTAATGCGAGCCATCGCCAGCCTCCTCGGCGCAGCACGGATCATCCAACGCAAGTACCAGCCCGAGTAGATCGTCGAGTGCATGACCAATCCGGCTATTAGCCAGTTCATACCGACTCCGTCGACCCTCAGGTACCGCGACCACCAAACCGCATCCCCGTAGGCAGGCCAGGTGATTCGACAACGTTTGCCGCGACACCCCAATCGCCTCAGCCAAGTCCGCCGGATAGGCTCCACCATGGCGCAACCGAACCAACACCTGCGTTCGCGTCGAATCGGATAGTGCGTATCCAAACCTCGTCAACGCGTCATGCTGCGCTTCTACCACCGTGCTCACGCCAAAATGATACATGACTCGATGTATTCACGCACATCTGAACAGTAAAGGTCAGGACTTCCGTCCGGCTCGATTAAGGCATAATCCTTTGCCTGTGCCTGACATAGCCCAACATTATCGGCTGTTATCTAGGACGAGTCGAAACAGATGAGAGAACCGAGACACTCATGACCGGTCAATCGCACGTATCGGACGTGCGCGTGCGGACCCTACGACAGCGAGGTCGCATGGGTTGCGCGCTCCTCGATAATGAGTACGCTCATTCTTGTGGACGAAAGGGCGATCTCATGACGGCGCCGCAGGTCCTGGGCCGTCGCGAAAGGAACATGCAGCTCAAGCACGAGCGAATCTTCGCCGCGGCGGCTGAGCTGTTCGCCGAGCGCGGCTTCGCGGCCGCGACGACGCAGGAAGTGGCCGACCGCGCCGGAGTTGCAGCGGGCACCGTGTTTCGATACGCGGCGTCCAAGAGCGAACTGCTTCTCATGATCTATAACCGCATGTTCCGTGAGGCCATCGCTGAAGGCGTCGGCTCCGCGGCGAGACCGATGGACGCCGTGGACGCGGTCCAATCGATTGTCATGGCGGTTTTCGACGCGTCGATGGCGTCGCCGGAGAACAGTGCTGCGTATCAGCGAGAGCTGCTCTTCGGCCCCGCATCCGAGCGATACCGTGCCGAGGGACTCGCGATCGTCGCCGAAATGGAGGACACGATCGCGACACGACTGCTCGCTGCCGCCCCCGAGATGGATGCCGACTCCGCGCGACTGACCGCAGCCTCCGTGTTCGCGGTCCTGCACCTGGGCATCGCGCGCTCATCGACCCAGGCACATCCAGGGCGCGATGCCCGCCAAGACCTGCACGATCAGGTCCACCTCATTCTCGCCGGGCCGGCGTCGTCGAAGACGCAGGCTGGTGCCAACCAACAACAGAAGGGCAACCAACGATGACTGATATCACTCATGTGACCGGTTCTAGGGACGGGAGTGCTGGGCTCCCAGATCGCCTTCCAGACCGCCTACAGCGGTTTCGCGGTGACGGCCTACGACATCAGCGACGAGGTGTTGGAGAAGGCGCGGCAGCGTTTCGCCGGCCTCGCCGACACCTACCGGGTGGACGGTGTCGCGGGCGATGCCGGAGGCAAAGCTGTCGCAGCGCTGGATCGCGTCCGCTACAGTGCCGACCTGGCCGACGCGGTGAAGGACGCTGACCTCGTCATCGAGGCGATCCCGGAGATCCTCTCGCTCAAGCAGGAGACCTACGAGAAGCTCGGGAAGGTCGCGCCCGAGAAGACGATCTTCGCGACGAACTCGTCGACGCTGCTGCCCAGCGATCTCAAGGACTTCACCGGACGTCCGGAGAAGTTCCTCGCGCTCCACTTCGCCAACCAGGTGTGGAAGTACAACACCGCCGAGGTGATGGGGACCGCCGACACGGACCCGGCCGTCTTCGACGAGATCGTCGCCTTCGCCGGAGAGATCGGCATGGTGCCGATCCCAATCCACAAGGAGAAGGCCGGCTACGTCCTCAACTCCCTCCTGGTGCCCTTCCTCAACGCGAGCTACGCACTCGCGGCCGGCGGTTATGCCGAGCCAAAGGACATCGACAACGTGTGGCGGATCGCCACCGGAGCCCCGCTCGGCCCCCTCCAGATCACCGACATCATCGGTCTCACCACTCCGTACAACATCCTCTCCAACGCGGGACCGGAGGCGAAGCCCCTCGCGGAGTGGCTGAAGGCGACCTACATCGACCAGGGCAAGCTCGGCATCGCGACCGGCCACGGCTTCTACGACTACACGAACACGGGAGAGTGACATGTACTACAGCAGCGGCAACTACGAGGCCTTCGCCCGCCCCCGTAAGCCCGAAGACGTCGAGAAAAAAACCGCCTGGTTCGTCGGGGCGGGTCTGACCTCGATGGCGTCGGCGGTGTTCATGATCCGCGACGGACAGCTCCCCGGGAACAGGATCACGATCCTGGAACGGCTCGACCTGCCAGGCGGGGCGCTCGACGGCATTCGCAAGCCCGAGAAGGGCTTCGTCATCCGCGGCGGCAGGGAGATGGAGGACCACATGGAGTGCCTGTGGGACCTCTTCCGCACCATCCCGTCGCTCGAGGTCGACGGGTCGGTGCTCGACGAGTTCTACTGGCTCAACAAGGACGACCCCAACTACTCCCTCAACCGCGTCACGCACAACCAGGGCGAGGAGTTCGTCACGAACAACGAGTTCGGGCTGACCGACAAGGCACAGAAGGACATGGTCAAGGTCTTCCTCGCCTCCCGCGAGGAGATGGAGGACAAGCGCATCGACGAGGTGTTCGGGGAAGACTTCCTCGACAGCAAGTTCTGGCTGTACTGGCGCACCATGTTCGCGTTCGAGAACTGGCACTCCGCCCTGGAGATGAAGCTCTACCTCCACCGCTTCGTGCACCACATCGGCGGCCTGCCCGACCTGTCGGCGCTGAAGTTCACCAAGTACAACCAGTACGAGTCGCTCGTGCTCCCGATGTACAAGTGGCTGCTCGACCAGGGCGTGAGGTTCGAGTTCTCCACCGAGGTCACCGACATCGACTTCGCCTTCGACGGCGACCGCAAGCAGGCCACCCGCATCCACTGGATCAAGGACGGAGTCGAAGGCGGCGTCGACCTCGGTGCGGACGACCTCGTCCTCGCGACGATCGGCTCGCTCACCGAGAACTCCGACGACGGCAACCACCACCGCGCCGCGAAGCTCGACGAAGGCCCGGCGTCGGCCTGGGACCTGTGGCGACGGATCGCAGCCAAGCATCCCTCCTTCGGGCGTCCCGACGTGTTCGCCGGCGACATCCCCAAGACCAAGTGGGAGTCCGCGACCGTCACCACCGTCGGCCCCGAGATCCCCTCCTACATCGAGAAGATCGCCAAGCGCGACCCGTTCGCAGGCAAGGTCGTCACCGGCGGCATCGTCACCGCGAAGGACTCCGCCTGGCTGATGAGCTGGACCGTGAACCGGCAGCCGCACTTCAAGGCGCAGGCGGATGACGAGATCGTCGTCTGGGTGTACGGACTGTTCGTCGATGTCCCCGGCGACTACACGGGCAAGACGATGCAGGAGTCGACCGGCGAGGAGATCACCCAGGAGTGGCTGTACCACATGGGCGTGCCCGCCTCGGACATCCCGAGGCTGGCTGCCGACGGTGCCAAGACGGTGCCCGTCATGATGCCCTACGTCACCTCGTTCTTCATGCCCCGCAAAGCCGGCGACCGTCCCGACGTCGTGCCCGAGGGAGCCGTGAACTTCGCGTTCATCGGACAGTTCGCCGAGACGACCCGCGACACCATCTTCACCACCGAGTACTCCGTGCGCACCGGCATGGAAGCCGCCTACCAGCTGCTCGGCATCGACCGCGGAATCCCCGAGGTGTTCAACTCCACCTACGACCTCCGCTTCCTGCTCAAGGCCACCGCACGCCTCCGAGACGGCAACGAAGTGGAACTGCCCGGCCCGAAGTTCGTCGGCAATCGCATCATTGAGCGCCTCG
Source organism: Gordonia sp. UCD-TK1 (assembly GCF_001691435.1). NCBI lineage: Bacteria > Bacillati > Actinomycetota > Actinomycetes > Mycobacteriales > Gordoniaceae > Gordonia > Gordonia sp. UCD-TK1. Next base: position 102,582 of record NZ_LZMP01000003.1, on the reverse strand, counting down.
ACCACACCCAGATCGGCCAGCTCCTCACCGACTTCGGCTTGATCCCCGAAGTCGCCGACACCGTGAGGCGGAACCGCTCCGACGACGCGATCTCGTAGCCTCACCGAGGACCTGGATCAGGTACTTCGGCCCGTTCGCCTTGACGTAGTCCAGCAGCCAGTTCAGAGTGTGGCTGAGCTGGACACGGCCGTTCTGGTTGTTCCCGGAACCCTTGATGTCGATCGACTTCGCCTCCGCATATGCCTTGATCGACTTCTCCAGTACGGCTCGGATCATGAGGAAAGTGGCGTTGGGAAACTTCTGCACGTCGACCTCGGATAGTTCGCCGAGCAGCAGTTTCAACCCTTCGGGGTAACTCGCGGGAGCCTTGATCTGCCCGAGGTCGAGGTTCCTGAGCTTCTTCTTGGCCGGCGGCTTCGGCGGAGGCTGTCCGGGACCGGGCGATCCCGTGGGCGGGGTCGGGGTAGCGCCAGGGCCTCCGGAAGGCGGGTTTCCCCTCCACCCGGATTCGTCCCTGTAGTTGGGGTCGTGGGGCCAGACGGAGCTGCTTCGGCTGCGTCGGCAACGATCTGACGCAGTTCCTTCATGAGTTGCGTGTAGCGAGGACTAGATGTACTGACCCGGGACGTTAGGTACGGCGTTCGGCGAGTCGACGTGACATAGGGAAGACCTCCGAGTGAGGTGTGGAGCTGTCTAGGAACCGCTCCTCAACCCGGAGGTCTTCGTGTCTCACCGTAATTCACCGTTGTCCCCGACTGGCCGGTTGCGTCTGGCTCGGTGTGTTGTCGAAGATGGGTGGCCCTTGCGCCGCGCGGCTAACCGGTTCAACGTGTCGGTCACCACGGCCAAGCGATGGGCGGATCGCTACCGCGAATCGGGGCCGGCCGGGATGGGTGATCGGTCCAGCCGGCCCCGATCGTGTCCGCATCGCACCCGCCGGCGCCGGGAACGCCGGGTCGTCGGGTTACGCGTCTCCCGTCGCTGGGGGCCGGCCCGGATCGCGTTTCACCTGGGGTTGAACGTCTCCACGGTGCACCGCATCCTGACCCGGTACCGATGCCTGCGGTTGTCGTGGATCGACCCGGCGACCGGGGCGCCGGTACGTGCCCGCCGGCGCGAGGTCCGCCGGTATGAACGTGAAGCGCCCGGAGACTTGATCCACGTCGACATCAAAAAGCTCGGGAGAATCCCCGACGGAGGTGGACATCGCGTACACGGCCGCGCCCAGGGCGCCCGCAACTCCAGTGCCCACCGCGAGCCTGGGCGAACCCGCAAAGTTGCTGGCCGCCCGAACCTGGGGTACGCGTATCTGCATCACGCCGTCGACGACCATTCCCGCTACGCCTACTCCGAGATCCTCGCTGATGAGAAGAAGGAAACCGCGACCGCGTTCATGACTCGGGCGTTGGCGCACTTCGCCTCGATCGGTGTCACCACCGCGCGAGTGATGACCGACAACGGCTCTTGTTACCGGTCCCGGGTATTCCGGGACTTGTTGGACGAAAACGGGATTAGACACAAGTGGACCAGACCGTACCGGCCGCAAACCAATGGCAAGGTCGAACGATTCAACCGGACCCTGCAGGAGGAATGGGCCTACGCCCGTCCCTACCTCAGTGAAACCGAACGCGTCGCAGCCTTCCCCGAGTTCCTTCGCATCTACAATCACGAACGCGGCCACACCGCACTCCGAGGCAACTCACCCGCCGACCGCGTACCCAACCTGGCGGGTCAGTACAGCTAGCGATGCGGACGTCCCGTCACACCGTTCCACGCTTGTCGTCGAGCACGCGCCTGTCCGGTCGTTGTGTCCATTGGCTTCGATTGCGACGTGTCCGCCGGCCACATAGAACATCGCCATCCGATAGCCAGCCTCCATGGCCTTGGCACCCGACTCACCGCCAAACTCACCGCCAGGGGTGAAGAGGTTGACGATGGTGTTGGTCAATCCGGTGAACATCAGGTTCCTCCTGCGTCGGTTTGTTGCCTGCTGTGCGGCGTTGTCCCAGGTCGTCGACTCGCAGTTACCTTCTCACGAAGGTCCGACAGTCTCGCCGAATCAGTCGGGCAGCAGGTGCGAGGCGGCAATGCCGAAGTGGTCGGCGATCCGGTAGAGCGTTCCGATGGTGATGTTTTCGCGTCCGGCCTCGATCGCCGACAGGTGGGTTCGGTGCACGCCAACAGCTTTGGCTACTTCGGCCTGCGTCTGACCGCAGCTGGTTCGCGCGTCGCGCACACGCTTGCCCAGCTCCTGAAGTCTCTCCACGGTGTTGACTATATCCCACACGCATGTAGACTAAAACCATCACCGCTGATGATGGGGTGAACCTTCGCTGCCGACTCGGGCAGAAACAAAAGTGGTCCGTGGGTGCTGGAACACCCACGGACCCGACGCACACCACGGAAAGGGCCGTGACATGCACCAATGCGCCACTCTAATCGAACAAGCCTCGGGCTATCTTGCCGCCGACCACACCATCCGCCGCATCACCCCGAGCGCCCGGGCGAGCGCCGCAGCGGCGATCCTCGCCCACTACCCGCCGACCTCGGCGTTCGATGATGGATTCCGGCAGCGGCTTGTTGAGTTCACTCCCCCCATGGCATCTGCCGATCACCGAAAGGGGATGTAGAACAATGGAGTTCACAACTCTCGGAGTCCTGGCCGACGCAACCCCCCTCAAGCCGGAAGCCCCTGAGGGCCTCATGCAGCTGGCGTCCGACCTCGGATGGGGGGCCTCGATCCTCGGGGTGGTCATCCTGCTGGGGGCAGGCCTGCGGGCCGCCATCGCGAAGCAAACGGGCGAAGTCGCCGCCACCGTCGCTCCACTTGCGATCGGCGGTGTCATCCTCTCCTCCGTCGGGGCCGTTCTGACTCTGGTCGGCCCCGACCCGGATCAGGACAGGCAGCCAACCACCGACGCGCCCCCCGCGCCGACGCCGCCGGCCCCCGCCCCGACCGAGCAGAACCCGATCGAGCAGACACCGTCGGCACCCGAGGCGCCCACCGACTACACGACGCTGTGGATCATCTGCGGAGCCGTCGCGGCCAGCCTCATCGTCATCGCTGTCGCGGTTCTCGCCTACCACAAAGTGAGCCAAGCACGTTCTCGCCGAGACGTTCTCGTCAAGAGCACACGCGCTCAGTGGGTCAAGGCGGCCGACGTCCTCGGCATCATCGACGCCGACTACGCCGCCTATCACGCCGACCTCGCAGACCGGCTCTTCACCCGCCCACTCCTCGACGACACCAACGACCCCCACACCGCGGCGTTCCTCGACGCCTACACCGCCGCCCGCGCCGCCGCCTACGACTCCCGGCCCCTGGACAGAGACCTCGCCGAGCGAGCCGTCACCACCGCCCTGGCAGCCCGCGACGCATGGAACACCGCCTCACGCCACGCCCGCGACACCGGCCTGAGCCTCCAACCCGCCAAACGCGAAAAACTCACCCGAGCACGCAAACTGCTCGACCAGGCGCTCGACCCCACCATCACCGACGCCTACCGCGACAACCTGCTCGACCGCATCACTACACTCATCGCCGAAGCCGGCGCACGACGCATCCCGCCGGTCCGGGCGCTCGTCGCCGAGTCCGTGCAACGCCAACTCGACACCCAGGCCAAGCGCCCGCAACTGCAACGATGACCCAGCTGACGGGCGATTCGGGCGCGCGATGCACGCCACGGCGTCGGTGCGGCATGTTATGCACACACAAAGACAACACCCGAATCGCTCTCGAAGAAGGGCCCTTCGACCTACAAGGAGAAACATGAACTGGGTGATCTGGTCCCTCAACGTGGCCGTCATAGTCCTCGCGATCGCCGTCATCGCCTTATGGAGATTCCCCATCGGCAACTTCGGTTGGTTCCAACGCCTACTCCGCGCCCGGAAGCGAGCCCTCGCCGAAGGCCACACAGAAGACTGGCATGACGACGCCTGGTACGACGCACTCGCCGCACACGGTATGCGCATCAACGATCCAGACGCCCCGCTCGCACCCGCCGGCCACGAGGCAGAGTTCACCAGGCGCCACCCTGGGCCGACACCGCCGCCGCGGCAGCCCGCAAGCATGGTCAACCCCATCCTCGCGCTCATCGCTGTAGCCATCGTGGCCACGGTCAGCACGCTGGCGCTCAACTAGACCATCAGGAGACCACCATGTGGACTTATCAGTGACCAGCAACAGGTTTGCTCTCAAAGGCCACGCGAACTGTCACCCACCCCGCGAGGAGAGATCCCCTCATGAACTTGCCTTCGGCCCACAGCGTCCTGACACCCCGTGAGTTCGCGGCTCTCCTGCGCGTTGACGCCCGAGCCCGTCGACGACGAGTCCGTCTCACTCATAACCTCGACTACGAGACGTTCTACGCCGGGCTCGCCAGCTCGATCGACGACCAGCCCGACAACGTCGAGTTGGCCCGTAAAGTGCTCACGCTCTGGAACAAGGACCAGAACTGGTTGCGAGCACGTCGCACACGAACCTTCGCGATCGCCTCGACCGGCGACATCTGACCACCGATCACCACCACCGATCACGAAGGACGTTCTTCTGAGTTGCCACACCCAAACCGAAGATCGTTCCTCACAGGATAGGAGGGGAGGGCGGCGAGCTCCCCCGAATGTGCAGCCCCCTCCCCTCCGTCCTGGTTACGCGCGACGGCGACCAGCCGGTGTGGGTCTTCACTGAGGGTCGTGGAGGGTTAGTGCCCGATCTGGTGAAGTAGTTGCGAGATCGGCACTTTCAGCGCTTCGGCGATGCGCGCCAGGGTGATGATGGTTGCTCGCCGCGATCCGTCTTCCACGCCGCGTAGCATGTTGCGCTCGACGCCGGCCTCGAGACCCAGGGCCCGCTGACTGAGGCCCAGTTCCTCGCGGCGAGTCGTGATCGCTTCTCCGAGAGCGCGTAGCAATGCAGGTTCGTCGATGTCGACGGCCATGACGGCTCCTCCTCCCCTGTCGCCCGCCAGGTCGGCGGGCGCACTCGGCGTGGCTGAGCCTACCGGCGAGGTCGCCACGGGCGGCAGCACGACGGCGGTGCGCCCGGTCGGCGCGGGACAGCTGCTCACTGCGCGGGTTTCACGATCGTCAGAGTCAGCTGGTCGTCGTCGATGTGCTCGTCGAACTCCTCGACAGCCGGCCAGTGGTCACAGACGTACTGGTCGCGCTCGGAATCGTCCATCGCTGCCCACTGCTCGGGCAGCGGGCCGACGTAGCGCTGCACCCGGCGTACCAGATACGACCGCTCGACAACCTCGGTGCGCGCCAGTTCGGGCATCGCTTGCTCGACCAGCCCGACGAGGGCGGCGGCCGCGTCATGTTCAGCGTCGACATTGCCTGCGAGGTCGCAGGCTTGGCGCCACCGCTCGATGCCTGCGGCGATTGCTCGCGCATGAACGCTCATCGGTGTTGCCGCGCAGGTGTTTTCGGTGGTCGTGGCCATGTGCTGCTCCTTCTTTCCTCCGTACCTCAGTGGCTGCCTATAGGCTACCGTTAATGGTAGTCTATAGGCAACCACTAAGGATGGAATGAGCGAGGAAACGACGATCATGGGGCACATCATCTCGAAGACAGCGGAACACCGACCGGCGCTGCGCCGCAGACGATTCCGCCACGACAATCCGACCGCGCTGGACTTGTTCTCAGGATTTGGCGGATTCACCCAGGGCATCGAGGCCGCCGGTTTCGACACCATCGTCGGGGCCAACCACAACCGCTACAAGGTCGAGGTGCACGAGGCCAACCATCCGCACGTCGAGCACTGGATCGCTGATCTGATCAACACCGACTCCGACACCTACCACTCGGTGCGTGAACTCCCGGCAGCCGACCTACTGGTCGCCGGGGTGACCTGCACCAACCACTCCCAGGCCAACACCCAGCGTGCCTACGAACAGGGACTGACGTTGTTCGACCTCGACGACCCCGAGTTCGAGGAACGCGCCACCCGGTCCGAGCGGGACCGCGCAACGGCCAACTGCGTGCTGCACTACGCCGATCAGCACCACCCCCTGCTGATCCTGGTCGAATGCACCACCGAATTGCAGTCCTGGGGACCAGCGGTCCCCGGCCGACGCAAGGTCGGCGACGGGTCGACGTATCGGTGGTGGCTGCGCGAGATCACCAAGCTCGGCTACGAACACAAGGTGCTCTACCTCAACTCGATGTTCTTCGGCGTCCCCCAGAGCCGGGACCGGCTCTACATCGTGTTCTGGGACCGCACACTGCCCGCCCCCGACCTCGACCACCGCCCCCAGGCGTGGTGCGGTCCCTGCGATGAGGCCGTCGAGGCGATGTGGGCGTGGAAGACCGGCGTGCCCGCCAGCGGATCGGTGCGCTACGGCAAGCAGTACAACTACCGCTGCCCGCGCTGCTTCGGCGAGGTCTCCCCCACCGCCACACCCTCGCTGACCGCCTTGGACCTCACCCACCTGGGCACCCGGATCGGCGAGCGGACCAAACCGCTGGCCCCGGCGACCATGGCCCGCGCCGAGCGGTGCCGTCAGAAGTTCGCCGAGTTCCCCGCCGTGCTGATGCCGGCCAAAGCCCAACGCGGCGTGGAACGCCACCCGCTGCAACCGATGGCCACCCAGACCTCGCAGCAAGAGACCGCGCTGCTCAGTACCGGCGCCATCATGGTCGCCGCCGGAAATACCTTCGAGCGCCCCGGATCGCAGTGCCGGACCCGAACCCTGGGGCAGCCGCTGTGGACCCAGACCGCCACCAACGCCACCGGCCTGCTCACACCCCCAGTCGCCATGGCCATCAACAACTTCCAAGGCGCACCACGCGGCCTCGACGAGGCCCTGCCCACCCAGGGCGGCTCGGAAACCCTGAGCATCGTGTCCTCGGGTGTGGTGCCCTTCCGCAAACACACCACCCCGACCAGCCACGCCCAGGCCATGCCGACAGTCACCGCCGAACAGAGACCCGGCCTGCTCACCGCGACCGGCGACCCCGCCCTGCTCGCAGGCTGGTTCAAACAGAACGGCAGCACCGGCACCGAAACCGCCGCGCACCCGCTCACCGACCCACTGGGCACCCTGACCAGCCGCGACACCACCGCCCTGCTGGCCTCCCACTGGCGCGACGCCCTCGCCGAGATCCCGCTCGATGAGTGCTTCTTCCGCATGATGACCCCGCACGAGGTCGGCCGCGGCTGCGGATTCGACCCCGACTTCGGCGACCACAAAGGCACCTTCACCGTCTGGGGCAAAGGCCGCGACCAGATCGACGGCTACGGCAACGCCGTCACCCCACCCGTGCCCCTGTGGATCGGCACCCGCCTACGCGAAGTCCTGCACCCCACCAGCGGATGACGACGTCGACCGCCCCGGCACACCGTGACCACCGGGCCGGGGCACGCGGCCCAGGCAGGCCGCGCTCGGGAAACTTCGCCGACCACACCCGTTGCTATTATTGCTGCATGATCGACGCTGGCCGGTGGGGCGCGATCCGCGACCTGGCGGATCGCCAGTTCGGGCTGTTCACCACTGCTCAAGCCCGCCACCTCGGCGTGGCGCCGTACGTCCTGGCTCGCCTCGCTTCGCGTGAGGCCATCGTCCGGATTCACCACGGCGTCTACGAGGTCCCCGAGTCCTCGGCCTGGACCACGGTCGGTGACTGGGCGGCACAGTGGTTGGCGCTGCACCCCGCCGCCGACATCGAGGACCGCCGCACGCGCCCCGACAGCGTCGTGAGCCACGCCGCCGCCGCCCAAGTCCTGCGCCTGGGCACGATCACCGCATCCGGTCTCGAGCTGAGCAGCCCGCACCGCATCAACGTCCGCGACCCGTCGGTGCGCACCTGGCGCCGGCCGATCGGGGAACGCGGCCGCGACTGGGACCTCGTCGACGGGCTACCGGTGACCACCCCCGCACGCACCGTGGCCGAACTGCTCCTCACCCACGGCGACGGCGGACACCTCGGGACCGCGCTACACACCTGCCTGAGCGAGTCGCTGGTCGACGCCGACGAGCTGATCGCGGCATGTGATCGGGCCGCTCCGCGATGGAACTACGCCTCCGGTGCTGAGCTGTTCGCCGCGCTGCTCGATCAGGCCCAGATGCCGGCCGAACCGGTGCTGGTCGGCTGATGCCCTATGCGTCCGAAGAGGCCTTCCGCGCCGGGCTGAAAGCCCGCCTGTCGGCCGAGGCTCGGACGAGCAGGTTCAGCCGTGACGAGCTCGCTCAGACCGTGACCCTTCAGTTGTTCCTGGCGCGGCTGTTCCGCTCCCCCGACGCCGACCAGTGGATCCTCACCGGCGGTACCGCCCTGCAATTCCGGGCGCCGACGCAGGCGCGGCCGACTGCCGACGCCGACCTGGCCACCCGCCTCGACGCCGAACACATGCAGCACTCGCTGCGCCAGGCCGCCCACCCCGGACCCGGCGACTTCGGCGAGTTCGACATCACGATCACCGCGACCCGCAGCCCCGGCTTGTTCGCCGGACGTATCCGCTACAACATCGCCGGACAACGGTTCTCCGACGCCACGCTCGACCTCGCCACCCACCGGGAGATGCTGCTACCGCCCGAGACGATCAGCCCGCGCCCGGCGCTCGCGCTCGACGAACTCGACCCCATGCCCGTGATTCGGATGCAGGCCGCCGCCGAAGCGGTCGCCGACAAGGTCGCGGCCCTCTACGAGCTGCACGGACCTCGCGGCGACAGCCCCTCGACTCGCGCTCACGATTTGGTCGACCTCGCCATCCTCGCCCGCACCCAGTCGTTCGATGCCGAGCAGCTGCGCGCCGCGATCCGCCACCAAGAACAGCGCCGTGGACTGACGGTCCCGGTGCCGTTGATCCTGCCCAACCCGACCTGGGAACGTGACTACCCCCAACGCGCCGCGCACAGCGGCCTACCGGCGCACCTGCACCAGGCCGACGCCGCGCTCGCGGCCGCCAACAGCCTCATCGAACCAATCCTGGCGGGTACGGCTGGGCACGGCCGATGGAACCCCGACGACGGTGCGTGGACTTCGGAGAGACCACGCTCGATCGGAGAACTGCTCGGCGACACTCGCGCTCCACACGCGGCGCCCCGCACACCCGCCCCGGAGACGTCCAGCGGGCCGCCGGCGCCGAGCACGGAACGCTCCCGCGACTACGGGCCCGAGCTGTAGCCGCGAACGTCGAACGAGGGTGTCCAGTCGCGTAACGCCGCTCGACGACGTGCCTGCTTCGGGAAGTCCAGTGTGGTGGCCTTACCACCAGGACTTTCGTTTCCATCCGGGCCGCTCTTTGTTCAGCGCGTCGTGTTGCATGCGGAGTACCTGATCCTGGCGGCGTTGCCGACGTTTCTGCTCGAACTGTTGCTGTTGTCGGGCGAGATCCGCTTTCTTCTTCTGCTTCTTGGACTTTCGGCTGTCCAGCCAGTCTTGGGCGACCTGCTGGCGTGCTTCGCGGCGTTGCTGCTGGGCCGCGCGCTGTTCATCGCGTGCCCGCAGGAGGGCCTGGTGTTGTTCGACCCTGTGGGCTTGCGGTGTCCCCGGCTTTTGCTCGAGGACGCGCGTCATGGTGATCGTTTGCCACTGCTGGTACTGCTGGACGTGAACGGCGTTGCCGTTTCGTGGGATTCCCGCCGCCAGCCACGTGATCACGTCGTCGAGACCGTCTGCGGCGAGGCGCATAGGTGGGTGGTGACCAGCCAGCGTGTTGTCGACCGTGAGGCGCCCGGGTCGGCTGGCATGAACGAGGATTGCCGCGTTGACTTTCGCCGGCGCCACGATGGTCGCGAATTTGGCAACGGCATCGCCGAAACTGCTCCGGATCAGGCGTGGGTTGTCGGCAGGACCAGCGAGGATAGCGTCGCCGTACCAGCGGTAGTCATCGGGCATCCACAGTTCCGAGTCGATCAGAAACACCCGGTCACCACAGACGAGGGCATGGTCGATATCGGCGTGCTCGGTGCCTGGATATCGGAGACCGTGAACGATCTGGACCCCATCTGTTGCATGGAACCGTGCCAACTCCGCGATGAACAGATCGTGCGACTTCTGCTCGCCGACCAACCCTTTGAGCAACGCTTCCTCGTCCATCGAGGACCGCAGCGCTGAATTCGACACAAGCCCCTCGCCGGGGTTTCCGTAGACCCGTTGCGCAAGAATCTGCACGTCGATAGACGCCTGACCAGGCTGTCCAGAAGGAGTCGACACGTTCGTACCGTAGCGGACGCGGTCCCCTGCATGCAGCGACCTGATGGTGAGAACTCAGGTGGACGGCTCCCGGTAGATCGGGCAGCCGCACGAGGTGTTGCAGGCGAAGCTCCAGGTGGGGTGGGCGGCGTGGGTGTGTACTCCCCAGGGGTGCCCGCATTCGCAGTCGGGAAAGAACTGGCGGTCCCAGCGGTCGCAGAGGTCCTCGACGATGAGCGTGCTTGACGGGTAGCGTGGGGTCGACCTCGACCGGGCAGCCGAGGTAGCCCAGGTCGTGGTTGATGACCAGCCCGTAGTCGAAGGTGTTCTGCCCGCAGCGCCCACACCAGTCCTCGCCGGTCGGCACGGGTTGGCCGTCGGGTCGACCGGCGCGACGCTGCTCCCACAGCTGACGCAGGGTCGCGATTTCGGCCTCGAGGCGACGTTGCTCCTCGATGCGCTCGGCGGTGCCGTCGAGCAGATCGAGCAGGTCGATGTCGTCGTGGTCGGACGATGTGCGGCGCGTCATGGGGTGTCCTCTCAGATGACGTCGTGGCGTAGCGGCGTCAGTTGGCGGCGTAGATCGGTGTGCGGGCCAGGAACAGGCATTCGCGGTTCTCGTCATCGGCCAGGACGATCCCGATACCGGTGGTGAGGATTTCGGCGAGACCAAGCGCCCACTGGGACCACGTCAGATCAACCATGGCGTGCACGTGCTCGATGGGTACCAACTCGTGATGTCCGCTCTGGAGCACGTTGGTGGCGCGGATGATCTCGCGTGCGCTCGGGCTGGCGGCGATGTTGCTGTAGCTCCACGACATGCGAGGCTCCCTTTGTGTCGAATGTTGCTGTGGTGGTGCATGTTCTGGGCGTCTAACCCGCCGTAGTTCTGCACCTTATAGGGTTCACAATATGCACCCTATGGGGTACAGTCAAGTCATGACCACAACCACTCTCCCGACGACGCCGACCGCGCCGTCCTCGCAGGGCCTACAGCTCGACATGTTCGCCGAGGCGGCACGCGATGAGCGTGCGCACGCCGAGCGCACAACTGGTGTCCCTCGCTTGTATGCCCTGCGGTGCACCACGATTGCCGACTACGAGCACGCGATGACGCAGTGGAGGAAGGCATGGCCTGATCTCGCCTGCCTGCGAGACTCGCACGGCTGGCACGTCGCGATCGGTGAGTACGCGAGCAGCCGCGAACCGACCGACACGTGCATCCCGATCACCCTGCAAACCGACCTCCGATGCAACCGGGCATCGCACCGCGGTTGCCTGTGCGTGGGTGATCTGGTCTCGCGCAGCTTCTGCCGAGGATGCGGCTGGCATTCCGAGGTCGTCGACGACGACACCGACGCGGCGCTGTTGGGCCTGGACCACTGCTTCCCGGGATGGCGCGACGACCCGATCGTGCCCTCGGCGCCCTACGACGACGGCCCCAAGCGCCGCACCCGCATCAACTGGGAAACCACCGTCACCGAGCTACACGGCACCGATCGCCCCCAGGGCTATCCGATGATCACCCGCCGCGGACCGCACGGGTGGCGGGCAGTGCCTGGCCGATCGTTGTGGGGAGGCTACGACGTCGCCGCCGAAACGCTCGGCCGATGACCGACACCACCGATCGTGGCGTGCCCGGCCTGCGTTGCCGGGCACGGCACGCACTCGCCTTCGGTCGGCTCTGGCAAGCTCGACACCACACAACCACCCACCGCCCCCGAGAGGCCCGCGTCCATGTCGAGCGACCCGTCCGCCATCAGCGTCGACGAGACCGCCGTCATGGCCGCTGTCGGTGCGGCGATCGTCGCCCGCCGCACCGAACTCAAGATCAGCCAGCAAGCCCTGGCGCGCACCGTCGGCACCAGCCGGACCTTCCTGCGCGGCATCGAGGCGGGTGAGCGCGCGCCGACCGTGGTCACCCTCACCCGGATCGCTCGCGCCCTGCACACCMCCCCCAGCGCACTCATCACCACCATCCGCTGACCCGGCCCCGCCACTCTCAGCTCGCCCGCGGCCATCCCACGAGGGCCAGAGCCCTCTTGCCTACCGGCGCAGTCACGCAACTCCCTGCAATTCCGAAGTTATTCGGTGCGCGTTTCTGTGGAGATTTCCGAACGTATAAAAAGAATCCCGGAATAGACGAGGTGGGGGCATTCAAAGGACCCCTAACAGCATGTCTCGGTGCATTTCTTTGAACTTTGAACGACGTTGCAGCCCTTGCCTATACAGCCCATTAGGTATAGAATAGAAGAAAGCAAACAGCCACCGAAAGAAAGGTTTCAGAAATGACGATCACCGTGTACACCAAGCCCGCCTGCGTCCAGTGCCACGCCACCTACAAGGCGTTGGACAAGCAGGGTTTGACTTATCAGGTGGTCGACATCAGCGCCGACGACGAGGCTCGCGACTACGTGATGAGCCTGGGCTACCAGCAGGCCCCGGTCGTGGTTGCCGGCGACACGCACTGGTCGGGGTTCCGCCCAGACCGAGTCAAGGCTCTCGCCACCGCAGCCTGACCCGCCAGTCCCCCCAGAAACGGGGTGTCGCACTTGCCGTCGACGACACCCACCAGCACACCGACCAAGGAGAACCAGGATGAGCCGTCCATCCGACTACCGCGCCATCAACCACACCGGCCAGTGGAGCTTCGGTGGTCTCGCGATCACCGCCGACAATGCCTCCCTGTGGGCAACCCCCGCCGCCGCGGATCCCGCCGACACGTCAGCACCCCAGGTGCAGACCAGCCTCGCAAACGTCGACGACGATCTCGTCATCACCATCGACGTCCCCGCCGGACACATTCACGCCGTCACCGTCACCGACGCGGGCCTTCAGATCACCATCGCCGACATCGGCCCGGACTGCTGCCGCATGTGCGGAGAACACTTCAGCAACCCGCACACTCCTGGATGCACGGTTGGAGCCGCCGACGAGGCCGCGCTCGCCGCCCAGGACGACACAGCCATGCTCGCCGCCCTCCGTACCAATGCCGAACGGAGGCCCCGATGAGCTACACCCTCGACGCCGCTCTCGCCGACATCACGGCCGCCACCGGGCTGGTGTTCACCCGCACCGCTTTCGGCGCGCAGCGCAGCGGGCACCTCGCCTACACCCGCACGCGCGACGCCGTGGTGATCATCGACGACAACTGGCAAGCACTCATCGACAACGGCGCCGGCGTCTTCGTGCCGAGCAACCCGCACCGCCCGCCCGTCCACCCGATCGTCATCGCCGTCTACGAAGACGGCGACCTCACCCGCCTCCCGCTCACAGAGGTGAACACCCGCCTCGCCGACATCGATGTGCTTCCCCATCTGCTCGACCAGGCCCTCGAACTGGCCGAGCGCGCCCGCCGAGAGTGCGGCCACTACCTCAACTACGACTACGACGGCCGCGGCGACACCGAACGACGCCACCAGGTGATCTGAACCATGCCCGCCGAGACCCCACCCGACCCGTCGGCGAGCGCCGCCCACCACGACGCGGTACTCACCGACGGCCACGGGTGGGCCAGCGACACCGGCCACGCCGAGGTCCTGTTCCTCTCGGCGCTGCTGTGGGCCACACCCGCCCACCACGACGACCTCGCCGCCATCGTCGGCCTGGTCCGCGCCGAGGACTTCTACGTGCCCGCCCACGGCGCACTGTTCACGATCATCGCCGAACTCATCGCCGACGGCGCCCGCCGCGCGCACGACGCCACCACCGTCGCCCACGAACTACGTCGCCAGGGACGTGCGGCCACCCTCGGCGCCGAGCACCTCACCCGTGCGCTCGTCGCGGCGACCGCCGCCGGCGCCGACGGTATCCAGGCCCGCCACTACGCGGCGATGGTCGTCGCCGACGCCTACCGCCGCCGCTACCGCGCCGCCGGAGACGGCATCACCCACGCCGCCGACCACCTCCCCGAGGCCGAACTGTGGGACTACATGTGCGCCCACGGCATCGCACTCCGCGAGCACCGCACCCGCCTGTCAGCCCTGCGCCCGAACTGAACCGAAAGGACACCGCCATGCCCACCGACACCGACACCCGTTACCCGGCCGCCGATCTGGCCAAGCTCCACGCCGACGCCTACACCCTGCGCCACGTCGACAACCTCACCTGGGACCAAGTCGCCGCAGCACTCGACGAACCCGTCGCGGTGGTCAAGGACTGGGCGCAGACCTACATCGACCGCACCGACGCCGCCGCCGCCGAACAGCAAATGTCGCTGTTCGACTGACCCATCCAACTGCCCTCGCTCGACGTCGTTCGGAGCCCGCCCCATGCGCACCCTCGCCCGTTTCGTCTCCCGCACCGTGCTGCGCCTCGCGGTGCTCGCCGCACTCGTGGTGGCAGCGTTCGTGGCCCTCAGTGGTGTCGTCGACGCCCTCCCCGCACCCGCCGACCTGTGGACACGGGCGACCACTGTTGCCGAGCCGTCGCGACCCTCAGGCGACACCATGCCCGCAGTAGTCACTCGCGTCGTCGACGGCGACACGATCGTCGTCTCCACCGACACCGATCCCGCGCTCACCGTGCGGCTGCTCGGCATCGACACCCCCGAGGTCCGCAAACCCCACACCCCGGTCCAGCCGTGCGGCCCGCAAGCCAGCGACCGCACCCGCACCCTCGCGCCTGCTGGCACCGCCGTGCGTCTCGAGTACGACCCCACCCAAGACCACACCGACCGCTACGGCCGCGCCCTGGCCTACGTCTGGATCGGCGACACGATGCTCAATTGCACACTCGTCGCCGAAGGGTGGGCACGCACCTACGTCTACAACCACCAACCCGGCCGCCACGCCGACGCCCTCGCCGACGCCCAACGCGACGCGCAGACAGCCCGAGCCGGTGTCTGGGGCCAGTGCCCGCGATAGCCGAACCTCAGACGCGCACAGGGATGGGCACCCGCAGCGGCGGTGCCATGGTGATCCACCGTCCGGTCCGGACCCGATGCGCCAGCACGAGCGCGACCACGCACGCCGCAGCAACACCGACTAACCCCCAGAAAGCCAACGCGTAGCCCTCGCAGATGTTGTATGCCGCGTGCGCCAACGCGAACCCGATCACGAGCCGGTAGTCACGCCACCGCCAGACCATGTACGCCGACACCACTGCCCACAGGGCCATGCTCACCCAGAGGCCGGCCCCGTAGTACACGTGATAGGCCAGCCGCATCGGAACGAGCACGCACAACGCCGCGATCAAGCCTGCGCGAGTCGACGGCAGCCACATCGCCAGCGCCGCGATCGGCACCGCGACAACGAACACTTCCTCACCGAACCCGGCCCTCAGTCCCGCGATGACCGCGGCCGCCAACGGACGCTGCGCTGCCGTGCTCGCGTCGTCGACGGCAAGCGCTGGCAGCGCGAGTTCGACGAGCCACCGAACGCCGAGAGTGGCGTACACGCTCAGTACGTACACGCTCACGCACGCCAGGTAGGTCGAGCGCGACAATGGCGCTCGGCGTGTCCACTTCGGCCAGGTCCACCACGGCCGACTGGCGGTATCGCTCAGCACCAGAGTGCCGAGGACAAACACAAGCACTCCGGCGATCGGCCACACCCATAGGTTCTTCTCGTTAGACCAGGCAAACGGTTGCGAGGTGGGTCCTTCGCCGAAGCCAGCAACCGCGGAGTAGATGCTCACGCCGAACGCGGCGAGGTATGACCCCGCGGCGACCACGAGCGCACCGCCACGCAAAGCGTTGAACCGCTGACGCTCGCTCAGTCTCTGCGAGCCAGTCGATTTGAGTTCGAGCATCGAAGTTTCCCAATCTGGGCTCGGGCGGGGGTACGGCGCAATGCTGTGAGGAGCACGGTGTGAGCGCCGGGCACTAACACAAGGCGGGTTGTTGTTTCAGAACAGGCCGAGTTGGTCGGCGGGTGTGGACGGTACGGGTTGGAACAGTCGGTGTGCGTGGTCGGGGTCGCCGCCGTCGCGTAGGTAGGTGCGCAGCATGATCGAGCGCGCGGCGCGGTCGATGGCGGTGGTTGGTCGTGATCCGCGGTGGCGGCCGAGGCCGACGGCGTAGGTGAGGTTGTTGGTCTGGGTGCCGATGCGCACGTGGGCGGAATCGACGCGCACGCACAGTGGTTCGTTGCAGTAGTGCTCGCCGATGTCGGCGGCGTCGGCGCCGAGGTCGGGGTGCACCAGCAGCAGTGCGAAACGGTGCGCACTGATCGCTCGTTGGCGGTTGTTTCGGCGGAAGGTGAATCGGCCGTACCCGTCGGGGGAGCTGATCGCGCCGATCCAGTACCAGCAGCCACGGGGTGTGAGTACGACGTGCTGCCAGAAGTGTTGCTCGGCGCGAGCATCGGGCATCAGCGTCGGGTCGGTGACCACACCCGGCGACGGTGTCGCGGTGCCGACCGCCAGGTGGGTGGCCGGCACCGCGAACAGGCCGAGTTGATCGTGGTCGGGGTCGACACTCATGGCCGAACCGTAGAACCCTAGGCCGACATCACCGCGGGATCAGAGGGCTCGGCGCGGGTCTCATCGGGGGCCGCATCCGGATCGCCGGGGGTCGGTGCTGGCTCCGAGCTGTTGGTGGCTTTCTTGGTCCCGACGGACAGGCCCGCCTCACGCAGCAGCGTCTTGGCCTTCGCGGCACTGATCTCCACGAGATCGGCCGCTCCACTAACACTTCCTACCCGCTCGGCGATCGCGGCGAGCGCGGCGGCTTTCGCCTTCGCTGACCGCTCGGTGATCACGCGCAGTTCCGCTTCGGCAGCGGCGAGTTCGGAGTCGGCTTGCAGGAACTCGGCGATGTTGGCCTCGTTGGCTTCCATCACCCGCAACTCGGCTTCGAGTTTGCGTTCGAGTTTCTCGCGTTCCTCGGCTCGACGCGTCTCCAACGCCCCGAGGGTTCGTTTGCGCGCAGCAGCACGCGCCTGACTGGCAGTGAGTTTTGAATTGTTCGACGGCATACCCGACACGATAACGCCGGCCAACGCCCCCTCGCCGCCGCCACACGCCCACTCTCGGTGCACTTTTCACCCTCACTCCCCCTCACCTCGCCACCATTTCCGCCTTCCCGCTTCCGCCCCTCAGCCTTCTCACCTGCACCACACCCCGAACCGGCTCACACCACACCTCACCCCACACCTCACCCCACGAACCTACAACCGCTTTAACTCCAACACACCTCTTGCATTCCGGATTCGTCCGACGAAATTAATGTGCCAGAATGCAGCCATGGCCGCTGCCGGGACGTGCGATCACTGCGGTGGTGTGCTGCCCGGAGACGGCGCGCCGCGGCGCGGTCGGCCGCGCCGCTGGTGCTCGACGGACTGCCGTCGCGCGGCGTGGGTCCGCCGCCACGACCGGCCCGCCGCGACTGGGATGACCGCCCAGGATGCGGTGGCCCAGGTGCTGGCCTCCCCCACCGCCACCGCGGAACTTCTCGGGACGTTGGCCGAGCGGATCGAGGGCGGCGACGAGGTTGCCAGCGGAGTCATTACCGAGCTGGTCCGGGCGCACCGCGCCAGCATCCATGCGGTGGCCCGGACCAACGAGCTGCGCCCATTCCGGCGGTGACCTGAGTGACCGCAACCATCCACAAGCTCACCGCCGGCGACGGGTATGAGTACCTGACGAAATCCGTTGCGGCGATGGACGCCACCGACAAAGGTCGGGTCTCACTGGCCGACTACTACAGCGCCAAAGGTGACTCGCCGGGGCAGTGGATCGGGTCCGGGCTGGCCGGGCTGAGCGACGTCGGATCGAGCCTGGACGTCGCTGATGAGCTCGCCGAAGCACGCACCGTCGAGGCGGGGTCGATGGTGTCGGCGGCGCAGATGAAGGCACTGTTCGGTGAGGGTCGCCACCCCAACGCCACCGCGATCGAGCAGCACGCCGTGGCCTCCTCGGACTGCCGCGCTGCCCAGGCGTTGGCGGCGACGAAACTGGGCAACGCCTACGCCGTCTACAACGAATTCCCGGAGTTCCTACAGGAACTCGCGGTGGTATTCCGTGACCACAACCTCGCCCGCGGCGAGCGGTGGGATGCTGTCATCGACGACGACACCCGGGCGGCGTTGCGCACGGAGTTGGGCCGCGAGCGATTCACGAAAACCTACCGTCGGCCGCCGCGGGATTCGCGCGAGCTGTCGGGCTTCATCGCGCAGGAAAGCCGTCGGCGTCAGTCGGCGGTTGCCGGGTACGACATGACGTTCAGTCCGGTGAAATCGGTGTCGGCGTTGTGGGCGGTTGCGCCGCTGCCGATGGCCGAGAAGATCGAGGCCGCCCACCGTCAGGCGGTCGCTGATGCGCTGGCGTTCATCGAACGCGAAGCGTGCCTGTCGCGGTTGGGAACCGACGGCATCGCCCAGGTCGACACCGACGGTCTGATCGCCGCAGCCTTTACCCACCGCGACTCCCGAGCCGGGGACCCGGACCTGCACACCCACGTCGCCATCTCCAACAAGGTGCGGGTGCGTGACGCTGCCGGGATCACCCGGTGGATGGCCCTGGACGGTACCCCGTTGTTCAAGGCCACCGTGTCGGCGTCGGAGGTGTACAACTCGCGCATCGAGCTGTACCTCCAGCGCGATTTGGGGGTGTCGTTCAGCGAACGGTTCTCGGCCGATGTGCGCAAGCGACCTGTCCGCGAGATCGACGGTGTGTCCGCCGAACTGATGGCCCGGTGGTCGTCGCGGCGTGCGGCGATCGAGGACCGGATCGGTGAACTGTCGAAGCAGTTCCTCGCCGATCACGGCCGTGAACCCACCACCGGTGAGGCGTTCGATCTGGCCCAGCAGGCCACCCTGGACACCCGCGAAGCCAAGCACGAACCCCGCTCCTATGCCGAGCAGCGGCAGGCGTGGCGGGCCGATGCGCGACGCATCCTCGGCGGCGATCGGGCGATCAGCGACCTCGTGCACGAGGCCACCAATCCTCGCCCCCACACTCGCGAGCATCCGGAGTTCACTGACGAGTTGTGCACCGAGCTCGCCGGCAATTGCGTCGAGAACATCTCGGCCACGCGCGCCCGCTGGCAGCGTCCGCATCTGCGCGCCGAAGCCGAACGTCAACTGCGTGCCCGCGACTTCGCCGGCATCACCGACACCGACGAACTCGCCGCCGCCGTCGAGCGCATCGTCGACACCGCACTGGCCGCTGACACCAGCGTCGCGGTGTCCTCTGACGCCCTCGACGGCGACCTCAACGAACCCGAGGTGTTGCGTCGCGCGAACGGCGAATCAGTGTTCGTGCGACACGACGTCGCGCTGCACACCAGCACTGACATCCTCGCCGCCGAGCACCGGATTGTGGCCGCCGCCAAGCGCTCCGATGGCCGCCGACTCGACGAGACCACCGTCGAGATCGCGTTGCTCGAGCAGGCCGCCAACGGCCGCGAACTCAACGCCGGACAGGCCGCCATGGTGCGCGAGCTGGCGACCTCCGGGCGCCGTGTGCAACTGGTCCTGGCGCCCGCCGGTACCGGTAAGACCACCGCCATGCGCACCCTCGCACGGGCGTGGACCGACAGTGGCGGAACCCTCATCGGCTTGGCCCCCACCGCTGCCGCCGCGGCGGTGCTGCGCGAGGAACTGGACACCACCACCGACACTGCCGCCAAACTCGTCCAACTCGCCACTGCGGAGCGCGAACTCGCCCAGACCCGCGCCCTGGCCGCCACACCACGCTGGCGCACCATCGGTAAACCCGAGCTCGCCAACAAGGTCGCCGCCGCCAAGAAAACGCTGGCCGACCCGACATATCAGAACCTCAAACTGCCCGACTGGTACACCCAGATCGGCCCCAACACCCTCGTCGTGGTCGACGAAGCCGGGATGGCCTCCACCTCCGATCTCGATGAGGTCATTCGGTGCGTGGCCGCCCGCGGTGGCAGTGTGCGTTTGGTTGGCGACGACCAGCAGCTCGCGTCCATCTCGGCCGGCGGTGTGCTGCGCGACGTCGCCCACGAGACCGGCGCTCTCACCCTGAGCCAGGTGGTGCGGTTCTCCGATGCCGCTGAAGGTGCGGCGTCGCTGGCGCTGCGTGACGGTGACCCCGCCGCCCTCGGTTTCTACGCCGACCACGGCCGCATCCACGTCGAATCCGATGCTGCCGCCGCCGATGACGCCTACCGGGCATGGGCACGTGACCGCGCACAGGGCCGCGACACCGTGATGATTGCCGCCACCCGCGACACCGTCAACGCTCTCAACGAACGCGCCCGCGCCGACCGCCTGGCGGCCATCGACCCACACCTGCACGGGCCGGAACTGCGGCTGTCGGACGGGTTGTCGGCCAGCGTCGGCGACATCATCAGCACCCGCAGCAACCGCCGCGACCTACGCGTGTCGGCCACCGACTGGGTCCGCAACGGCGACCGGTGGCGGGTCACCCACATCGGCGCCGACGGCACCCTGACCGCCCAGCACCTCGACCTCAACCGGCACGTCCAGCTACCCGCTGACTACGTCGCCGAACACACCACCCTCGGCTACGCCTCCACCATCCATGCCGCCCAGGGCATGACCGCCGACACCTGCCACGTCATCGGCTCCGACGCCCTAGACCGCCAGCTGCTCTACGTCGCGATGACCCGCGGCCGCCACGGCAACCACATCTACCTGCCCACCACCGAAACCGACCCACACAACGCCACCACCCCCAAGGCCCGCCACCCCCAGACGGGGCTGGAAACCCTGGCGGCGATCCTCGGCCGCGACGGCGCCCAACAGTCGGCGACCACCGCCCAACGCGAAGCCGCCGACCCGTTCCTGCGCCTGGCCCGCGCCGCGGCCGCCTACGACCACGCCCTCGGTGCCGCCGCCGAACACACCCTCGGCGCCAAGGCGCTGCGCGACCTCGAACACGACGCCGACGCCCTCTACAGCACCCACACCGGCACCCCCGCGGGCACGCTCACCGCGTGCGCGGCCTGGCCCACCCTGCGCACCCACCTCGCCACGCTGGCCCTCGGTGGCGACGACCCGATCGCGCGGCTGCAGGCCGCGATCACCCACCGCGAACTGGCCACCGCCGCCGACCCGGCCGCCGTGCTCGACTGGCGACTGGACCCCACCCAACACCACTCCGCAGGCGGCGGGCCCCTGCCCTGGCTGCCGCGGGTCCCCGACGGGTTCGACGACCCCCAGTGGGCGCCCTACCTCACCCGCCGCGACGCCCTCGTCACTGACCTCGCCGCCGCCGTCACCGAACGCGCCACCGCCTGGGACGCCACCACCGCCCCCGTATGGGCCCGTCCGCTGCTACTGGCTGACCCCGAACGCGGCCGCGAGCTCGTCGCCGAACTCGCCGTGTTCCGCGCAGCCCGCGGCGTCGACGACACCGACCGCCGTCCTGCCGGACCGCGACCAGATTCCATCGCCCTGGCACGGCGGCACGCCGCGCTGACCGAGCGCGCCGACGCGCTCATCACCACCACCGCCGAGGCCGCCCGCTACGCCGACCTCGCCCGCGACCTCGACCCCCACCTCCTCGCCGACCCGTACTGGCCCGAACTCGCCGACCACCTGGCGCTGGCCGCCCGCGCCGGCCTCGACGTGCATGCCCTGGCCCACGACGCCCTCGCCGATAACCCGCTGCCCACCGAAATGCCCGCCGCCGCACTGTGGTGGCGCCTGTCCGGACAGTTGGCCCCCGCCGCCGCCGAAGCCACCAACACCGGACTGCGCCCCAACTGGGCCGACATGCTCGTCGGGATCGTCGGCGACCGCGCCGCCGACGCGATCCTCACCGACCGCGCCTGGCCCGCACTCGTGGCCGCGGTCAACGCCGCCGACCCCGCCCAGTGGAACCCCCACGAGCTACTCGACCTCGCCGACACCCTGCTCCACCACGGCGCCGACGACGACGACCACCACGCCGTCCGCCTCGACGAATACGCCCGCCTGCTCACCTGGCGAGTCGAACTGCTCGTCACCCACAGCAGCCACGCCACCGACGCTGTACCTCCGGCCGACGCTCCCCCCACCCCCGACGACGAAGCCGCCGCCGAAGCCGCCGCCGAAGCCGCCGGACTGTCCGACCCCTGGGCCGATACCCTCACCGGCCAGCCCACCGTCGACACCGACCACGAGCTCGCCGCGGTCGACGAGGACTACCTCGCTGCGCTCACCGCCACCGAACCGCCACCCGAACCCGGCGTGGACCTCGGCGCCGAGGAGTTGGACCGCTACGAGGACCTGGACTTCGACGACTTCGCCGCCGACGTTCTCGCTGCACCCGATCGGTTCGCCGCGCCGAGTGACCTCGCCGAATGCATCGCGCTGCGTTACGAACTGACCGCCCAGCTTGCCGAACTCGACACCGACATGGCGCAGCTACGCGAAGCGATCAACACCGGCACCAGCGCCCACCAGCAAGCCATGGCGCCGCACGTGCTCGCGTTGCGGGCCGCCGCCGATCACCAGTTCGCCGCGGCCTCCGACACCGCCGGCCACCACCACGACCTGATGATGGCCGAACAACTCATCGAAGATCTCACGAACCAGGCCACCGCCCTGCGCCGCACCGCCGCTCAACTGCGCGCCGCCGACACCACCGACCTCGACCCCCTCAGCGACGACGAGGCCCCCGACCTCGCTGCACTACGCGCCGAGGCCGACGCCACCGCTCTGGACTGGCGCATCACTGCCGCGGTCGCCGACCGCGACGCCCTCGCCGCCGTCTACGCCGACGCCAACACCCGCCTCGAGGAAGCGATCGCCGAATCCGGTGGTGTCCGCGTCACCGACACCGACGTCGAACTCATGCGCCTACAAGCCAGCGAACTCGACGAACTCAACCTCGCCGACCTCCGTGCCCGCCGCGCCGACCTCACCACCCGCATCTACCGAATCGACAACCGCCTCAACCACGTCCACGCACTCACCCACACCGCCCACCACCACCGCGACACCTACCTCATGCCCACCCCGGCCACCGGGCCTGTCGCTACCCCCGACGTGGTCGCACCGTCGGCGACCCAACCCGCCACCGAAGCCACCGCCACCGCGGTCGTTGAAGACGTCGATGCCGAGCTGCGCGACTGGCTGCGCGCGGACCCCCTCCGCGCCATGAGCGACGACCAGCTCACCGCGCACCTACGCACCCTCACCCGCCGCCACACCCTCGCAGTCGACGATCTGAGGACCAGCCGGCCAGCGCCCGAGCGGACGCCGCGGGTGCGCGCCGAGCACGCCGAACTCGCCGACACCGTCGACCGCATCACCACCGCCCGCACCGCAGGACTCGCCCTCGCCGACGCCGCCGACCGCGTCACCGACGCACGCACCGAGCTGGCGGTACTGCCGCCGGCCGGGCGCGGCCGCAAAGCGCGCGCCGAGCACGACCAGCACCACCAGCGTCTCGCCGAGGCGGTAGCCGCGGCCGAGCGTCAGCATCAGTACCTCGCCGCCGCCCACGAACAGACCCGTCGGGACGTCGGTGTTCCCGAACACCAATGGGACGAACTGACCGCCCGCGCCGCCGACACCGCCACGCTTGCACGCGAACTCGCAGCCGCCGAGCAGACCGATGCCCGTGCCCGCCAGCTCCACCAGACGGCCATCGACGATCGCGACGCCGCAGCCGCCGCCATAGCTCACGCCCGAGCCGAAGTGGCCCGCCGCCACGACCTTCCCGACGAGGCCCGGGCCGTCGAAGACTCGATCCGCACGGCACTTGACCACACAGGAACCCAAGCTGAACCTACGACCGTCCCTTCCGCGTCGGCCGCGCTGCCGCCCCGCACCAGCGATCTACCGCCGGACACTGCGCCTCGCCGAGACTCCGGATACGACATCTGAGCTGAGCTGACGGCGAAGATCCTGCTGTAAGCCATCGCGTACACGCGCCGTGTCTGCATCCCCAGCTAACCTCTCGGGCAGCCGAAACACCCGAAGGAGCGCGCAATGACCGAACCCGTGCCTGTACCCGTTCTTAACGATGGAGGCGACTGGTGGATGCTGATCGAGGTTAGATACACCGACAGTCCGGACCCCGTCCAGAACTACTGCAAGGTGCTGCAATGGGAACGCACCGTCGACCCGCACGGCCAGCCGATGATCGCCGCCTGGCTGGCCGGCTCCCCGCCAGTTCGATCTGACCGCGACGTGACACAGGGCAGGACGGGGGTGCGATACATCCACAGAAGGCAGTTCGTCCGCCTCACCCGAGACGACATTGAGCGTCTCAGACAGACCACCCAGTGGCGCACTTTCGAGTTCTGAAAGCTCCCCCGGCGCAACACCGAGGGAAATCGTCATTGACTACGCGGCACTTGGGGCTACCTCTCCGGTTATCCCCGGAATGGAACCTCGGACCCCCTTACTACACGGGGGTCGTGCCCCTGCATCTTCAATAGCTCACGGGCCGCGGCTATCTGGCCATCCTGTACTGCATGTGGGCCTACAATCAGTGCTCCGATTGTAGGATGCGTGTGATCATCGAACCGCAAGTTGACGCCCACCTCAAGGTAAGGCACTAGACCGGAACGGCCCGAACGGACGTTCACCGGATATTTCGCCTCGCTGATCGCCCAGAGCCGCCACTCCTGTTCCTCAGCGAATGCATCGTCCTTTACCGTCGCGATCTCACGGAATACCTGCTCAGCCAGAAACTGAAGATGCGGTGCATCACCCTCTCGAATGAGTCCTCCCATTCCGGTGGTATGCCAGCGAGCGATCGTGGACGACACAAAGAGTTCTGCTCGGCGCTCGGCCTCTGTTTCGCCGTAGCCGACTTTGCGCAGCTCGGTGCGGAAGGCGGTTGTCCCCATCGCGGTTGACTTGGGATGGAAGGCGAAAGTGTGACCGGCCAGCGCATCCCAGGTAAAACCGATCGCGAAGCCGCCCGTACCGCCACCGTAGCCACGCCACTGTGACAAGAGGTCGGGCTCCGCGCTCAACGACACCGCGAAGCACCCAAACTCCCAGTCGTAGACCGACAGATTCGCAAAGGCGTCCGCGACCGCAGTGAACGCGTTCCCCAGAACGTCGTCGACGCCGGGCCGGCTGGCCGCGCGACGGAGGTGGCGGTGAAAGATCTTGGCTCCAAAGAGCAGTTCTTGCTCGTCATTCATGTAGCGGGCATCCGATGCCCACAATTTCGCAGCCGACGCATGAACTGCCGAGTCCGGGTATTCGATCGGCCATCCCCCCGGAGCGATGATCCCTGTTAGCGCAGCGGAATCGGTGTAGTGGTACAGCAGATCTGGTCCGAGTTCGTCATCAGGTAGGGATTCGTTAGGGCCGGATTGCGCAGCGAACAGCTGACTTATCGGAAAACTGCTCTCCGCTGTGGGATCACCGAACACCATCGCCTGATTATGACGTACCTACCCCGCACTGGTGGTTGCGATCCGCCATGCGCATCGATTCTGACCCTCACGTGGAGGCCGGCGGCGGGCCCATGTCGTCTGGGCGGTCAGATCGGTCGGCGGCGCGTTGCTGCTTGCGGGCGGTCTGGCGTTGCTGTTCGGCTCGATCGCGCAACTGCTGCAGGAATTCCCGGTCTGCCTCAGGATCTTGCGGGACGTAGCGGCCCGGGTGGTCGTATTCCGGGAACTCGCTGGCCGCACTCGTGTGCTGCCGGTGTGGTCGCTCATCAGTGGCCGGGCGTCCGACCGCCAGCCACACCAGCGCACCGACCAACGGCAGCATCACCACCAGGATTACCCAGGCGAACTTGGGTAGCCCGCGCACGGCGGCGTCGTCGGTGTTGATGATGTCGATCAGTGCGATCACTAGGATCACCAGGTAGATCAACCCGAGATACGGCACGTCCACTCCCTCTTCGTCACGCCGGTCACCAGACCTGCTGTATCCACAGCGGATGTCCGTTCAGGCTCTTGGTTCGGTCAACGTAGACCGCGATCACGACCCTCCCGCCTGGGTGGGCGGCGGCCTCGGAGATGACCTGATGACCGGTCACGTCATTCCAGCTGGCGGCCTTGTCCGGACGGTAGTACGCCCCGGCGCGATAGCGGGAGTCGGTTTCCAGGATGACGCCCCAGTAATCGTTGCCCAGGACGGCGTTGATGACCCGACCGGCGCCGAGGTGGGCGGCGGCCACGGTGTCGGCGTGGCTGAGTTCGATCACCACCATCCCCGGTTGCGACGTCTCGACGATCCGCGCGGCCTGCGCCGGCGGACTGGACAGCACCACCCCACCGGTAGCTACCGCGAGACTGAGCGCCGCACCCGCCACCCCCGCGCGTATCCCCGACCTCGTCAGCATCGTGTATTCCCTTTAATAACCCCGACCTTTGTCATCGCGAATGGTAGTGCCAGGACGTCCACCCCGTCGACGCCTCAGTCGGAACGCGGTGAACGTCACTGTTTGCCAGCACCGCCCGCCCGACAGCGTCGTCCGTCCGATCGACCGAACGACAAAGGGTCGCACAAGCAATTCCTGCGCGACCCTTGGTGTCGTCAGCGGACTTTACGTAGGTAGACGTCGCCGGTGGGGACGCCGCCGGCGAACAGAACACCTTTGTAACCGTGTGGTGTCTTGCGTAGTTCGATGCGGGAGTACCAGTGCGCGACTGGGTCACCGGCGATCGAGACGATGCCGCCGTTTCGGGTCTGGGTGATGTGGCTGTTGGTGGCATTCCACGGCCCGACGCCGTAGATGTCTTGGAACAGACGGTTGCCGATCACTCGCGCGTTGGATTCCGGGTAGGGGATGACGCCGTACATGACCAGCTGGTACTTATATCGGCCGTCGTCGATCTTCGCGTGCGCTTGCCCACTACCTAGGCCGAGACCCGTGGCGAGGCCGGCGGTGATGAGAAGTCCGGCGACGATGGTCTTGACGGCGGTGGAGAGTCGAGCTGTTTGCAAAGGCATGAAGTCACGTCCTGTTCGGTATCGGTTGCTGGTGATGGGTGCGCGGGTGGTTTGGCGGTTCGCTTCTATCACGAACCTGGGACAGGCGTGGCCGGGTCCGAGGCGGCCTGCTCGACCTGCTTGCCAGGCCGGGCCGAGAACCGCATCGGGGGTGCGACAGCGAGCTCGCACCCGCCATCGTCTGCGTCTGAGCGCGGTGAACGTCACTGTCGCGCTCACAGGTCCAGGTCCGGGTCGCGTTGGGGCTGTGGCCCGTTATCGAGTGGGTCGTGTGGCGGGGGCTGCGATCCGGTGTTCTCTGTGCGTTCTGCCTCTGGTGGGGGTCGGGTGTCGGCGAGCAGTGTCCCGATCCCCGGTTCTGCTGTGGTGGTGTCCTTCTCGTTCTTCTCGGCCTGGTAGAGCTCTGCTCGGTGTTGGTGGGAGCGTTTCATCACGGCGACGTAGTCGGCGGCATGGTCGAGTCCTGCTTCTTCGACCATGACCGGTGTCGGGTTGAGTTCCAGACTCCAGCCGGGTTCACGACCGGCGCTACGCATCCGTTCCTCGGCGGCCTGGCGGGCGGCGACAGCTTCCTCGGACTGTTGGGCCCGTTCGATCTCCATCCGCAGTTGTCGTAGCCGAACCTGTTTGGTCTGCAACTCATCCGCCCGGGCGAACGGTGCGTCGATACGCGGCGCATTGACCTCGACTTCGCGACGGTAGCTGGCGATGTCGGCGACCAGTTGAGCACGGGTGTCGTCGAGTCCGGTGTACAGATTCTCCAGACGGGTGGCGAGCCCAGACGCCGTGGCGGTGCGCCGCTCGGCGGAGGTGAACACCTGAGAGGCGTCCACAGTGAACCCCGGCCGCCCAGGGCAATCGAGCCACACATGCACTTTGTCCTGGGCGAACTCGCGTGAGGCGTGCGCTTGCAGCCCCGACGGTATTGACGCGATCGGCATGGATTGCTTCATGCCAGCACCTTTGAGCTCGTGGTAGACCGCGGTGACCCGCGACAACAGCGCCTCGGACCGTTCCGGACGTTTCGACCGGGGCCGGTCTCCGGTGACGACGAACTCCTTGCCGGCGTCAATCCACTCCTGGTGACCGGCCAGCAGAAGATCGAGTTTCTCGATGCTGCCTTCCAGCCGTGGGATGGCCCGGTCCGCTGCGGCCACGACCCGCCGCGCGTGGGAGCGGGAGTCGGCGTGGGCGCTGGCCAGTGCGGACAGGCTTTTCACCTCGTCTTCCAGGGTGGCCATTTCGAGGAACCGTTCGTCGCCGGTCGCGGCGGCTTTGGTCGCCGCGGCCGCCTCAGACAGTGAGTCGTCGGCGATGTCGTCGACTTCGGCGACGTCGTCGAGTTGCCCGCGTTTGGCCTGTTCGATGAACGCCGCCTTGGATTCGACTTTCGACCACATGACGGTGTCGGTGGTGCCTGCGGTGACGTAGTTCAGAATCTCGATCTGCGGATTCTGGTTGCCTTGGCGGATGATCCGGCCTTCGCGTTGCTCGAGATCGGCGGGTCGCCACGGCACGTCCATGTGGTGCAGGCCGATGAGGCGGCCTTGGACGTTCATGCCGGTGCCCATCTTCGAGGTCGACCCGACCAGCACTGCGATCCGACCAGCGCGGCAGTCGGCCTGCAACGCCAGTTTCTGCGACGGCGACTTGGCGTCGTGGATGAACGCGATCTTCTCCGCGGGCACCTGATACTGCTCGACGAGAAGGTCTTTGAGGTTGGAGTACACCGACGGGCCGTCGGGTCGCGGGGTGCCACGGTCACAGAACACCAGCTGCAACGCTCCTCGGATTGGGGACCGCTCCCCTTCCTCGGTGAGGTATTCGTTGTCGGCGGTGGCGTGGTAGATGCGGGCGACTTGTTCGGCCACGGCATCGGCGCGGGTGTTTCCCGGATCCGGTTCGAGGTTGGCCAGCGCCGGGTCGAGGGCGACGTTGCGGCCGTCGTTGAGGATCTTGAGCACGTTGTCGATGTCGGCGCGTCGCGGGTCGAGATGGTCGGCCCGATAGTCGAGGTCGGCGATGAAATCGCGCCGCTCTTGACCGGGGGTGCTGGTGATGATCTGCCGCCCGTCATGGGTGGGCAGATTGGCTGGGACCTGTTCACGGACAACGACGTCGGTGTACTGGGCGGCCATGGCGAACATCTCTTTCGGGTTCGCGAACGCCGACACCTTCGACACGACACGCAGTTTGGTGCCGGTGGCGTTGGGAATCGTCTCCGAGCGGGTCGCGGTGAACGACGCCGCCCAGTCGGTGATCGAGCGGACCCCGGCCGCCTCCAGCACATCCGGGCGTAGGTATTGCTGCATCACCCACGACTCGGCGAGCGAGTTCGCGATCGGGGTGCCGGTGGCGAACGTCGCGACCCGCTCAGCGCCCGGGGTAATGACCCGCCCGGCCGCGGCCGCCTGGTGTTGGCGGCGTTCACGCAGGTAGTCCAGCTTCAACGACAGGTCCTCGGCCTTGTTCGACCCGGTCAGTGACAGCGAGTCGATCGTGCACTGGCGGCCCTTGTTTTTGTACTCGTGGGCCTCGTCGACGAACAGATAGTCCGCGCCGGTGTCTTCGAACAACACCCCGTGGTCCTTCTTGGCCTGATCGGTCGCGGCGTCGAGTCGTTTCTGGAGCTGCTTCTTTGCCTGTTCGATCTTCTTGACCGTTGCCTGGGTCATGTCGCCCGCGCTCGCAGACAATTCGGCGTCGAGTTCGGCGAGCTGGCCGGCGATGTAGTCGACACGGCGTTGCGGGTGGACCCGGATCGCGGAGAACACCGAGGCTGGGATGATGACCATGTCCCAGTCGCTGGTCGCGGTCTGGGCGGCGAACACGCGACGGTCCTCAGGCGACATGCCTTTGCGTCCCACGAGCACGTTGGCCGCGGGGTACCACATCTTCACTTCGCGGCCGAACTGCTCGATCAGATGGGTGGGCACCACGATCCACGGCTGATTGACCAGGCCGCGGCGTTTGAGCTCCATCGCCGACATGAACATCGTGCCGGTCTTGCCCGCGCCGACCACGTGATCGAGCAGCACCGTCGGCTCGGCGAGAATCCGCGCCACCGCATCGCGTTGGTAGGGGTGCGGCTCGAACACCGGGGACAACCCGGGCAGCACCAGCCTGGACCCGTCGTGCTCGGGGCGGACCCAGGTGTTGAAGCGGCGATTCCACTCAGCGACGAGGCGGTCACGGCGCTCATCATCCGACCACAGCCACGACCGGAACTCGGTGGAGATCTTCTCCGCTTGGACCTGGGCGAGGATGGTGGCCTGGGCATCGACTTCCGGTGCCCCCTCTTCCTGCGCCGGCCCCGAGTTCTTGACCACGATCGACCGTTGGTTGAGCAGCATCTCGGTGAGGTCGATCGCATCGAGCGCCTTGTTCCTCCTGTCGGCATTGTCGGCGCCGTACTCGGTGCGCATCAGCGCGCTGTTGCGTTCGTCAGGTGGCACCTCGACGCCCCACGAACCGGCCGCGCGCGTCACTCGGGCACTCGTGGCGCCGAAGGTCTCGCGCACGAACGCTTCGTAGTCGCGCGGCTCGATCCAGGTCGGTCCGAGCTTGACCGACCCGATCTGGGAGGGTTGCTTGTCGTCCGGAATCACCTGCGCCAGTGCTTGTGTTAGCTCTGCCCAGTCCCGGTTCCCGGGATCGGTGCGGGCAGCTTCGGCGGCGCGGGCGTGTTTGGCGCGCACGTTGCCCGACAACGCTGTGGGTGCGGGTATCAGATCTTCGGGCATGTCGGGATCGGCGTAGACCAGCCCACGGATCGACTCGCGCGCTTGGGCGGCGGGTTGGTCGAGCAGTTCGGCGACACGGTCGAGATCGACTCGCCCGCGTTCACCGAGACTGATCGCGACGGCTTCGGCCGGGGTGTCCGCGCGTGACACCGGGACCGGGGCGACGACGACGTCGCGGGAGAACACCGCGGTCTTGCTGACCGTGCCGGTCTGGTCGTCGTAGCGTTCCAACGCCAGCACGCCGGCCATCCCCGGATCGGCGCGGACCGCCTCGAGATGGGTTTGGCGCCGCGAGGGTGCGCTGACCTGCCATGCCTTCTCATCGAGCTCGGCCGCCACGTCCTCGGGCAGCGGGCCGGGATAGTCGGCGCCGTCGGCGTCGCGATTGGCAGTACGCCACTTGCCTTCGAGTTCTGCGAACTTCTTCGCGGCTTCCTCGGCGGTGCGTTCCTTGCCGCCCACCAGCTTCGCCCGGTTCACCGGGCCGTAGGTGTTCAGGTATGCGTCGTAGACCTCGTTGAGGTCCGCGCGCAGCGCATCCCGCTCGGCGCGGCTGCTCTGGGTGCGCTGGGCGGCGATCGTGGCCGCGAACAGATCGCGCAGCCGCAACAGGTGCCGGGTCTCGGTGGTGCGGGTCGCGGGCACCTTCATCGGCTCATCGCCGTCGATTCCGCGGCGGGTGAACACCCCGGTGGTCTCGTCGTAGTTGACGTGCCCGATCGGGATGTCCTCGCCGTAGAGGGCGGCGGCGTCCAGGGCGCCGGCGGTGAACTCCATCCCGGCTGTGGCGGTGTCGTCGGCGAGAAACAGTCCGTCGCCGCGTTCCAGTGCGGCGTCGACGATGTTGGTCAGTCGGTCGTCGAGGTCGGCGGCGACATCGCTGCCGGTTTCGGCGGACACGACGAGCATCCCGTCGCGGTAGAGCCCGCGATCGACACGCATCGTGCCCAGCACATGCTCGGGGTGGGTGGTGAAGTAGCGGTTCACCCCGATCTCGGTGGTCTCGCCGGTCCGGTCGGTGAGGGCTACGAGGTCAGAATGCAGCCAGTCGGCGTCCGCAGGTGCGGCGACGTCGGGTTCGCGGCGGCGGAACACCAGCACGTCGGTGACGACCTGGGTGCCGGCGACCCGTTCGAATGCGGTCGAGGGCAACCGCACCGCGCCGACGAGATCGGCGACGGCGTGCATGTCGCGGCGCGCCTTGTCCGAGGCCGCGTCCAAGGTCCCGGCGGTGGTGATCGCCATGACGTAGCCGCCGGGGGCGGTGAGGTTGAGCGACTTGAGCAAGAAGTGGTTGTGGATGCGGTGGCGGGCCGGATTGTGGATCGGGTCGTGCACCGTGAACCCACCGAACGGCACATTGCCGATCACCGCGGCGAACGAGCCGTCCGGGACGCGCGTGGTCTCGAAACCCTCCAACCGCACCTGGGCGTCGGGGTAGAGAAGATGGGCGATCTGGGCGGTCGTCGGGTCGAGCTCCACCCCCACCATCTGCGCGCCGGGCGGTGCCAGACCGATGAACGTGCCGCTGCCACAACCCGGTTCGAGCACCAGCCCGTCGTCGAAACCAGCGCGAGTCATCGCCGACCACATCGCTTGGGCGATCGCCGGATCGGTGTAGTGGGCGTTGAGTGTGGAGGCCTTCGCCTGACGCCACTGCTCCGAATCCAACAGGGCGCGCAACTGGTCGCGTTCGGGTGCCCACTCCGGCTTGGACTCGTCGAAGATGTCGGCCGCGGCACCCCACCCCGACCACTGCGCCAGGACCTCGTGCTCGGCGGGCGTCGCCGGGCGTCCGGTGCGCGCTGTCTCGGTGAGGACCTCGAGTGCGGCGATATTGGCGCGGGCGCGGGACTTGGCCCCGGAGGGCACCAGCACCGTCCCCGGATGGGTGAACCGGGTCGCAGCCACCACCTCGGTCGGTGCCGGGGTGGTGGCCTCGTCGAGGGCCGCGATGCTCGGCGGCTCCGGTTCCGGTGCCTCCGAGTCGGGGATGGGGTCGGGTTCGAGGCCGGCCACCACATGGTCGGCCTTGACGTAGACGACCGAGCCGTCCGGGCGGCGTGCGGGGGCGACTCGGGTGCTCGCCCACGCTGTCAGCGGCAACCCGGTCTCGGACTGCGGCACCTGCGGCAGTGCGTCGTCGGCCTTCGGTGGCAGCGGCGTGCCGCCGGGGTCGACGACGGCCGGGTCAGTGGGGATCCGCAAATCGTCCAGAGACTCAAACAGCAGTCCCTGGCCGTCGTCGACTACCTCCGCACGCGCTCGGCGTCGGCGCGATCCTGATCGGCCAGCGCTGCGTCCACCATCGCGGTCAGCTCCGGAACCAGCGGATGTGCCGGCCCGTCGGGCACCGGCAGTCCGTCGGTCAGACGTGCTTCCAGCAGTTGCTCGGCCCACACCTGAAACCGTGGTGTCTGATCCGGCCACACCTGCTCGGTCAGTCGTTCGGTCTCTCGGCTCGCCTCGATCGCCCACTGCGTCAGCCACCGCTGCATCCCGGTCATCGTGTCCGGGTTCGGCTCGTCGTCCGGCTGATCGTCGTCCTCGGGACTGCTGAATCCCTCCCACAGCGTCGCCAGCACCGTCTCCTCCGCCGAGTACCGGGCCTGCTGATACAGCCGCTGCGTCGTCAGCACGTCCGGGTCGTTGCCCCCGTGCTGGTCCCTCCACGCCGCGATCGTCGCCAGCTCGGTCTGTGACTGCGTCTGAGCGATCTCGGCCTGCAGCCGTGTCACTTCCGCGGTCAGGAAGTCCTCGAACTGCGTGCGGTCCATCTGCGTCAGTTCCTGGGCGTACCGCTCGGTCAGTGCCGTGCGCAGATCGTGAAACATCGGTGTCCTCCTCGGTGTGGGTATCCATAGTGCTCTGCGGTGCCGACATCCGCTGCCCGGATGGGTCGGTGTCGGCGAGTAGATCGAACAGATTGGGGGTGTTGTCCTCAGGGGTGGCGTTGCGTGCCATGCGTCGAGCTCCTACCAAAGTGAGGTCCACTCCCCGCCCGGACTGCGCCGGTGCAAGGGTGGGTGGCTATCGTTTCTCACTGGTCAGAGGCTCGATCTCTGACCGATCAGTGCCCTGGCAGGTGTGTCCAGCACCTGCCAGGGCCTGAATCAGTCAGATGGTCTCGCCCCAGAAGTACC
This sequence comes from Gordonia sp. UCD-TK1, assembly GCF_001691435.1. Classification (NCBI taxonomy): domain Bacteria; kingdom Bacillati; phylum Actinomycetota; class Actinomycetes; order Mycobacteriales; family Gordoniaceae; genus Gordonia; species Gordonia sp. UCD-TK1. The sequence continues at coordinate 68,766 of NZ_LZMP01000003.1, read as the reverse complement.
ACCGGTTATCCGGCGCGGACCAGAAGCACGGAGACACCCGGATGTAGGCACCCTTGTGGTTGTCGCACAGCGATTGCGAGGCGAACGGCCCGACGCGGTAGTTGGGCCAGTCCGGGCTGTCTCCGGACACCGGGGGCAGGGCTTCGGCGGCGCCGGCTCCTACGAGTGAGCCCAGGGCAATTGAGGCCCCGGCGCTCACCGCAACGGTCGCCGCGACGAAGCGGGTCGTCATGTTTTTGGTCATGGTGTCTCCAATCGGTAGCTGGTGAATTGTTCTGTGTTGGTGCTGTTGGCGGTGCATCACTCGTCGTGGGCGGCGCACGCGAATCAAGTTGCACAACAGGCATTCCCGTCTCGACCTGATCAGTCAACGTGATGCCCATTGGCCGTCTCAGTTCTTAGCGGTTGCTCCCCCTTGACGTGATCGTCGGAATCGGAGCCGCCGGACGTCCCCGAACCGCCTGCCGACGTGCCGCTCGAGTTGCCGTCCGCCCCGTGTCCGGCAAGCCCGCCTGAGGAACCACCACCGGTTGTTCCGTCTGAGGTCTTGCCGGCCATGCCCCCGGTAGCGCCGCGGCCGGACATCGTCACCGAGCCTGCGGCGCAGCCGCGCACACAAACGTCGCGGTCGAGATCGGCGGTCGCGTAGCTTTCGTAGTCGGCGGCCGGGAGGTACCGAGCGACGTTGACCGTCCGGTAATCCAGACGCCCACGGTGACGGCCTCGCATGCGGGGTCCGCAGACGATGCTCAGTGAGACCGCCGCCGCCACGTACAACCATGGCCGCGCGGAGCGAAGGTCGGCGGTGATGTCAGCAGACAGCGCTGGTGTGTGATCGTTGAGCAACGCAGACAGTGAACTGGACATCCACCACGAGGTCGCCGGGAGCGCTTGCCCGACACCGATGAACGCAGCCGCCGCACCCGCGGCGGCCAGGGCGACCGCAAGGGCACCGACCAGCCGCGAGCACTGGCCTTTCGCAGTCTCGACACACCAGATCGCTGCGTAGGCAACGGGTACGGGTAGGACGAGCATCTGTGCGAACCACACAGTCAACGCCGCGATGGTGTTGAGCAGAGCCCCGTCGGATTGCAGATTGTCGGGGGTGATCGAGAAGTAGCTGGCCGCCACAACTGCCAGCAGCGCACCCGCGACGACGGCGCCGCTCCAGTGCAGTAGCCACCCCATCTTGGCTCGACGGAGGGTGTCGTCGGTGACGTCATCACGGCCAGCCAGTTGCAGTGTCGGACCCGCAAAGGTGGTGCCGCACCCGCCAACAGCAGGAAAGACGAACATGGGTATCGGTCCTCTCAATGGATGGTGGCGGTGGTGGGAAGAGCCGCTTTGGTGGCTCTCACATGACGGTGGAGGGCCAGCTCGTAGATGCGATGTGGGGCGGTCGAATCGTGGTCAGCGGTCATGGTGCGATCCCTCGTCGAGGTCAGGTTTGCGGTGGTGATCAGGTGGTCGTGGTCGGCGGCGTTGGCGGAGGACTGCTCTGGTGACGACGACGGCGCCGGTGATGGCCAGGACCACCAGCAGCACGACGCAGCCGACGAGCGCCCAGTGCACTAGCGGCGTTGGTGGCATGACTGGCTTGTCTCGTCGTGTTACGCGGCGGTGGTGTGGTCGGCGGGTGGGTCGAACCATCCGGGCGGGGGTGGGGTGCTCGCGTCGGTGAGTGTGTCTGTGGTGGTGTGTTTTTCGGGGGTGCATAGGTAGAGCGGTCCGTTTTCGGCGGTGAGGGTGCGCCAGTGGGCGTCGAGGTGGGCGGTCCACCACGACGACAGTGCGGCGGGGTCTTCGCTCAGGCGGGCGGTCTCCCACGCTTTCCACAGCTCCTCGAGGCGGATGACGACTTCGTCGTGGCGCCACCACTGCGCGCACCAGCGGGTGTCGCGGTCGAAGCGTCCGGCTTTGATGTGGCTGAGCCAGTTGGTGAACCAGTCGGCGCCGGAGGTGAACCGCCAGTGCGCGCGGGGATCGTCGTCGGGGGTGTCGGTGTCGTGGGTGGTCATCAGAAGGTCCTTTCCCGGGTGGTGGCGGCGAGGGGCGGTGCAGCGGTCAGTGCTGTTTGCTGGGCTGCGCGTTCAGTCGCGCAGGCCTTCTTGGAGGCGTCGATCAGCTCGGCGTAGGGGCCGAGCCAGTAGGAGTTCTTGGTGGTGACGACGGTGCGGTTGCCGGAGGTGGCCAGCACTGCGCGCTCGGCGGGGAGTGCTTTGAGGTCGTCGATACCGAGAATGGGTTCGCTGGACCAGGATTCGCTGGTGCTGGTCGATCCCAGACCGGAGTTGGAGTGCGAGCGGCTGCGGCGACGGACGTCGCGTTGGCCGATCATGCGGCTCAGGCCCGAGAGGTAGGACTCGTTGTTCGATGATCCGGCGTAGATGTAGACGTTCGAGGAGTCCACGAGCATGTCGAGTTTGTCCTTGGACCACACTTTCGCGGCCTGGGCCAGCGATTGCAGCATCGTGACGATGACGATGCCCTGGCTGCCGAAGTGGGAGTACCAGTCGGGTAGTTCGGGCAGCTTGCACACGTTCGCGGCCTCATCGAGCACTGCCACGACGGGCACCGGCAGACGTCCACCGTTGCGCCGTGCTTGGGCGACGGAGGCTTTGAAGATGGTGTCGGCCAGGGCGGTGGTCAACGCGGTGGCCGATCCTGCCCCTTCCATCGACAGGGCATACATGGTGTCGGTGGAGGTGACGAACGCTTGCGGATCGAACTTGGGCAGGTCGTGGCGAATGTCGTTGCTGCCGACGGTGTTGTCGCCGTCGAACCGCACACGTTGGGGCGGGAGGACCGATCGGGCGTAGGCGGGCACGGTCATGACGTTGATGAACCGTCGCGCCATGTCGTAGAGGCCGTCTTGCTGGCGGGGGTTGAGGTTGGCGGCGGTGTCGATCTTGGCCGCGGCGTCGTGGTGGCCGTGGCGGGTCAACACCTGGCGGGCGACTTTGAGTTTGGGGTCGGTGAGCCAGCCGTCGACGTGTTTGAGGTCTCCCCCACCGACGGCTGCGGCCAGAATGTGCAGAGCGAGCAGTTCTTTGGCGCCGCCGTCGAAGTAGGCGTCCAGGCGTGATCCTTCGGCGGTTTCGGCGGCGGCGAAGATCGCGGCGAGCTCTCGGGCGTCGGAGAGTTCGTGCACGCACCAGAACGGGTCCCACCACCACTGCTGGCCCTGAGTACCGGCGATGTGCTGGAGGTCCGAGAGCCAGATGGTGCCGCGGGTGCGTGGCGGTTCGCGCCGTTGGGTGCGATAGGCCCACAGTGCGCGCAGCCCTTGTCGGCTGATGTCGGCCTTGGCGGCGGGAGCGGTGTCGAGGTCGTTGCGGTCACGGACCCAGCGGGTGGCGTCGTAGATGTCGGGCTTGTTGGAGGTGGCGAACACGGCGCCAGGCGCCTGGCAGATCATCGGGATGGCGTAGCCGGTGGTCTTGCCGCATCGGGGTCCGCCGATGACGAGTCCGACCCACTCCCAGCTCATGTAGAGCGCGGAGGTGCCCGCGCCGATCAGCGATCCCAGCACCAGCCCGTAGTCGAGGTGCCCGGTGATGGCGTCGCGGCCGCGGAGGCGCTGCGCGGAGTGCTTGGCGTCGCGGGCGGTGATGGCGTGCAGTTCCCGGGGACGAGGAAGAAACTGTGCCACCTGGTCGAACTCGCGCAGCACGGCGGTCGCGGCGCGATGACGTCCCACCACGACCGCGATCGCGGCGGCGGCGATGACCGCGACCACCAGGAGCACGGTGGAGGCCACCGGCCACTGGAAGGTGCCGTCGACGGCGGCGGTGGCCGGGTTGATCAGCACCGGGCCGGGCTGGCCGGTGAGCCAGCACCCGGCCCGCCAGCACACGTAGATGATCCCCAGCAGCGCGAACACGGCTGCGGCGAGGTAGTAGCCGACCATGGATTCGTGTTGGCCGCGGTCGCGGCGATGGGTGGTGCTCACAGCTGGGCTCCGGTGTCGAGGGTGACGCTGGCCCCGATCTCGTGGACCGGGGTGGTCTGCCAGTCGCTGTCGCCGGCGGCGATCAACGCGGCTTCGGGGGCGGGTTCGGTGTCGGCGATGAGTTCACTCATCGAGCGGTGTCCGCCCGCGGCCGCGGCGTCGTCGACGTCGATGGCATAGTTCGCGGCCGAGGTCGACACCTGGTCGAGCAGATCGGTGTCGGCGACCTCGCCGAGGTCCTTGTCGCGGTCGCGGCCGCCGATGCTGTCGGGGTCGACGCCGGCCTCACGCAGCCGCTCATCCCAGGCGTGCGCCCATTGCTCGGCGCGCTGCGCGGTGGCGTTGGTCTGGGCTTGCCGGGCGGTGTCACCGTCGCGGGCGGCCTCGGCCGCGGCTTCGCGCGCCAGATCAGCGGCGGCGTGTGCCCCGGCCCAGCGGGCCATCAAATCCGGTGTCAGCGGGTGAGGTTCGGCGCTGGTGTCGGTGTAGCGGGGCTGGTGGGCGCCAGTGTGGCGCGCGAAGTTCAGGCGCTGCTGGGCGCGGGTCTGCCGGGCACGTCGTTTGTGCTGCTGGTTGCGGACCTCACGCAGCGCTTCGTCGGCGCGACGTCGGGAGTGCCGCATGATGGTGCGGATTTCGTCGAAGATGTCGTCGACTTCGCGGCTGTTGTCCTGGGGGACGCTTTGTGGGTCGAGCATGGTGTGCCTTCCTTCGAGGGGTGATGGGAGGTAGGTGGGTCAGGTGTCGGCGCGGGGGTAGGTGGCGACCTTCCACTGGCCGTCGACGCGGACGAGGTCGGCGGTGACGGTGAACTTCCGGAACGAGGTCACCGTGGCGTCGATGCCGAGCACGGTCTGGATGACGGTGCCGCGCGCGCTGGCCTTGTCCGGTGAGATCAGCACTGCCGAGGCGTTGTCGACGCGGGCGGTGATGACGTCGAGAGATTGCTTCCATGCGCCCCACTGGGCGCTGGGACGCACCGTTGCCGAGCTGTCGGCGGAGTCCAATGCCTGGCCGGTGAGGGTGGCGCGGGTGCGGCGCAGCGCATCGGTGGGTGAGGTGTCTGCGGCGGGTTGCCAGCTGAACATGGTGGTGACCGTGGTGGTGAATACCCCGATGGGTTCGGCGCGATCGGGCAGGCCGGGCGGGCTGCTGTAGTGCTCGCCGTGGTCATGGTCGTGTGCGGGTTCGGTGGTGTCGTCGCTGCCGGAGCATCCGGCCAGTGCGGCGATCAGCACGATTGCGAGGACGACCAGGAGGTGGTGGTGTCGGTGGTGGTTCATCGGTTCTTCTCCGGAAGTCCTTGATCGGCGAACTGTTTGGCGTAGGCGATGACTTTCTGGCCGTACGGGCGGGTCTGGGTGTCGTAGTCGCCGCCGGTGGGTGTTCCGCCGGCGTTGAGGACCGCGCCGACTCCGGCGTTGTAGGCGTAGGCATAGAGAATTTCGCGGCCTTCGGCGGGTTCTTTGACTCGCCCGGAGGCGATCGCGGCGTCGATCTGTTTGGCGTTGGCGCAGGAGAACCGTCCGGCGGCCATGACGGCGTCGCCGATGTCGGTGGCCGAGGCGCGGCCGTTGCCGTCGTCGTCTTTGGCCCAGGACGGGTAGGTGTAGTCCATGAACTGCATCGGTCCCTTCGCGCCTCTCGGGGACACCAGGGAGGCGTTGAACCCGGTCTCTTGCTTGCCGATTCCGCCGAGGAATGCCGAGCTGATCTGCGGGCACAGCAGTCCGGCTTTGCGGAACCATGGCTCGTAGGCCGGTGGGACCCGTCCGGCGGCGAGGTTGTCGACTCCCCCGCCGTGCTGGTCCTCGACCGGGCCGCAGTCGGCGCTCTCGTCGGCGCTGATCCCGCCGGTGATCCCGGGTGCGGTGTAAACCTCATTGCCGCGGGGCATGCCGTGGCCTTCGACGGTGGCGTGGACGTGGTCGAAGTGGTTCTGGGTGGGGTCGCCGCGGTCGTCCATGACGTTGGACTTGCCGACCACCGGGTAGTAGGTCTGGCGCCAGATCGTGTACTCGAGCTTGAAGTGCTTCTTGTTGTCGAGGATGTACTTGTTGACGGCGTTGCCGAGCGCGATCCCTTGCGCGGAGGTGTAGTTGGGGATCATGACGTCGACGGCGCGGCCAGACGGGTGGTCGTTGTAGCCGCCGCCGTCGGCGCGCCAACCGCCGATGGTCTGGATCTGGGGGAACTTGGCGGCGATCGCGCGGGCCAGGCGGATCGTGTCGACCTGGAAGTGCGCTTCGGAGCCCTTGGACTTCGGCAGCGGCGGCAGCGGACCCGACGGCCCGGACGGTGCGGGCGGGCCGCTGGGGGCGCCTGCCGGTGGGGGCACCGCGGCGGCGTTGAGGAACGTGCCTGCGGGTGCGGGTTTCTTGCCGGTGACCCCGGCGGTCTTGGAGGTGGTCGGCCAGGCGCCCCAGCCTTGGGAACCCAGGACCCGGTTGGCGACCTCCATCTGCTGTTCGCGGGTGGCTTTGTCGGCGGTCGGCGCGTACTGGCCGCCGCCGGCGCCGGTCCAGGTCGAGGCCGAGAACTGCAATCCGCCGTAGTAGCCGTTGCCGGTGTTGATCTTCCAGTTGCCGCCGGATTCGTGCTTGGCCACGGCATCCCAGTCGGCGGCGGTGACGACGTCGGCGGCGGGGATCACCCGGGGTGCGGTGAGCACCCGCGGTCCGCCCGGTTGGGCGGGCGCTCGCCCGGCGGGGGCGGCTCCGGGTTCGGGGCTGGTGGACACCCACCCGGCCGGGTCGACCGAGTGGCCGCCGGTGAAGTCGCGGTGCCCGCCATCCCACACCTCGAAATGCAGGTGCGGGCCGGTGGATTGGCCGTCGTTGCCGAGCTTGGCGATGTGTTGTCCGGCGGTGACTTTCTGGCCGGCTTTGACCAGAACGCCGTCGGCGAACATGTGCCCGTACACCGTGGACCACACGTGGCCGTTGATGTTGTGGGTGAGCACGATCCAGTGCCCGAACCCCGAGGCGGTCCCGGCGGCGGTGACGGTGCCGTCGGCGGCAGCGTAGATCGGCGCGCCGATCGCCCCGGCGAGGTCGATACCTTCGTGCATCGCGCCATCGCGCGGGCCGTAGCCCGACGTGATCTGAAAGTCCTTGACTTTCATCGGCTTGACCTTGGCGCCGGGTGAGAGGGAGGCGTCGGCGGGTTGGTCGACACCGCCGGTCAGCGGCAGGCAGGAGTCGTCGTCGCCGGCCACGGAGATGATGAGAGTGCACGAGGCGAAGAACCCCATGACCAGTGCCAGCAGCGGCACCAGCAGTTTGGAGGCGTTGCCCTCACCCACGAGGCAGGTCCCGGTCGGCGGCGGTGTCGCGGTCGAGGTCGCGGACGTGTTCGGTCAGCGCCTTGTTCATCGAGCGCACGACCTCGAGGCGGGTAGCCCATTCGCGGTCTCGGGCGGTGACATCGCGGCCGACCCCGGCCGCCCGGCACCACCGCATGACGCTGTTGGTGCCGGCGCCGATGCTCGCCGCGACGTCGGCGGCCGCGGCGGTCAGCGACAGCGAGGTGCGGGCGAGCAGCTCGGCCACCGCACGCACCGCCAACCGCCGGACTTCCTCGGGGTGGGCGGTGCGGCGCGGGTTGGGTTCGACAACCCAGTCCTGCACCTGTTCCCAGGCGCTGGGTAGCGGGTCGAGCGGGGCGGCTGTGCCCGGGTCGCTGTCGGTGCTCATGCCGCGGCTCCGGACTTGGCGCCGCGGCCGCGGTTGAAGCGCTTGTTGGTGTTGTGCATCTCGGTGGCGCGCTCGGTGGCGGTCAACCGCATCTGCACCGGGATACCGGGCTGCTCACCCTCTTTGATCAGGAATTTGCCCATACCCGGCGGTACGGTGTTGGTTTCGGTGCCGGTGGCGCGGACCCCGTCGGCCCAGTCGGTTTCGTTGATCTCGGAGACGACGGGGTCGTCGATGCCGCGGGGGGTGGTGGCCCACTCGGCGAGGGTGGCGGCTTCTTTCTCGTTGAGGTTGACCTTGCCTTCCATCAGCGAGGCTTCGTCCTCGGGTAGCGGGAAGCACACCTTGACCCGGGCGCGGTCGAGGAAGCCCATGGCGCGCTGGCGATCTTCCATCGAGTCGAACGCCTGGAGGTCTTTGACGGTGTGGGTGGTGAACAGGCTGCCGGTGCCCTGTTCGCGCTGGACGCGGGTGACTTCGTCGACCCGCCAGACGATGCCGTTGCCGACACCGAGCACCAGCGAGAACTCGTCGCACACCAGGTCGTAGTTGCGGGGCTCTTGCAGGCCGTGATCGGAGAGCAGGTGGGAGGCTTCGACGGCGGAGAATCCGTCGGACCAGCACGCCAGGAGTACCGCGGCGCGCAGCTTGCGGGCGTTGGCCGGTAGCCGGGACATGTCCACGCACACCCCGAGGGCGTCGATGTCGATGGGTTCTTTGGTGGGGGCGTTGAAGATCTCGCCGAACTGTCCCGACACCAGCTGATCGAGCGACTGGCGCAGGTTCTCGGTCAGCAGCAGGTAGCGGTCGACGGCGATCGCGTCATGCGGGCGACGCCCCAGGGCGCCGGAGGCATCGAGGAGGTCCTGGTGGGCGCGACGCAACTCCGGATTGGTGTCGGCGTCGCGGGCGGTGGCGTCGATGAGAGTTTGCGGGACCTGGCGCAGCAGGTTGAGCACATCGCCGGGCAGGGGCGCATTGGTCAGGGTGAACTCGTTGGCCGTGCCGTAGAGCACCCGCAACGCGGTGGTCAGCAGCGTCTCCTCGTGCGGGGCGATCGGCCGTCCGGAGCTGATCTCGAGTAGCCCGGTCGCTGCGGTGACCTGGCGGGCCCGCATTTCGCGTTCGGCGAGTTGGCGTGCGGCGGTGGGCAACCGGGCGATGAGGTTGCCGAAGGTGCCCACGGCCAGGGGGTTCATCGGCGAGTCGAACCCGACGCTGGTGACCTGCGGGGTGACCGGTGTGATGCCGTCCTCGCGGTACTGAACCCGGCCGTCGCTGTCGTGGAGGACCATCTGGCGCATCATGTTGACGAAGTCGGGGCGGTGATCGCCCATGATGAGCGGGCGGACCCCGGTGGCCAGGTCGTGGCACACAATGCGCCGGTTGAGGGTGCTTTTGCCGAATCCGTTGAGCCCGAACACCATCGCTGAGGGTGCGGTGATCTGGCCGGCCTCGAACCAACCGATCTGATCGAACCCGACGGGCTGTCCGGTGTCGAGGTGCGAGCCGACGGGGGCGCCGTCCAGAGGTGCCGAGGCGCCGATGGGAAACGGGTAGAACCCCGGCACGTGCGCGGTGGTGCCGCGCAGCTCGTTGGGGCGGCGCACATGGGCGACGCGGCCGCCGCCACGCCCGTCGAAGCCCCGGTTGGTGCGGATCAGGGTGGGCACGTCGAACTGGATCGGGCGGGCGACGGCGGCTTCGTGGCGTTCCCGGCGGCGGGTGTCGTTGTCGAGCTTCTGGCGGGCGAGGTAGCCGCTGATCCCACCGCTGCGGGCGGTGTCGAGCAGGTCCTCGCGGGTGTCGTCGTCGTAGAACGTGGTCGGCTTCGTCGAGCGTTCCTTGGTGCTCGGCCGGGTGGCCGAGGCCGCACCAGCATTCAGGCGCAACGTCGACGGCGTGGTGTCGCCGCCGGTGGCGGCGGTGGTGGCGGCCTTGTGGAGGTCAGTGACAGTCATGGTGGGTGTCTCGCAATCGGTTAGCGGTGGCGGTGGCGCAGGGCTTCGTCGGTGATGTCGCCGTGTTCGGGCAGCAGCACCCCCAGCCCGGTTCCGGCGGCGAACAGTTCGGCGTGGCGGTCGTAGCCGTTGCGCACGCCGAGGCGGGCGAACAGCGGCAACCGGGTGCGTAGGGCGTCCACCGACGGCGTGCGGGGACGCGGCTCGGTGATCGTCAGCGTGGCGCCGAAGCGCTGCAGCACGGGCTCGAAGGTGAGCCGAATGGGGTCGTCGGGGTGAATGGTGTCGGCGATGCAGGTCGCCCGCCAGGTGATCGCCAGCCGGGTGCGCGGTGTGGTCGGATCACGCTCGAGAAGCTGGGCCAGGACCGAACCCATCGCGTGTGGCGGTTCCAGCACGTGCGGGGCGATCACCCACGTCGCCGACAGCAGGTCGTTGTGGCAGAACACATCCCGCACCCGGTGTGGTGTCGAGTCCGGTGCGATGTCGGCGAACGTGGGCGAGGCGTCATCGGCCAGGCCGCCGCGGTAGGCCCGTACCCCGACCGCGGCGACCTGCGCTGCGGTCAGCGGCGTGGTGTCCAGCCCGGCGGCGTGCAGGGACCCGATCAGAGTGTGCAGGCGTCGGCCCACTTCCACGGCCATCTCGTCGGGGGTGGTCTTCATTGCCGAGGTGGCCGCGACGAAGGTGACCGCGAGATAGGTGTCGGTGGCGAGGTCGGCGACGTCGAGGTGGTGATGGCCCTCGGGGACAATCCACTGCCGGTGGGCGATGTCGGTGCGGGGGAAGGTGTCGGCGACGGCGGTGACCGCGACGACATCCCAGGCGTCGGCGCCGAAGTCGATGCGGGTGTAGTCGCACAGTTGTTGCCAATCGCGCAGCGTCGCGCCGGTCGCGGTGAGGATCACCGTGTAGTGGCCGGTGGCGTGGGCGCGGATCAGACCGTAGTCGTGGCCGCCGGCCGAGCGGTGCTCGGTGATCGACAGGACGGTGTTGATCTGGGGCAGGGATGCCGCCGAGGAGGACAGGCGGGCGCGCGAGCGCTGAAGCAGCGAGGTCAGGGCGGGAAGCGTCGGCATCGCGGGGGTGGTCCTTTCTGGCCCGGGTTTAGGCGGCGAGCTTGTCGGAGACGGTGCTCTCTTCGGAGAGCACGACACCGAAACCCAGTCCGGCGCAGAAGGTGACGAGTTGTTCGTCACGGGTCGGTTCGAGTGGGGTGGCCGCCGAGAGGCCCAGATCGGTGACGAGGGTTTCGATCTTCTGGGTGTCGGCACCGATGGGGCAGGTGGCGGTCACGATCATCGACACCCGCGTCACGCCGGCACCGCGGGCCTGTTCCTGTCGGGCGCCTTCGGCGCTGTCGAGGCGCACGAGTGCGCGTTCGGGCAGTTTGCCGACGTTGGTGCGCACGGCCTGGCGGGCATCGTTGTGGTCCTTGTTGACGATGGTGGTGGCTTGGGCCGGGGTGTAGGGCTGGTAGACGAAGGTGACGCGTTTGCGCGGTACGTCGCTGTTCGGGGACAGCRGATCGGCGAGCACATTGGAGTCGAACGGCGCCTCGGGTTCGTTGCGCATCGTCCACGACATCGACTGCGCCGCATCGTGAAGCAGGCGGCCATGCTGGTCAGACGCTGAGGTCGGTCCGCAGTCTTCCCACCGCAGGCGCATCGGTTCACCGCTCATCAGACCGATTTCGAGGTCGAGCTCGTCGGCCGGGGAGAAACTGCGGCGGGCGATGGCGCAGATTTCGCGTTCGAGCATCGGCCGTACTCGCAGACCGGCGGCGTGGCAGTAGTCCCGAATCCGGCCGAGGCGGCGCGCCAACTCGTTGCCCATGTCGGTGGCGTCGCGTTTGCGGTGCATGGTGTCCGCGCGCCAGGTCAACCCGATCCTGGCTTCCAGGCGCACTTCGGCGGTCGGTACCGCTTCGGTGGCCTCGATGATGATCTTGCGGGCCAGCGCCGGAGCGGTGTCTTTGAGTCGCGACCGCACGATGCTGGAGGCCCGCATCCCTGATTCGGGAAGGGTTTCCATGGTGACCGTGGCGGCCACGAAGTCTGGTGATTGCCCGAGGAAGGTGAGCATGTCGCCGAGGCGGGCGACCCAGCGGTCTCGCACGGGCTGGTCATTCCACTCCCCGCCCTGGGGCCAGGTCCGCAGGACCAGGGTGTAGAAGTTCCTCGACGACAACTTGATCAGGCCGAACGGTGCCGATCCGTCGCCGGGTGAGAAGTTGAACGTCTCGGCGGTGGCCAGCGGTCCCGGTGGTGGGGTGCCGTCGGGGATCATGGTGAACGGCCCGGACCGCACCAGGGTCTCACCGGCACGGCGCGACTTCGACACCGCCCGTGCACCCATGCCCAGCTCCCACGCCGACCGGCCGCGCAGCGACACCACCAGCGGCACGAACAGCACAGCCAGCGTGAACGGCAGCCCGAAGAACTTGATCACCCCGGGCAGCGGCAGCATCAGCCCGACGACGGCGATGAACAGGAACCCGAGCAGCACCATCGTCGAGAACATGGTGAACCCGAATGCGCCGGAGGACCGGAACGCCGCCGCGGGGCGGTACAGCAGTCGGCGGGTGCCGGCTTTGTCGGTCATGACAACCTCTTTCGACAGTCAGAGAGAGATGGGTCGGTGGCGGCTAGTGCGCCATGGCGTGTTCGTTCCAGCCCGAACGCATCGGCGGTGGACTGCTCAGGGACGGGTCAGAGCTGGTGGTGGCTTCGACCTCGGATTCGACGCTGTCGCTGACGGTTTGCATTGCTGCCCCGGCGAGTCCGCCGGCCGATCCCATCGCGTCGCCCAGGCCGGAGGTGGGACCGCCGCCTCCTCCCCCGCCGCCGGAGCTGGCCTGGCCGCCCTGGCCACCGGAGAGGGCGGGTTGGGCGCCCGGCCCGCCGCCACCGGATGGCGGTGGTGGTGAGGGTGCCGATGCCGTGGAGATACCGCCCGAGGGTCCACCGCCGCCGCGACCGGCGATCGAGGACATCCCGCCCGCGCTCGCGCCGCCGCTGGCCCCGGCGGTCGCCCCACCCGAGGCGGCCGCGGCCGCGACCTTGCCCGCCGCGACACCGGCACCGATGGCCGCACCCGCTGCTGCGGCACCTGATCCGCCGCCGCCCATGCTTGCCACGGCGGGGGCGATCAGGCGCATGAGCGCGGGTAACACGAACGCGCACAGCATCATCAGCACCATGCCCAGGACCACCTGTTGGGCGTTGTCTTTGGAGGCTCCGGCGCGAAAGGCCACGAAGTAGGTCAGCGCGCCCACGGGTTTGAACAGCAGGAATGCCACCGACCACGCGACGAGCCGCTGGTAGCTCTGCGAGCCGGGTCCGGTGCCGGAGAATGCGGCGGCCACCGGTAGCGCGGCGACGACCAGCAGCAGCATCGCCTCGCGCACCACCAGCAACGCCAACTGCAAGAAGGCTCCGAGGAATCCAACGAGGGCGAAGATGCCGATGGCGGTGGTGCCCAGCGCGGAGTTGGTCAGCAGGTTGAGTTTGAGGAAGTTCTTGATGACGTCGCCGTTGCCGCCGCCGGCGGTCACCGATTCGCTGACCAGCCAGTTGGAGATGCCGTCGGCGATGCGGCCGCCCACGGTCAGTGCCAGCGGGATCGCGGCGGTGGCCATCGCTGAGCGGAAGATCAGTTTGAAGCCCTCTTCGGCGTCATCGGCCAGGGAGCGTTTGCGGTCGATCATCATCCGCAGGCCGAAGAACATCAGCGAGAACGTCAAACCCACGATCTGGATTTGCAGGGTGTGGTCGTGCACTTCCTGCATGAGGGAGGACTTGTTGTCCAACTGGGGGTTCGGCAGTTTGATCCACCACGCCATCGCCCACGTCAGAACGGTCTGGTAGCCCTCGAGTAGCGAGTTGACGATCTTCTCGAATGTTCCGCCGACCACGCTGCCGGCCACATTGCTCGCGGCGTTGCCCGCGGCGCCGCAGACGGTCCGCGTCAACGGTCCCAGGGCGTCGCACAGCGGGTTCGCTGCGGCCGTGCCCGCACCGGCCCACGAGGACACTGTCGCGGCGATCAGCGCCACCACGACCGCGGCGTGGGTGCGTCGGCCGGTCAGGGCAGCGCGCACACGCCCCAGTCGGCCGGAACGCGGTTCCCGGAGGTGAGAGTCGTTGCGGTGGTTCACCATGGGGTCCACCCATCGCCGGTGGTCGAGATGAGCAGTCGGCTCGGTTCGTTGCCGGGTTCGGGGACCACCCATTTCCACTGACCGTCGCGCCAGACCATGTCGACGCCGACCGAGATGGCGGTGAAGCCGTCGTCGCGGTTGAGAGGTTGGGCGAACTCGACGTGGGCGAAGTCGGTGGAGTATGTGGTGACGCGGACCGCGACCGGCACATCCCGGATCTGCGCGGGCAACTCAGGGTTTCCGGCATAGACCTGCGCGCCGTTGGTGCGCAGGTTGTCGGCCTCGGGACGGGCGGCCTCGGAGACCACGGCCGCGCGATCGAGCAGGGCGACGTTCTGGTCATCGGGTGCCCAGGTAGCGCGCTGGCCGATCTGCCAGGCCGCCAGCGCCGCGCCCTGCGGGGTGTGGGCAAATCCGGTGGGTACACCGTCGGTGCTGATCGCGGTCGGACCATCGGAGGTGGAGAATGGGATGGTCGCGCCGTACACGCGCTGCCACATCAATCCCTTCGGCGGTGGGAGCACGGCCTCAGGGTCAGCGGTGTCGGCGGGATCGGTGGTCTGTGGGAGGACCTGGCCGAGCGGGTTGGTCGGGGTTTCCACCCGGCGGCCGCGGGTGTCGGTGGTGGGCACCCCGAACGCGTCGTCGGGCAGCCGGGTCACCGGGGTTTGCGGCGGCAGCGACGTCGGTGTGTCCGTGGCGGTGACCTGTGGCGGCGGTGCTGACGAATCGCCATCATCGCCGCGGATGGCGACCAGCACGGCCGCGCCGATGACCATGGTCAACACCAGCAGCGACAGCACCAGCGTGGTGCTCTTGTAGCCACCGGACTGGCGCAGTGAGTGCACCGCTGCCAGTCGGCCGAGGTCGTCGTCGCGAGGATCGGGGGTGCTCATGGGGTTACGCTCCTGTCAGTGCGACCATGTCGGTCGGCGTGGCCGAGATCGCGTCCACCGGTGAGGCACCCGCCGCGGCGTCGGGCAGCAGCAGTCGCCAGTCACCGAACGCCGGTGCCCACACGACCGTGGTGTGATTGACCGTCATCGAGCGGTCCGGCAGCCGGGTGTAGATGTCGACGGATGCCTTGTCGGGGGTGAACGCGGTCAGTTTCCAGCCCTGCACCTGCGGCGCCTGACCGGCTGGTACGCCGGACGTGGTCGACAGCTGAATGCGGTTGGTGATGAAGTCATCTCGCGCTTGTCCCGGTGCGAGGAGTTCACGCACAACCTGGGGCCACTGGTCATCGAGCGCGACCGACAGACGCACGATGGCATTGACCGCCGCCAGCCCAGCGCCCGGAGGGGTGCGGTCGAACCCTCCCGGGGCGATGACATCGGACATCTCGTGGGGGCCTTCGGCGGCTTGGGGAAGGCGCATCCCGTTGAACTCCACCCACCGCAGATCGGTGGGCGGCGCGGTCAGCGGAATCTGTTGCGGCGTCGACGGCGTGGCCGTGTCGGGCTCTGATCCGCACCCGGCCAGCAGGCCGATCACCGTGCACACCAGGCCGAGGAGGGTGATCGGTGTGGTGATCAGCCGAATACCAGCACCGCCGCCGCGATGTTGCCGGCGATCGCGACCACCCACACCCCGAAGATGATCTTGGTGAACCACTCCCCCGCGGGGATCTGGGAGAACGGATGCTCGCGCACCTTGTCGAAGGCGATCGAGGCGCCCAGAAAGACCAGGTGCAGCAGCGCGAGCATGTTGGCTACGAACACGAACCAGCCGCCGATCAGGGTGATGTTGCTCATCACCTCGGGGGGTAGTTTCGCGTAGGCCACTGTCATGGTGGTGTTCATCGCTGTAGCTTTCGGTCCGCACGGCTCACTGCCCGCCCGCGGCCTGCAGGATCGTGGCGCCCGTCGCGATCACCATCGTCCCGACGATCGCGCCGATCGCGATCTTCACGCCCTTGCTGTCGCCGCGATCGGTGATCTTGTCCCATGCGATGAAGCCGCCGCCGACGACGATCGCCACCGCGCAGGCGAAGTAGGCCAGGAAGGTGGCCCACCCGCCGAAGGTGTTGAGCCGATCCGACAGGCCGGGAATCGGGATGGGGTTGAACGCCACGTAGGTGGTGGTGGCTGTGGCCGTAGCCAGGGTGGACTGGAGCATGATCTCTTCCTTCTCGTGAGGTGGAGGTTGTGGAATTGAGCCGTTACGGGGTTGTGCCGTTGTCGTTCGACATCACCGCGACCGCGGCGTCTCGCAGGCCCTGGCCGACGGCGGCGATGTCCGGGGCGACGACGGTGCGCGGATCGGCCCGCCGCGCCGCCGGCGCGGGATCGGGGCCGGTCGAGGGCAGCTCGTTGAGCGGGGTGTCGACGAGGAAGTCGTGCCAGGAGATGTGCCACACGTTCGCGAAAAGGCCCGACCCGACCAGCAATTCGCGGTCGCGCCGGAGCCGGGCGGTCGGCTTTCCCTTCCGCCCGGCTACCAGCACCAAACCCAGCAACTGCACATGGGCTGGCGCATTGTTCGTCGCGTACTGGCGGGCGGCCAGCGACGCCGCGGCCAGGCCGCGCGCCGATTCTCGCGCAACGAGTACCGCGAACGGTGGCTCGTCGGCCCGCCCGGGCCACAACTGGCCGGAATCGCCGACATGGTCGAGCTGGGCCGCGAGCGTGGATACACCAGCACCGCCGTGGCAGCCCACGGCCGCCACCAGATGCGCCGGTAACCGGGTCGTGCGCCGCCCCAACATCTCCGATGCGCTCGGCGGCAAAATCGACGCACCCCGAATCGCTCCGGCGTTGTGCGCCGACACCTTCTCCACACTCGCGGCCATCGTTGTTATGCCCCCTTCGGCGTGAGCTGCGGGAAGGTGACCTTGAGACCCGGGACGGCCTTCTCTGCCTGTCGGGAGAGGTCGACCGCGGCGTCGGTGACGGTCGTGCGCACCTGATCGGCGGCACCGCCCAGTGCCTTGTAGGGGGCGTCGGCCTGCTCCGCGGTCCAGTTCGCGGTGTAGGTCTGGCCACCAATGGTGGTCTCGGCGTTGACATCTCCACCGACGTTGACCTGGTAATGCACCGCCGGTAGACCAGCCTTGGTCGCCTGGTCGGCAGGAAGGTGCAGCTCGAACTGGTTGGCGCCGGGGTTGGGCAGCGGCGCCGGTTGCGGGCGCGGTGGCTGCGGGGCGCGTCGGTTCGGGTCGGGCTGGCCGGGCAGTCCGGGCTGACGCGGGTTCGCACCCGGATCTCCGGCGCCCAGGGCGTGCGCGAGGAGTCCACCGGCCGTTCCGCCGGCCACACCACCGACGATCGCCGCGGGGATACCCAGGGCCGCCGCACCGATCGCCGCACCCGCGGCCGCACCGATCGCCGCACCCGGGCCGGTGTTCGCGCCTGGGAAGGGCACCACCATCGCCGAGCCGATGGCCGCGCCCACGCCGGTACCGATCAGCGCACCACCCACACCGCCGGTCACCGCGGCGGGCACGCCGAGGGCGACCGCACCCGCGGTCCCGCCGAGAGCCACACCGATGATGGTGGCCGCGGCCTGGCGGGACGCTTCGTCTTCGGGGACGCCGACCGAGATGAGGCCCTGGGCGATCTTCGCTTCGCCATAGGCCGACCACTCGTTGATCGAGACCCGCTGACGGTCGGTCAGCCAGGGAGCATCACGTTTGAGCTGGTCTTCCTCGACGAGGAAGTTGCCCACGCGCAACGTCTTCGGGGGCGGGGCAATAGGCCTGACGGGCGCGACCGGGCGGGGCAAGGTGTAAGCCCGCGGCGGTGCCGGGTTGTAGACGGTGTCGTAGTTGGGCTGGTTGTACGCCTGCGGATCGGAGTAGGGCCGATACGGCGCTTCCCGGGGCGGTGCCGGAATTGCGCCCGGACCGGGGTTGTAGTTGTAGCTCGGCGCAGTCTGCTGCGGAGGTGCGACCGGTGGGGTTGCGTCGTCGCCACCGCCGCCGACCCCGCCCTGCTCGAATCCATCGTCGGTCTCGCCCTGGTCGACGCCGCCCTGTTCGTAGGCTGCGGCCGGGCTGTCGACCAGGAGTGTGGCGCCGAAGGAGCCGGAAACCATCAGCGCGGCGAGCACTGTCCCGACGAACGGGGTGACGGGTGGGGCGGTGCGGTGCCGGCGTTGTGCCCGCGACCGCCGGGGCGGGGTGTCGAACCGCGGAGACGTGACCGCTGGTGAGGTGAGGTACATGGGAGGGGGTGACCTTTCTATTTCTTGTTTCGTGTGACAGACGCGATGTAGGTGCGTTCGCCGATCTGGGTGGTGGTGATGTTCTGGACATCGGGGTCGGGGTCGCGGGTGCCGTCGGGCAGGATCAACGTGACCTCTGTGCGGTAGGTGTTGGCGCCGGTCTCGGTGATCGACAGGCAATACCGCGCTTGGGGATTGAGCGTGTCGATGCTCGATTGCAGATCGACCGCGCTGCCGATGCCCTCAACGGTGGATGAGGCCAGTGCCCGCGCGGCCGGCCCGGAACGCCAGTGAAAGTAGGCGTAGTTGAACGCCTTGATCACGTTCGGCCCGGACGTCAGGTCACCCGGGTCGCGGCCGGTGGTGGTCGCTCCTTCGGTGGTCGAGGGGCATTCCACTGCATCGGAGAACGGGTCCGGGGTGTCCATCGCGGCGACCGGATCGGTGATGCCGTCGCCTCCCCCGCCGCCAACGACCGCCTTGATCGAGAACACGATCACCAGCACCGCAACGACGATCACGCCCACCGAGGCGCCCACGATCAGCAACCACCGACGTTGCCCCCGTGCCGGAGGAGTCGGAGGTGGAGTGCTTCGAGCGACAGTCGGTGTGGGATAAACAGTCTCGACGTAAGGGTCGTCCTCGACATCCTCAAACTCGACGACCTGGGGCTCCTCGTGGGCGGCGTAGCTGTAGCGGTTGTCGTCGAGGGGTTCGACGTCATCGATGGGTGCGGTGATGTCCTGCTCAGCAGGCGCCGGCTCGTCGTTCCACTCGGTGGGCTGGTCCGGGTGAGATTCGGCGGTGTGCAGCCAGGACTGCACACTCGGATCGTTCTGCCAACCGGTACTCATCCGAACCTCACCTCGCCCCCGGGGCGGTATGCGCGGGTCCAGCGATCGCAGGCGGCGAGGTGCCAGTGCAGAGGGTGTTCATCGCCGAACACACCGCGCCGGACCGCGGTCAGCGAGAACGGGTCGATGGTGTGCAGCGTGTTGTCGAACACGTCGCGGTAGGTGGCGCCGACCAGAAGCTCTTCCGGCAACGAACCGTTCGAACCGACCACCAGCACAACGCTGTTCGCGTCGAGACGGTAACCGCGGTCACCGGGCAGTACGCACCGCGCCCGTTCGTCGTACGCCTCTTTGAGACGCGTGATGCTGTGGCCGTTACCCATCCCCCATCGAGTCGACGCGCAACCGTTCTCATCGGTCAGGATCACCGAGATGGCCGGGTCGGTGACTGCCGTGACCAGATCGACGGGACTCAACCACACCGGCTCACCTGCATGCGGGCTGATAGGACGGCCCGGGTAGTCCGGGTTGTGAGAGGCACGTCCCCCGAACGGGGGTCGGATTGCACTGTCACTGAACATGTACTCGCTCCTTCCGGAGTGATTCGCTGAGTGCGTAAGTGGAAGAGAAAGGGCCTAGCTGGCGGTGGTGGTTCGACCACCACCACAAGCGCGGCACAACCCGCGCCCGCACACGCGGGAAGGGTTGGCCGAGAGGACGATCAGACTCATTGCGAGGCCCCGCTGAGGAACGGCGGCAACCCGGACGCGCCGCCGGGAGGCGTGGTTTGCGGGACCGGCGAGGCCCCCGAGGGAACTGTCTCGGACGGAGCCGATGGTGACGAGGTGTCGAGCTCCCACGGATACGCTGGTTCCGACGCCGCAGCGCTCGGCGGCAACGACGTCGTGGTCAACGACGGAAGTGTCGACGAACCAGCAGACCCCTCCCCGAACAGCCACGAGAAGTCATCGCCGCCGCTGCCGCTATCGGGCGAGTTCGACGACCCGCCATCCTTGCCGGCGATGTCGCGTGCGGCCGCCACAATCCAGTCCCCGATCAACTTCGTCGGGGGCTGGCCTGTCGGTGTCGCCGAGACCTCCGAGTACGAGGCGTGCTGCTTGGCCGCATCCCAGTACTTCAACAGCGAGGACACCTTGAACAGGTCGGAGTTCGCTTGGAACTCGGACTTGAACGCGGTAAACGCCTCGGAGACAAGACGTTCCTGGGTTGCCGGTGGGACCAGCGTGACCGCGGCCTGGCCCAGCTTCGCGCCCAGAATGCCGACGATGGCCAGCGGATTCGCAGCACCCGCCGTAGCGATCGCAGCGATGGTGCCGGGGGTGGCGACCGTCTGCACAACGGTCTTCACGGCGTTGAACCCGATCGTGCCCACCTTAATCACCGCCGACAGCGCGTCCTGCACACTCGGCAATGGCGTACGAGGGTCCGAGGCCACCGCCAACCGCTCCGACAGCGTCTGGCGCGGTAGGTAACTCAACGATTCGAGGTTGTTCTCCGACGCCTGGACATCCTCATTGACCACCGGCACCGCGGTCTTCACTGCGGTCAATGCCAGCGCTTCGGCGATCGTCGACAACGACCCGATCGGATCGTCCGGGTTGAGTTCCGACTGACCCGCGATGTTGGTGACCAACCGCGCCAGCGGAGCATTCGCCGGGGCATCGCAGGCGAGATCGCCAGGCGTGCACGCGGACAGATAGCGCCCCGCGATGGCCTCATACGACGTGTCCTCGACATCGCCGACCGGAGCGATACCGCCACCCGGCGCGTTGGTCGTCGACACCGCCACGACCTTGGATACATTCGCGCCGCTGGTCCCCGGCACCGGGTCAGGAGAAGTTTGCCCCGGCTTACCGGGGAACAACGGTGCACCCTCAGGTCGGCCGGGATCGCCGAGATTGGCCAGCAGAGCCAGCTTGTCGGCGCCGATCGCTGCTTTGCCACCGACGATGTCGTTCAACACGATCCGCGTGACGTGAGCGCCCTGGGAGTAGCCGACCAGACCGAACTTCGTGGCCGGGCACGCGGCGGCTTTGTCCTTGATCCAGGACAGTGTCTTGGCGACCGCGCCCTGAACGGACTGCTCGTACGGGACCTTGCCGCCCGCTACAGCACCACCGAAGCCGGCGTCATACGGCACATACGCACGGTCCATATCACCGCGGGCGGCCGTGATCGCCGGATGAAGTACCTGAGACAGGAAGCCCGCATCCTTCGACGGATCGGCGTCTGGCGACGACTGGCCGGTGCCCTGCACCGCATACACCATCAGACCAGGGCAGCCCCCCGGCTGCGCCGGCGCGGCAGACACGTTCCCGACCCCGACATTGGCCAGGGCGATGACGGCCGTCGCCATGACTGCCAAGGTCGTCGCCCAGATCGAATGTCGCGACTCCTGTCCACCCCTCTGGACAGGACGATGCATCTCTACACTGGTCACCGGGACAGCCCCCCATCGACAGACAGGGAGCTGTCTCCTCGGGTGACCACGCGTGAGCCGTTCGACGGCAAATCAATCGCGCTCGCGCGTAGTCGCCAACCACCACTCCGGAGAGGGACTGTTCGACGGCAATCTGACCGTCCCTCTCCGGAGCCTGGGACCTGTGCCATCGATCGAAAGTCGACAGCGACACGCCCAGACCAATCTGGCCCACGAGGATCGGGCTCAAGAAGGTTCGTCATGCGAGTTCCTTCACTCCAAGGGTTTCCTCGAAGCTGTAGGAGCAGCCCACCCAGACGACCGTTGTCAGCGCATACCCGCAGGTACACTGAGCAACGCCCGCCTCGATGCCCGCACTTACCGCATCGAGCTGGTAATCACCCGGTCCGGACGCCGTTCGAGTCGCCAAACTTTGCAGCGTCCGGCCGGGGTCAAACTTCGAGACAGAGACCCTGTGCCTACGTGGTGTACATGGGTCTCGCCAGGTGCCAAAGCCGCTCAATCGGCAACTTAAACCGTGCAGTAACCGATCAAATATCGAGCGTCGATACCAACTATAACCCGACAGTAGACCGATTGAAAACCGAAGTTAGACGATCATTGGTGGCATACCGTAGGGGGCACGCCCCGGAACGGTCTATAGCGCCTAGAGTGCGGGTGTGGCCGATGCTTTGCGCTTTGGGCGCCTCGTGCAACGGCGCCGGCAGGAACTGGGAATGTCGCAAGCCGATGTAAGTCTCGCCGGCGGGCCGAGTGACCCGACTATGCGACGCCTTGAGCAAGGTTTAATGGCCAAGCCGAGGTTCGTCACGTTGACCAAGCTGGACGCTCCGCTGCGGTGGTCCCCCGGAAGCGCCGCGCGCGCTTTCGAGGGAGGTGACCCGGTACCTCTGCAGGACGAACCCACGACCGATCTGGCCCCGGGTACGAATGATCCGGTCTCTTCTCGCCCCACACGTCCTCTGACGCCCTCTGCTTACGGCGTGTTCATTCGAACCGACGCGCTGGCCGAACTCGCTCGGAAGGTGCGCGCAGTCGATGACCTGTCGCCTTCGCTCGACGAGGACCAGCGCGTTGTGGTTGCGAATCTTCGTCATGCGACCGACAGGTTGACCCGAGCGTGGATAATCAGGCAAGCAGAAATAGCGCGTCGTGATGACACTCTCGCTGATCTAATCCTTGTTCTTGACGATCATCTACGCATGCCACCACCGGAAGGCGAGTCCACCTCTGACAGCGATGACCTCAACTACTTGAGGTGGCTAGCCGGCTACCCGGTGTCAATGCCTCAGGTTCGGCGATACGAAGCGCGGTTCGCTGAGTTCGTAGCGAGTCAGTCAGAGCAAGCTGACTGACACAAACTTGGAGTTCTCCTCAGGTGTTGCTAGGTGCGGTGGCCCAGCGGGCCGGGTTGGTCTACTGCAACCTCCAACCCGACCCGCGAGCACGATCCGGCAAGACCAGTCTTTAGGCTGCGCAGTCATTGGACATCGCGCCGCGCCACAAGACGCCATTGGTGGTGGCAAACCGACGTTACACCGATATTAGACCAAAATAAAGGGCGTGCACTCTGCGCGTCCGTCGAAGCGGGTGAGTCCCAGGCTGGCCCGCAACGGTATGGACTGGCAATTCCCTGCGTGCCCGTTGCTTCGTTCTGATACGTACCCAGATATCAGACGCCCTTCGGCGACCCTCACCTATCGAACTGCGTTTGGTCGCGCGGACCCATCACCCCTCCCCCGCGTGACTGCAGGGACGCCGCGGGTTTGGGTGTGCAGCTCGTGCCTGCGAACCGCCAGCCGGCAGGGATGAACCGTCCGAGGATTGGGTGTACCGGCTTACTCCGAATCCACCGACTGAGACTGGAGGTGGGCTTCTAGAGCCGCCCTGCACAGCTGCGAGCGATTCTCGGCACCAACTTCGACAACTAAGCGATCGATGACAGTCAGGTTGCGACCAAGCATCCGGAACGTCAGCGAAGATCGCTCTTCGTCTGGTCTGGCTTCGATTCGTACGAACAGCCCATCGTCGTGGTGCTGGCGTTTGAGCTTCTCTACTAACGCCGGCAAGCGGTCGTGATTGGCGACAATCGCGTCCATCAATGTCCCGGCAATGGTTGTTTCGTTCTGTTTGTTGTGTGCCTTGGTGGCTGTGCAGAGTGGCGTGGGAAGCGACAGGGTGACTGACACCAGCATCTCGTCTGGGCGGGTTTCGACGCGTTTCGGGCGTCGGGCACCTCGCGAGACAGGCCGAGTGGACGCTGCCGGTTGCGGTCGATTGTGCGGTAGCGCTGGGCCGTCGGGTACTGCTGGGGTCGCCGCCGGTGCCGCTGTAGGAGCGGTTGGTCTACGGGGCGGCGGCCCCGGGACGCTACCGGTCCTCGCGAGACCGGTGACAGGCTTGCGATCGGTGGTCATCAGGCAGATGCTCCTTCGTGTGCCGGCTCCGCGGAGGAATCTTGTTCGGTCTCGCGTCGGTCGATCTCCTGGAGGATCTCTTGGGCGAGGAGGACGTAGTCTTCTGCGAGAGACGGCGCGGTGCCTGGCACACGGTCGGGCCGCCTGCCTTCCTTGAGGGCCTTCCAGTACGGCTCGGCGTTGTCGACTTGCTCGGCCAGCTCGTGGGCAAGCAAGCCCTTCTCCCGTACCTGAACCGAGGTCATGGTGCTATGGCGCACAACAGAATTGAACAGCGGGGCCACTCCTCCGAGCGCTGCGTCTAGCTTGGCCCGCGCCTCTCTACGAATGGCTTTCGCAGCGGCCTCGATACCGAAAAGCACGGCGCCCAGGACCTCGATGTCGGGGTTTGTTGATCTGGCACTAACCAGTTCGTCAGCGAGTTTTTGCAGGCCGTCGATGCTCGAGTCGTCCGGTTTCGTCGGGATGACGATCCAACGTGTTGCAGCCAGCGCTAACCGTAGAAGATGGGGTCGTGTAGGTGGGGTATCGATGATGATGAGGTCGTAATCATCTGCGATGGGGCTTAATGCATCTGCGAGTTGCCTGTGTGAACCTGGCGAACGCTGAGAACGACCGATCAGTATCGCTTCAAGATCGTCGAGTCCGCTCCCACCTGGAAGTACGTCCAAGTTGGGTCGGTAGTTGACAAGACTGGGTCGTAGAGGCTTCTCCTGCATGATCGCGTCGAAGATCTGTTGTCCGGAGTCGCCTGACCCATCCATCTCGTAGCCGAGGTCGCGTCCCGCGTTGCCCTGCGGATCGAGCTCAATGAACAGGACGTGCCAACCGGCGGCAGCGGCCAAACCAGCGACATTTGTCGCCGTTGACGTCTTACCGACGCCACCCTTGCCGTTTGCGATCGTGACAACCCGAGCTAGTGCGGGTTGAGATAGGTGTTGCACTGAGTCCTCCAATGGGGTGGTGCGCATGGACCGCAGGAAGGCAGTGCCTCCCGGGCGCATTGGGGTCCGCTATGCGCAGAGGATAACAGCGCACATCGGTTCGCGCGGTGTACGACACGCTACGGACGACTTGGCGTTCTACCGCGAGGTCTCCCGTGCGCGACGCCGCAGATACTCACTTGAGCGTGGCAATGATCGAGGCGTTAACAACGACGATGTCGCTGGTCGGCGGGCAACATCTACGTCCTGCGTTACGTATAGACATAACTGCTTGGACAGAGCTGCCATGTATGTGTTCAGTAGTTTGGTATGTACATCGATCTACATGCACCGCATCAGCGGAGCTGGTAGATGGTGAAACATCTTGACACACAACGCTTGCGACGTGGGACAAGATATGGCGATGCATGCGGACATGAGTGCTCTGTGCCGCATAGAGCGCCTTGCCAGCGTCCGCAAGCAGCCCAGTACGTAGCACTTCACAGCACCGTGTACTGAGTGCGACATGGTGTCTCGCAGTTGAGTGGGTACGTGTCTTACTGCTCCGCAGCGTATGGGGGTAAGGACGCTGAGGCCCATCCCGTACATCGGTGCGGCACTTCACGCTGTATGTATGGCGCGCCGAACAGTGCAGGGTACGGACCGGTACACGTAGGAACGTATTTGCTGGCGTGTGGTCTGACTGGTGGCGCCCATTAACGCAGAAGATCCGGGCGGCCACCATCGAGGGTGCACTGTCTCGAGTGTTGTAGTTCGTGCTATGAGGCCCATTGCTTGGCGTAGCGCGTAGCTCCGTGACCACAGTGTTGTCGCGATTCACCTAGACGGTCTCGTCAACTGCACTGAGCGCGTGACTGCGCGCAGTGCAGCGTGAAGTAATGCGTGCATTATTACGAGCTGAACAGGCCGTTTGTGCGCACGGCAGTCGCCATCGACGCGGTCGGTAGCCACGTGTGCGGGGAACGAAAGTCGGAGACCAGGATCGCGGATACGATACCCAGGGACGAACAGAAGCATCGTGTCTGCACCCGGGAGAGATTCGCGCTCTCGACTAGACCCGTGAAAGACCAAGGCGCCGGGTGACATAGCCACACAGCACGGCTGTCGGCCAAGTGGCTTGTGAGCCGACAGCTCAACGAAGCGGTCCCCGCGCAGACTTGCGCGTCTGCGTGACCTGACCCGGTGGGACGGGTTTTGACCGTTCGCGACACGGGTGCACAGAGCCATAAAGACATGAGACCACAGCGCAGCTCGTTCACGACGAGTTTCGTCCCACCAATGATGACCGGGGGATGGCATCCGCCTTGCTCGATCGCTCGTCTACCTCGACGCAGCCATCCGCCAACATGTAACAGCGGCCCTCGAAGTCTTTGGAATGGCCGGGCGGACCACATTGTTGGGTCACGACACAGACATCGGCCGCTCTTGTGGGTCCACAACTGAACCGGGCTGACTTAGGACGACCTGATGGCTGACCGGGGAACCAGTGCCACAACTACATGCGGCAGCTCAGGCGGGCACCTACAATCCGTGCTCTACGTAGATCACCGAGTCGTCTCACTCCCCCGGGGGCACCGGTGTCGCCGCCGGCCCCTCGAGTTCCGCCGCTAGGCCCAATGCCACAAAGCTCTCGGCACTTCGGGAGACTCCCTGAGTTATGGCTGCGGTGGGGTTCCGAGAACTGATCCGACGTCGTCACCAACCGGATGACACCCGTATGGGTCGGCGGTATGGGCCGGCGGGAGAATGTTCGACTCTGAAGGTGGGCCATCGTGTATCGACGACCCGTTGGGGCTGAGGATCAAGAATGAACGCTTAGTGCGGCTGACAGGAGTCCTGGCAATCGCGCTGAGACCGACAGACTTACGTAAACGGCTCCAGATCGCACCGTGACGAGCTGCCACCCATTTTGGCCCTAGGGGATAGGACAACTCAGTTTCGTCGTTCTGCGGGAAACTGGGAGGCAGCTTCGATTTGCGCAGGTCACGGTGCTCAAATGTTGTCGTGATCCGATAATCGTAGTCACGCGCTGGCTCTCGACCGGCACCGCTGGCCGGTGGGGGAGCGGAGAACCGCGGCGGAGTAGATCTTTCAGACCCATCAACGAACTACTGCTGATGGCCCGCTTGAGGCGCGCCTGTGCCTCAGTCGGTACCGCTTCTACCGACAGGCCGACGGCTTGTCGATTGCCTGCCGGTTAGCCCGCTCGATGTTGCTGCTGCGAGGGCTGCGCAGCACGAACTGCGTCCAGCAAGCGAGTGAACTCGCTTGCCAGAACACTCCCGTCTGAAAGCCCCAAGAGCACACCTTCCGCGCGGGCAACGGCTGTGTCTAAGCCAGCCACTGACGAGGGCTCCGCGGCGGACTTGGGTGACGCGGACGAATCGAACGCCGCAAGGTCGCGTTCGAGCATCTGCGCCATCTCGCGATGATGCTGAAGTTGCGCGGAAATTCGTCGAGCGGCGTTCTCGGCGGAGCGCCGGCAGGCATCCGAGCAATAGATCCGAGGCCGACCACGACCCGCGGTCCTACGAAACTCCTTTCGGCACTGCGGGTCAGCGCAGTACGCCGTCACTACCGGAGCTTTGGTCGACCGGTTCTCGATAGCTGCCGGAACTGGCGTGGGTGCGCCAAGGCGCCCACGCCGGCCGTCAGCGGACCGATCCATCCACCCAGTGTGGCATAAATTCGCGCGAAAATACAGCCGAACAACGCCCATGACCTGCGGAGATGAGAGAACCGCCCTACTTGATGTCCCCTGACCCGCCGTCCAACACCAACATAAAATCGCGCGGAAATGGCGCTCATACAATTACACCGATGTGATTCGAGCCAGCAAGGGGGTGTGATGACTGCAGGACGCGCAGGTAGCGCCGGTCCTAGCGTGGCCACTGCACCGCGGCTCGATCGTCCCTGCGGAAGATCGTGCTCGAGCTTGCGCAGTTCTTCAGCCCAGCGCCACGGTCGGTCCCTACTACCGACGAGGGTCGATCAACGCCGGCGCCGCGCCTTCGGCGCGAACCAGATCTTTCCTACCCTGCGCCAGCTTCGTGCTGCGCGCCTAGCATCGCCAACCCAGAAGGGAGCCTCCGAACCTTCCGAACGCTGACATCTGAATAACGCGCGAGGTCCAACACAAGGACCCCCCGATTACCAGTCGGAGGGTCCTTGATCTGAAGTTTCGAGACTGAGTTACCAGCTCGGTCTCACGGGCTCTCGCCCATCCCCGAAGGGACTGTCTTGCCGGACAGATCTCAGGGTAGCGTGCGCCCTCTCGGAGTGCCCGCAATCCCTGTGCTCCGCGTGTCGCACAACCACACGCGGGGAATCGACTGCATTCGTCCGCAGCACTCACCCACTAGTGGGTGGACATGCTGAGTGAATGGAGGCAGTGGTCGCCCCGCTCCACAGTGCGTGTCGACGCAACAAATGAACACAGATACCGATCAGCACCATGGCCAGAACGAATGCCACCGGTGCCTATCGCGACGTATCTAGCGGACCGCCATTCCCGGTACACGCTGCTCGCATTCGACCTGGATGCAGGACCGTACGGTCCCGAGGCCGTTGCTGTGGATGCCAACGTACTTACCGGCGTCCTAACCGACTTGGGTGTGAGCCACCTGCAAGTGCAGTCGGGGCCCTCAGGAGGGCGGCACATCTGGGTGCGCGTCATTGACCCAGGGATACCCGCGGAAAAAGTCGCCGACCTTGCTCGTAGGCTGCGCGCACACCTTCCAACCCTCGACATCTCACCGCTTACCAACCCCGTGTCGGGCGCAGTTCGGATCCCCGGGTCTGTGCACCGGTCGGGCGGAAACGCGAGCCCACTATTGACCGGACGGGAACTGGGCAACGCCGTCAGGGACATGCAGGCTCGGCCGGCGCCACCCGACCTAGCTGAGTGGCTGATAGCGAGGTTCCCAACAACCGCGCGGCAAAACTCCACGCAGCGAACGACGACTATCGGCCTACGGCTGGTCGGGCAGGGGCCTGCCACACGGGTTGATCGCGCGCGAACCGAACTATCCACAACTACGGCTGAGCGCCTAGCCACGCGGCTCACAGCCGCCGACGATCGCTCGGCACACGCGTGGTCGATCATGCTCGGGATGGCCGCTAGCGGTTGGTGCTGGACTGATGTGCTTCAACATCTGCACAAGCCTGGACTCGTCCGCTTGCGCGAAGACCTCCGCCAGAACGAGGCGCACGCCCTCACGCAATGGCACAAAGCTCTGCGCACTGCTGCCGAGACAGCGTGGCCAAGAGCGCAAGGCGACCACACCGTCGACGACCCAGTCCGCACTCACATTGAGGCTGTCTTCGCTGCAGCGAACTCAGATCCCGCAACTTGGGCACGGAAGGGGTGGGCCAGTGCTGAACGGG
Source organism: Gordonia sp. UCD-TK1 (assembly GCF_001691435.1). Taxonomy (NCBI): domain Bacteria; kingdom Bacillati; phylum Actinomycetota; class Actinomycetes; order Mycobacteriales; family Gordoniaceae; genus Gordonia; species Gordonia sp. UCD-TK1. The sequence continues at coordinate 39,830 of NZ_LZMP01000003.1, read as the reverse complement.
TCCTGCACAGCCTCCTCGTTGTGTGCGCTCAGGCGCACACAACGACCGTGAACATCGACGTTCGCCGGCTAGCCGAAGCCGCTAACGTTCACGCCGCAACAGCATCGAGGGCACTCCACCGCCTCCAGGCAGAAGGCTGGATCAGACGAGTCGCTGAGGCGCAGGGGACAGAGTCGGCAACTTGGGAGCTCGCACATGTTGCGCATGACACAGCTGCAACACAAGGGGAAACACGCCCCCCGTTTGCCAGCTCCACCCTGAGACTCCACCATGCCCACCACGACATCTGGGTCTGGCGAGAAGGTTTAGGCGGAATCGCCGAGAGGATCCACGCAGCCTGGCAGGGTGGTCACGTATCTGTGCTCGGCCTTGTGAGTGCCACGGGTTACTCCAGCCGGTGCGTCCGTGCGTGGCTTCGCTACTTCAGGGAGCTGAACCTACTGACTCCCTACAGAAATAGGTGGGACGAAGTAGCCGTCGCATTCGGATCTTACGGCGCAATGGTCCGACGGGCGCAGAGCCATCTTGTCGATCGACTGGTTCGGGACTGGTGGGATGAAGAACTTCGCTGGCGAAAGCAAAGAGGGAAGCGAAGGTATCGAGGACCGGGCAGAGTGGCAACGGATCCGCAAGCAATCGCACTGCCAATCGCAGCGCCCTCGCGGACACGGTATGGGCGGTTCCCGACGCGGCCCAGCGGAAAGGTCGACTATCCGTCGGCTCGTTCGTTGGTGCGTAGTCACATGCAGACAAGTAACGCTGCTTAGGTGTCACCGCGATCATCAGGACTCCGCGTGACAGTTCAACGTCACGCCACAGCGAAGTTCCCGCGGGGTTTAAGGAGATAGTGCTGGGCCGGATTGGACGCCTGCTCACGCCGGCACACCTCCGTTGGCGGGCCGTTGATGGTCGGCCGGGTGTCGGGCGTCGAAACTCGGGAACATTTAGGTGACGACACAGCAACTGACGGGTGTAAGGGTCGCCGCAGCGGCCACCTCTCACCCGATTGGAGAACCAACCTATGGCAACAACCTCGACTCGTCTGCTCGCCGGCGCTGTGCTTGCAGCGGGCCTCGCGGGACTCGGAGCGGGTGTCGCGACCGCGGCGACGGGCCCGTTCGTTTCGGACTTCGGAATCCACCAAGTGCACGGCGGTGCCACCGAAAGTCAGGAGCCCTTCACCTTCAAATTCGGTGCTGAGTACGGCGATCCAGTTGACAACGACGACTTCACCCGCCGTGGCTACGGCGATCCGATCGGTGACGCTGGGCAGCCGAAGGTTTTCCGCCCCTGACATCCGGGGTGAGTTCGGTGCCCGGACCCGCAGTGGCGGGTCCGGGCACCTCTGTCTGCGAGGAGATGACGACGTGCGCGATGTCGTCGGTCAGTGTGCTCGTTGGTCGGCGGTCGTCAGGATCAGGTATTGGGCCGAGGCCTGTTGGTGAGTATCGGTTTTGGTGTTGCCGATGACCTGGGCGCCATATCGCCCGACAGTCAGTGCGCAGCTGTGTGCTTGGCTTGTCGGGTGCTTTTGGCAGGTGGCGGTGGGCAAGCCTGGTGGGCTGTCGGCGCCGGTCCAGCCTCGGGTGCGGTTGGATCCGAGGAAGCTGTCGAGATAGGTGCGCGCGCCCTCGGCGGTGTCCGCGCGGAAGACCGCCGAGTTCTCCACTGCGTTGGCATCCGAGCCAATCTTGGTCAGTACCTCGAAGTCGGTGACGGGGTCGGTGCTGGTGTGGGCGATGCCGCGGGGCCCGTACACCGCTCCGCGGTCAGGGGATTCGGGGTTCGCCCGCAGGTAGGCCGCGGTGAACGGCAGCGCGTAGATGAGGATGACGTCGGGGTCGATCAGCGGAGTTTCACCGTCGGGGGTGGGCGTGAACTCGTCGATGAAAATCTTCTGCTGAGTGATCGCGTTGGCCATACGCACCAACGACTCTCCGCTACGGAACTGCGTCGTGGGGCCGTAGTACCGATCGAAGAACACATACGAGTCGTGAGCGGTGACAGCCAGGATCGCTGTGGACGCACCGAAATCTTGGATGACAGTTCGGGTGCCCGGCGCCCCGTCGAGCGGCACGATGGGCTTGTTGTCGATTTCGGCGACCGCGGCACTCATTTGCTCAGCGGCGGCCGAGGCGTCGGCAGGGCTGCGATATCTCAGGACCGCATGCCGCAGCAGGTGACGAGCAGCCCCGACGTTGGCATCCCCGTTGTCGGCGGTGGTGACAAATCCGGTGACGAACTCCGCGTTGGCCGGAACGTCGGCCGCGCCCGGGACGACCGCGCGACCGATCCCGGCAGCGTCGTCGAACTCGCCGACAGGCCATTGCCCATGTGTGAGATCGGGATTGACCTCGAACGGTGCCAGCACGAATTGCGCCATCCGGGTCGCCTCGACCCGCTCGGGGTCGGTGACCGCGCGTCCGAACGCCGCTCGCGCCCGGGTGGGGTAGTCGCCGGTGTCGAGGGCCACAACCTGCACGGCAGGGTCGGTGAATGTTGCCGAACTGGGCTGCCCGTCGACCGTGCAGCCGGCCAGCACTGCGGTCACCGCCGCGGCCGCGGCGATGGAGCGACCGAGGTAACTGCGCGTCATCGTCGCCTCTCGTCCCGTCTACTTGGCGTTCTGGTCGGCCTTGGTGAGGATCATATACTGAGCCGCGGCTTGCTGGTAGACGTCAGTCTTGTTGGGCGACTGCACTTCTCCGACGTAGCGGCCGACCTGCACCTTGCAGTGATAAATCGTGTACTTGCCGTCGGCGCTGGATTGGGCAGAGCAGTTGGCGGTCGGCAGCCCGGGCGGTGCGTCGATCTTCTGATCGTCGGCTTCGCTCGTAGCGGCCAGCGTGGCGGCCTGCTCCTCGGTGTCGGCGCGGTAGACGATGGAACGCTCGATCGCGTTCGCGGTCGATCCGGCCGCACGAAGGTCGTTGAAGATGCCGGCCGGGTCGCTGGAGAAGTGCGACAAGCCGCGCGGCCCGTACACCGCGCGCATGCTCTGCTGTGGTCGGCCGGTGATGCCGTTTTCCATCTCGGTGTCGGTGTAGGGCAGGGCGTAGATGAGGATGCTGTTCTCGTCCATCTTTGGCGGCTGGAAACCTTCGCCGTTGCCGCGGGCGGCGTTCTCCGCAGCCGTTGGGGTGCGCGGGAATTGGTCGATCAGCGCCGACTGCAACGTGATTGCTTTGCGGGCCATCGGCTCGAGCTGGTCGGAGTGGGCCGCCAGGGAGGAGGCGAACTCATAGATCACGTACACCCCGTGCGGGGTGTAGGTCGTGAAGTAGCTCTTGTCGTTGCGGGTGGTCTCGAGGGCGTAGGCGCCCTCCACACCCGGCAGGCTGGTGACGGGGCTGTTCTGCTGGCGGGCGCTGACCTGGGCGAGTTGCTGTGCGGCGGCGCGGGCATCAGCGGCGGTTTCGTAGCGCAGCACCATGTTGTGCAGGCCACGCGGGTTGTCACGTTCGGTCGGCGCGGTGGTGAATAGTGACGAGAAGCCGCCGAGCAGTGCGTCGTTGGCCGGGACCGCCGCCGCGTCGGCGTTGATGTGGGACACCAGGTTGCGGCGGCTGGTGATCGGTGCGTTGGATTTGTCCGGGGCGGTCAGGTCCGGGTCGACCTCGAAGGGCACCACGATGAACTGCGCCATTCGCTGGCTTTCGACCTGCACCACTTGTGAGTCGTCGGCAACGCCGAACGGTGGGCGCGGTTCGGTGGGGTAGGCGCCCGGATCGAGCGCGGTCAGATCGACCGTCGGCTCAGCGCTACCGGTTGTGGAGGAGTCGGGGGCGGGTTCGCCGCCGGTGGAGCATGCGGCCAGCATGCCCGCGGTGACCGCGGCTGCGGCCGCGAGTGGGTACCAACGCTTCATCAGGGTCTCGTTTCTCTCCTGCAGCCCCTGCCGCGGGAGGACCAACGACCTCACCCGGGCTAGCGCTGCACACTGGTGTTGTTCCAGTGTGTTGCTGCGCGAACCCCGAACGGTTCCCCCGAAACCCGGATCTGCACGATCCTCTTGTTCGGCTGCAGAATAGTGCGCCCACCTTCGCGCCCCCACAGTCGGGTCTGCCATCGCGGGCGAACGGTCCGCGGCGGTAGCCGCGGACAGTGAGTCCGGGCCGGGGTCCCGCACGATCATCTGGGCCTGCACCGCCGGCGCCTGACGCCCAGCGTTTTGCGTTGCCCTGCCGCTTCGACCAGCATGCTTTCCATGACCGGTCGGGGGAACGGCGGCACCGCTACGAGACGATGGTCGGCGTGAACGCGCCCGCAGCACCCCAGACGGGGGTTGATGCGGCCGCGGCGGCGGTCGTGGCTGAGGCGGGAAAAGTGCTGCGCGCCTACAAACACGACGCCGTCGCCGACCTCGCCGAGACGAAACTGCATCGGGCCCCGCAGCGCACCGTGGTGGTGGCCGGCGAGGTGCAGCGCGGCAAAAGTTCGCTGGTCAACGCCCTGGTCGGCTACCGTGACCTGTGCCCGGTGGGGGTTGATGCCACCTCCTCGGTTGCGGTGTCGGTCACCACCACCGGTGATCTGCCCGCCGCTTATGCCGCCGAGTTGTTCTTTCCCTCCGGCCCGCGGCCGGCTGAGATCGGCGAGCTGGCCGACTGGGTGACCACTGGCGGGCGCATGGTGTGTGATCGCAGCGTTGAGGAGCTGCCCACCGCGGCGGCGATCGCGCTGCGTGAGGCGGCGGTGGCCGATATGACCCTCATCGACACCCCCGGTGTCGGCGGCCTGGACCCCGGTTTGGCGAAACTGGCCGCGCACTCCACCCAGCAGGCGTGCGTGCTGGTGCTGGTCTGTGATGCCTCCGCCCCGATCACGGCCCCGGAGATGACCTTCGTTCGCGAGGCCAGCGCTGGTGTCGATGCCGTCGTCGTGGCCGTGACGAAAACCGACAAACACCTGGGCCGCTGGCGGGCGATCGTCGCCGAGAACCAGCGGCTGATTGCCGAGCACCTGGGGCGCACGGTGCCGGTGATCGGGGTGTCGAGCCTGCTCGCCGTCCTGGCTGCCGAGACCCCCGACCCGCAGGCGCGTCACCGCCTCGAGGTCGACTCCGGGATCGCCGCCCTGCGCGCGGCGATCACCGACCGACTCGATGCCGCCGCGGCGGCCCCGCACCTGGATGCGGTCCGCACCTGTCTGGACGGGCTGCGTACTGTGCGCACGACCATCACCGACGAGCTCGCCGCGCTGACCGCTGGGGCGAAAGCGTTGCCGGATCTGACCGCCGAACGCGACCGGCTCACCGACCTGCAAGCCCAGTCACGCCAGTGGGAGCAATACCTCGCCCGGGACCTGACCCTGTTGCGGCAATCGGCGGTCGATGACCTCGAACGCCGCCTCGATGGGGTGCGCGAGAAGTGGACCACCTACATCAACAGCAATGGTATGCAGGTGTTGCGGCGCAGCGAACAGAAGTTCACCGCCGACATGCAGGTCGATCTGCAGATGGCGATGGCCGAAACCCTCGCCGGGTTTCTGCACGAGCTGCACGACACGATCATCACCCCACGCTTCGCCGACGACCCCGCGGTGTGGGAACAGATCAGCGACCGCATCGTCGCCTCGATGCAGGACAAGAAGATCGAAACCCACCAGGTCACAAGCAAACGCCAAGGACTGCTCGACCCGACGTTGCTGACCATGGGTGTGGTCGGGTCCTCCACCCTCGGTGGGCTTGTCGGGCTGTCGGCGCTGATGGGTGTCGGCGCCGTCATCGGCGCGGTGTGGGTCGGAGTGAACTTGAGCTTCCGGGCGATCCGCGCCGGCAAAACCAACCTGCTGGCCTGGCTGCGAGAAACCCTGGCCGCCACCAAGACCGCCACCGGCCGACTCCTCGACAGCGCCGTCGCCCAAGCCCGCCCCGACATCGTCATCCGCTACCGAGATCACCTGCGCGCCACCATCGACCAGCTCCAGACCACCATCACCCACGTCCAAGAGGCCGCAGCCGCCGACGCCGCCACCCGCGAGAAATCCACTCAACGTCTCACCTCGAACCTGGCCATCGTCGACAAACGCATCACCGCCGCCCAAGCACTGCTCGACGGAGACCCGACATGAGTAGCGCGACACCAGATTCGGTACACACCACGCTCGACCGCGGCCTGCACCAGCTGGCCGCGCTCGGCGGGGACTGCATCGACCACGCCAACGCGATCGGCACCATCTTGTGGTCACCGCCGCGCGTCGTCGTTGTCGGCCGACTCAAAGCAGGCAAATCCACGCTGGTCAACGCGCTGATCGGCGCCCCGGTCGCCGAGACCGCCGCCCTTGAGGCCACCAACGTCGTCACCGTCTACCGCGACGGGTCCCCGTCCCGGGCCGAGGTCCTCGCCCTCGACAGCACCCGCCACCGCGCCGCGCTGCGCCCCGGAGCCGGGATCGAGTTACCGATCCCGTCAGCCGAGGTCGCCTACGTCGACCGGTGGCTGCCCTCAGCGGCGCTGCGTGAACTCACCCTCATCGACACCCCCGGCCTGTCGACGCTGACCGCCGCCAACGACGCCGCCACCCGCCGGGTGATGATCGACGGCTTCGAACAGACCCGCACCGCCTCCATCGATGCCGATGCCGCGGTGTTCCTCTTCGACGCCGCACCCCGCGTCGATGAGATCGAGTTCCTGCACCGGCTGCCGTTCACCCCGTTGACCATGCTCGGGGTGCTCTCGCGCGCCGACTCCTTCGGCGAAGGCGCCTTCGGCCGCCGCGACCCGCTCACCCACGCCGCCGCCCACGCCGCCACCATGGCCGGCCCGCTGGCCGGGATCGTCCACGCGATCGTCCCGGTGTCCGGGCTGATGGCGCAAACCAGCCACACCGGCATGCTGACCGAACGCCACGCCGCGCTGCTCGCCCAGCTCCGCGACGTCCCACCGCTGGACGTGCTGCGGATCTTCGACTCCGAGGACCCCACCAGCGGGGGAGTACCGCCGGCCGACCGGCGTGAACTCCTCGCCCTGCTCGGCGAGTACGGCGTCCTCAACGGTCGCCGGGTYGCCGCCGACGGCGCCGCAGCGCTCAACGCCTGGCTGGCTGAGCGATCGGGGATCGCCGCCCTGCGCCACGCCCTGACCGCGGCCACCGGACGGTTCGCCGTGCTGCACCGCGCCCACCGCATCCTGGCCCGCCTCGATCAACTGGCGTTCACCCATCCCGCCCGCGACCACATCCGCACCCTGACCGCCGGATTGCGCGCCGACCCGGCCCTGGCCGCGGTGACCGTGCTCGAGGACTACCAACGCATGCTCGACGTCGACCCCGACGCCGCGGTCACCGACGAACTGCGCACCATCCTCACCGCCACCACCCCCGCCGGCCGCGTCGGCCTCGACGGCCACCCACCACCGGCCGCCGTCACCGCCGAAGCCCACCGCCGCCTGGCCGCCGCCCAGCAACGCACCCTGGCCACCCGGTCGGCGGCCGAGGACGCCGCCCTGGTCACCCTCATCCGCACCTACACCGCTCTGGCCGCCGGCCACTGACACCCCCTCCCGCACAGGACGATCCGACACCATGACATCTGCCACCCATGCCTGGTCTCTGGCCATCGACTTCGGCACCAGCAACTCCGCGGCCGCGCATTCGGGCGCCACCAGCCGCAGCATCGAAGCGCTCTCGCTGACCCACACCAGCAACCTGATGCCCTCGGCGGTGTTCGTCGACACCGCAGGCACCGTCCTCGTCGGGGGCGCCGCCCTCAACTTCGCCGCACAGAGCCCGGCCGGGTTCATCGCCTCACCCAAACGCCTCATCGGTGCGCAACCGGCGATCGCAGCCAACGGGCACACCCTGCCGATCTACGCGCTCGTCGCCGCCGTGATGCGCACCATCATCGGCCGCGGGGTCGCCGCACACGCCGGCACCATGCCCGACCGGGTCGTGCTCACCCACCCCGAAGCGTGGGCGCCCCAACAGATCCAGGTCCTCACCGACGCCGCCAGGGCTGCCGGCATCCCGGCCGAACGGATCACCACAATCTCCGAACCCCGCGCCGCGGCCGGGCACTACTCCCGCTCCCACGCCCTGCAACACGGCACCAGGATCGCGGTGTTCGACTTCGGCGGCGGCACCCTCGACATCGCCGTCCTCGAGGTCACCCCCACCAACACCTTCCAAGTCATCGCCGCCCGCGGCGACAACGGCCTGGGCGGCAAGAACTTCGACGCCCTGCTGCAACGCTGGGTCGAGGACCGCCTCGCCGACCGCGACCCCGACCACGCCGCCTGGCTGCGCCGCACCGCCCCCACCGACGCCATCCAGTCCCTGCAGGACTCCATCCAGCAGGCCAAAGAGCTGCTGTCCGAAACGCCGTCGGCCACCATCACCGTGCCCGGCCCGAGCGAACGCACAACCCTGCAGATCACCCGTGACGAGTTCGATGAACTCATCACCCCCGCCGTCGACGCCGCCGTCCACCTCACCCGAACCACCCTCGCCGACGCCGGCCTCACCCACCCCGACCAGCTCACCGCCCTCTACCTCACCGGCGGCTCCTCCCGCATCCCCCTCATCCAGCAACGCCTCGGCGAACTCGGCCCCGTCGCCACCCTCGACGACCCCAAAACCGTTGTCGCCCAAGGTGCGCTGCTCACCGTGTTGGCGGACTCAGCGCCCACCCAGCCACGCGGCATTCCCGAAGCCGCCGACCTCATGCCGACCTGGCACACCCAACCCCGCACGCTGCGCTCCCCAGCACACCCCGACCAGCCCGCCGGAACGCGGCGTCGCTGGCTGCGGATCGGCGCCGCAGCGGCCGCCGTCATCGCCGCCGCCGCGATCGTGACCACCATCGTCACCACCGCCAGCGGCAGCGACGACCCCACCGATGTACCCCAGGCCACCCAAACCCTAGGCACCGACACCACCACCGCCGCCGGACCCACCGGCGAAGACGGCGGACCGATCCTCACCGACCCCGACCAGATCCGCCAGCAACTCCCCGGCGCCCTGCAAGCGCAGATCACCGACTGCACCAACGGCAGTTTCACCGACAACGGCGCCCTCAAGCTGGACTGCAACCTCAACGAGAGCGGGACCCTTAGTGGCCTCAAGATTGCGGGCGGCCTCTCACCCTCGTTGCGGATCCACATCAACGTCGACGACAACGAAGCGGCCCGCGAGGTTCGTAACCTGCGTAACGGGGTCTACAGCGGAGGAAAGGGCACCGTCGTCGAAGACACCAACCGCCAAGCGGCCGCCGAGATCGCGCCGAGCCTGAGCGACGACGAATACGACATCAGCTACGCCAACACCGCTACAGGAGTGATCCTCTCGGTCTCCGAACTGTCGTCGGTAGAGAATGCCCGCACATTCCTCACCCGCTCAGGGCTTATCAGCTGAGTACCTGCCCGCTGCCTCGCATGACGAGGAACCGCGAAGCCCGCAGAAGGCGCGATAGCTCTACATTCGGTCGAGCAGCTCGGTCTTCTTGCGGCCGTACTCCTCGTCGGAGATCAAGCCCTCTGCGTAGAGATCGGCGAGATGACGGAGTGTAGAAGCAATATCGACACGTGGACCAGTGCCTGTCCGGCCAGTCTGGGTGTTCTGTCTGCGCGCGCTCTCTCGGGCGGCTGTGGTCTCGACGACTAGTTCCTCGACGAGTTGCGTCGGGCGAGGCTCGCTGAAGAGCGCGACGTGTGATGCCATGTTGATGGCGATATCCGAAGTGATGAGACCTCTTCGGAAGCCCAATGATTCAATCGCGTCGAACGGGAACACCTCGACACGTGGTCCGAGGTACTCACCCACGTACAGCAGACGCTCGGTGGTAAGGCACAGCAATCCCAACTTCAGCTCGTAACTCCCGTGGAGAACGATGCGCACCCGTTCATCGGGCGCGAGGAGCACGTTGAGGCGGTGAACGGCCCGCCCCAGGACAGGGTCGCTCTCGCCGAAGTTCGCGAGAGCTACGGCAGCTTCAACGTCTGCTCTGAGCGCTCGAGTCGAAGGCGAGACGGCAGGCTGGGGCGCGGACGCCTCCGTTGGGTTCGGTACTTCGGGACCAACAGCGGCCTGGATCGGCATACCAGCCACAACCTCGTCGAGGACGAGGTGATGCTGACGGCCCTTGGTGTCGATACTCCAGTCGACCAGGGTGATGGTGTCGGTCGCAGGGCGGACTCCTGCTGTCAACGTGGCGGCCCACCGATTCTTGAGAATGGCACGTGACGAGTGCGCGGTGATGGGGTTATCGCGGCTCTCGTAGGTGAAGCCGGCCGCAGTTAGACCAGTAAGCAATGCCTGATAGACAACGTCGTAAGGACCGTCGAACTGATCTGTTCGACTCATTTTGCTGCCCATAGGCCATGGACTATAGCTGTCGCCGCAAAGTTCAGAGATCATGTTGCGACCGCTGCCACCGCCCCGGGTCTCTCAATCGCCGAGTGGTCGGACTAGTGGGCTCGTGGCAGTCGGTAGTCGGCGGCGGGGGCGAAGAGCGATCTGCGGGCGGACGTAGAACGTCCACCCGCAGTCATCGGTTCAGCTCTGTCGAGCTGGCTGTCAGGGCCAGGTGAAGTTGCCGGTGCCGCCGACGATGACGTCCTGACCGTCGACGCCGAAGTCGTAGGTCGTCAGCCCGTCGTCGCCGTGCTGCAGCTCAATCGGGGCGGCCGAGGCCAGCCCGCCGCCCAGCAGCGATAGTGCACCGGCCGCCGCGACGGCCGCCACGGTGGACCCGATCGTCTTACGCACTCGCGTCTTACCTACTCGCATCTGAGTGTGCCTTTCGTCATGCCAGCTCTTTGGCTGGACTTCGGTGTTGTGCACGTCTGCGGTCGCAGACCGTGCGCGGCGCACCGACGGTGGTGCGTCCACAGATGGGTTGCTCCCGGGGTGGTGGAATGTTCCCGCCGAACAGCAGATTTGGGGCCGATTGATTTACAGGTAGACGACGCGGCCGTAGACAGCGTTGCCGTCGTTGGCTTTCGGGGTGCTGGTCTTGAGGACGGCGTAGGAGCGGACCGCGACCGGGCCCGCACACCCGTCGATGCTGATGTGGCCTTCGCGGGTGGTGGTCGACGCACGTCCGGCACCGACGGCCTTCTTGTCGAAGGTGACGGTGGTGATCTTGCCCGGTGACATCGTCACCGACAGGCTTGGCTGCAGCAGGGCCTGCGGACTGATCGACAGGTTGCCGCTGGGGCCGGCCGCGCTGACACCGCCGCCGCCGCTACCGCCGATGCCCAGGCTCGCCCCGACACTGCCGGTCACCGATTCCAGCTGCACCGCGCACCCGATCATGTACCCGGCCTCGAGTTCACCGGTGATCGGCGCGCCGGCCTGCCCGGCCGGTGGCGTCAGCGTGGACACCGCCCGCATCGACATGAACGCTTCCCGCGACGTCGGCACCGAGGACAGCGGCGCGACTTTCTGCACTTTCTCGTGGGTGGAGGCGATCGAGGCCCTCCAGCCGTCGTCGGTGACCCAGCTGCGCTGATGCCCCGGCTGGGCCTCGGCGGTGCCGGCGGCGAACCCGCTCGCGACGGCGCCCATCGACACGGCGGCAACGGCAATGGTCATGACGGTCTTGTTCATCGGAGTGTCCTCTGGTCCTGTCGCAGCGAATCGCCACGCCCTTGTGCTGGCAGTCCCGCCTCGTTCATCGGGGCGAGAAATGTGCTCTGCGTGAGCAACTGAGGATTGGTTGCCACGGGGAACCGAGAATGTTCCCGGCAGCACGATGCAGGATCAACGCCGTTGGGCAGGCGGGTGTGTCGTCGGCGCGATCACGGGCAGTTCGGCCCTAGGGTGGCGGCTGGGGCAGCCGCTAGAAGAGCGTGCTGTGGGGGTCAACAGCAACGAGGAGTGGTTGTGGCGCACGTACAGTACGAACATCGGAATGCTGGATTGATCGCCCTCACTGGCGCATTCGCATCCCGCCAGTCCGAGCAGTATCAGAGCTGGCACAACGGCCAGCATCTGCTGAGCATCGGCATTCAGGACGACAAGGACTACACGCTCAACTACGAACCCGGTAAGCCGGGGTTCGACCCACCGCGGCTTCCCGAGTTGACGTTCCTGATCCCTGATGCGTCGGCGCCGATGGTCGTCGATCTCGAAACCCACGACGTCGAGCCCCCGTTGCTGGCTGCTGGCGACGGCTGGGTTCATGTCGAGCAGGGTGGCGCCGAATTCGGCTACCTACCTGTGACGATGCAGCCGTTGGTATGGTCGTCGCAGAGCGAACATGACCGCATCGTCGGCCCGGTGCTGGCATCGATCCCCGACGGCTGGAACATGGTTCGCGTGTCCTGTCGGGACCGGCGGCCCACCGATCCCGCCTTGCAGGTGCGTGTCGACATCTGGCCGATCCCCGGGCCGGCCGGCCTCGAGGTCATCCGCTACACGCCGTCCGGGTCGCGAGCCTCGTTCGAGGACGCTGAGGTGCAGGAACGCATCGACGCCGCCATGACGACCGACACCGCGACCTCTGTGTCTGGACCGCTCGACGCCGACCACTTGGCCAACCTGTCACTGCTGATCCGCGGCGATTTCAGCGATCCCGAGGCCTGGACGACGGTGTCGAATGCGGCGCTGGCTCCCGATCCTGTCGACGGGTTCTCTGCCGATCTCACCCTGGTCGATGACCCCACCTACGACAACATCACCGTCGACGAGCTCGTGAACGCGATCGGGGAACCGCCGCCGTTCTACGTGTTCCTGTGCGATACCCAGACTCTGTCCCATCCCGACCACCCGATCCTGGCCATCAATCTTGACGGCGAGGACACTTCGAATCGGAGCGTGCGGGTCGTGCCCGCTGCGATGTGGTCGATCGAGAACAACCTCGCCCTGGCCAACATGGACTTCGCCGAGTTCGTCGATGCCGCCGACACCGACGGCATCTTCCGCGGATTCTGACGCCGAGGCGGTCAAGCCCACACGCAGCGATGCCCGACCCCCAGCTGGGGGTCGGGCATTCGCTGTGGTTGACCTCGGGCGGGGGTCAGACGAGGGCGTCGCTGTCGTGGCCGCCGGGGGTGGTGTCTTCGGGGGCGTCCGGGGTGTCGCTGTAGGTGCCGGTGTCGTCGCTGTAGAGGTCGAGCTCGCCGTCACCGTCGGTGTCCTGGCCGTAGACGTCGGCCTGGCCGTCGAAGTCGGTGTCGAGCGCGACGGCGTCGAATTGCCCGTCGCCGTCGGTGTCGACAGCGACGGCGTCGATGGCCCCGTCGGCGTTGGTGTCGACGAGCAGGGTGTCGGGTGCGCCGTCGCGGTCGGTGTCGGTCAGCACGGTGTCGGGGGCGCCGTCGGCGTCGGTGTCGAGGGTCTGGGTGACCAGTTGCCCGTCTTCGTAGGAATCGACCTGGGTGAGGTCGCCGTCGGCGTTGAGGTGGGCGACTTCGTCGACGACGCCGTCGCTGTCGAGGTCGCTGGCGATGACGGCGCCGCCGTCGGCGGTCGGTGCCGCTGCGGTGTCGATCTGGCCGTCGCCATCGGTGTCGGCCTCGATCAGGACCACTTCGCCGGCTTCGTCGTAGTGCACGTCGATGGCGTTGCCGGCGTCGTCGGTGGTGTGCACCACCTCGCCGGCCGGGCCGTCGGCGGCTTCCGGGGCGGGGGCGGGTGCATCGGCGGGGGTGGCGTCGGGGTTGTAGGGCTCGTCGGGGCTGATGATGGGGGCGTCGCTGCTGGGGGTACCGGACATGGTGGGTCCTCTTTCGAACTCGGTCTGTGAGCGTGTCGGGAATCTGTTGCCACCAGGAATGAGGAATGTTCCCGCCCACGATCGCCGCGACCCCGAATCCGCGTCTATCTGGCGAGGAGGATTACATCACAGCTGTCGGGACCTGGTCGGGAACACCGTGGGTGGGCCGTAACATCTCACCTGGTGACCGGGCCGACGGCGACCTTCGTCGGCGACCACCTCACCAGAAACGGAGGTCAACACATGCAGGAGGACGAACCGTCGCCGGTTCTGGCGTCACTCGGCATCGACCCCGCCACCCTCGCCGCCGATCTGCCGCCGGGAGTGTGGGACAGCGCGTTGCAGGCCGCCTTCGACCCCGACGCCGTCGCCGACCCCGACACCGTCCCCGACATGGATGACACCACGCCGACCGACGTCGATGAGGACATCGACCTGGGCGACGACGACCCCGACGGCCCGCCCGAGGCGCCGGCTGATCCGCCGGTCGCTCACGCCGCCCAAGACGCCGCCGAGGAGGGACAGCTCCCGCCCGCCGAGGAGGGCAGCGCGAGTGTCGACCTCGCCGACGCGGGTGTCGAGGACCCGCACCCTGGTGCCCACGACACGCACGACGACATCTGAGAATCGGGTTGGGGGAGTTGATGGACGAAGCACGTCTGCTGCTGCAAGCACGTAACGGCGACCAGCACGCCTTCGCCGAGCTCGTCGGCGCTCACCGCACGCACGTGTGGGCGGTGTGCCTCAACATCTGTTCCAACCCCCATGACGCCGAGGACGCCCTGCAGAACACCCTCGTCGCGGCGTGGCAGAACCTGCACAAGTTCCGCGGTGAGTCGAAGTTCAGCACCTGGTTGCACCGGGTGGCCGCGAACAACGCCCTGATGGTCGTGCGGCGCCGCAAAGCCAACACCACCATCACCGACTTCACCGACCCTGACCAGCCGATCCAACTCGTCGACGACGCCCACCAGTCAGCGTTTGATGACCAGATCGCGCTGCGCGACGCGGTACGCGAAGCTCTGGCACAGCTACCCGAGGATTTCCGAGAAGCCGTGGTGCTGCGTGAATTCGGTGATCTCACCTACGCCGATATCGCCGCCCACCAGGGCGTTGGTGTTCAGACCGTCAAATCCCGATTGAACCGAGCCCGCACCCAACTCGCCGAGCTGCTACGCGACACCGCCGCAGCGACAGGTCAATAGCGTCGAACGAGACGTCAATCAGCGAGATTGGTCGTCGAGGAGGGCTGACGGTAGATCGGTCAGGCGTGGCGCGTTCGGGTTGCGGCGGAACCGCTCCGAGTAGCGGGGGTTGGTGGCGACCTGGTGCTGCTGCCGCTCGCGAATCTCGGTGGAGACCAACCCGATGCGCTGTTCGATGCCGTGGCGTTGTTTGTACTCGCGGGCGGTCAGGTCGTGGGTTTCCAGATGGGTGCGGGTCAGCGCACGGAAACGCTCACCGCATTCATGGCACGCGATTGTCTCGCCGTCGTCGTCGAGGTGGCCCCACCAGCCATGTCCTGACCGGCGAGGAGTCGGCGTGGTGGAGGAATCGACGCCTGCGGGGTCGAGTAGCACGCGCTCGCGTCGCCGCTGGATCGAGTGTTCATAACAACGGTCTTGTTTCACCGCCCACCATTCGCATTCGGGTACAACACATTTACGCGCTTGTCCGTTGCGTTCTAACATCTGAATCAGGGTGGCGGACAGATCGTCTTCGGCTTGGTCGGCGATGGTGTCGAGGGCGACCGACAGCGCAGTAGCCACGATGTGCTGGACCCGCTCGGCGGTGAAGCGCCGCTGCCACTGGCCACCCCAAATGGTGGCCGCCAACAGGTCGTCGTCGCAGACACCCGCGGTGCGGTAGACCCGGTCGAGGATGGCGCGCGCATCGCAGACCACCGTGCGCAGGCGGGCGCCGCAGGCAGCGATCGCCGCCACGATGGCGTCGCGATCGGGGCGGTCGGCAGCAGCGATGGCGATGTCGGCGAAGTAGCCGGCGAGGTCATCGACGAGCCGACCACGGCTGTCTTGGCCCAGGTCGCGGATCGCCGCAGCCGGGGTGAACACCGGCAGGCCATCGACGATATCGACGTCGTCCCACGACAACGCCGTCGAGCGGCCTAGATATCGGGCGGTCGTGGTCGTACGTCCACCGTTCTTCGGTGCCTTGGTGATCGCGAGCTGCGGCAGTCCCTCACCGGGCTGGCCGAGGCCATGGATGGCCACGGCGGTCGTGCCGGTGACCACACAGTCAGGACGGGGCGCCGCTAACCGTTGAGCAGGGGTCGAATCCCGCACGGCCGCTACCCAGGCCAGCTGCGCCGCGGGAAGGACGCCCTCACCGGGACGGTCGGCTTCGCGCATCACTCCGTTGGCGACGGGAACCACTAGGCCCGCGTTGCGCAGCTGCACGTGATCGCTGCGGGTCACGCCCTGCTGCTGGAGCTGGGCGCTGGTGATCAGGCCCCACTGGGCCGTCCGCAGCGACGCGGTATCGGCCCATTTGCCAGCCAGCAGTGGGGGCAGGGGAGACGACGGGGCGTCCAGGCGGACACCGGTGGCCGCGATCGCGGCGACGATGGCGGCACGATCGGGGTGCCCCGCCGCGGCTCCGGCGATAGCAGTGAAGTAGTCGGCCAGGTCGTCGGCGAACCGGGCGCCACCGTGTGCGGCGAGATCGCGGATCGCCGCGGCTGGGGTGAAGACGGGCAGTCCGTCGAGGACCGCCACGTCATCCCACGACAGATCTGCCTGGCGAGGAACGATCGCGTAGGTGGCGGTCTGCCGGTGCTGGAAGCGCCCGGTAACTGCCAGCTGCGGCAGCGTCTCGACTGGGGGATCGGCGAGTCCATGCAGGGCCAGCGCGGTGTACGCGGTGACCACATAGTCTGGCCGCTCAGCCGAAAGCCGTTCTTCCGGAGTCGAACCCGGCGCTGCTGACACCCAGGCCAGCTGGGCTGCGGCCAGCAGGTCGTCCGCCGGCGGGCGGGGTTCACGCATCACACCTCTGGCCACCGACACCAGCAATCCGTTGCGCCGGAGCAGAAGCTGACTCGACCCGCTCACGCCGAGGCGCTGGAGTTGGGCGCTGGTGATCAGGCCCCACTGCTGGGCACGCAACGGTGCAGAATCGGCCCATCTCCGAGCCAACACCGACGACTGCGCAACCACCGGGAAAGGATAGGTCACGCCGAGCCGATGACAGATGTCAGCGCCAGCCGTGGACTCAGCGGAACTCGAGAGCAACCAGCTGCCACCGATAGGCGACACGGCCCAGAGTGGATCGGCTGCCCGGCCGCGCGGCGGCACGTATCCGACATGGTCTGCGCTCGACGCGGGCGGCGAATGGCCGCACCTGGCCGTCCGTGGTGACGGAACCGAAGATCTCGGCGCCGCAGGGGTCACACAGCTGTACATGCAGTCGATGCACCGATGGCCCGATCGAGGACTTCTGGGTCCTATCTGCCGTCGCGGCAACCGTCTTCGCGATATGGAAGGCGTCGTGACGGACCAGTACCGCGATCTGGTCCGCGATGGCCGGAGCGACCGTCTCGCCAAGACGAGAAGGTCCTCGATGGCGTCCGATCACCTCGCACACCAGCTGCATGACTGCAACCGAGAAACGGTGGGCCTCCCTCGCGGCTGACGACATCGCCAGTGACGTATTGCCCCTGTGCGCGAGCGGGTCTCGCACTCGGACGGTGCCGCTCGGGGCCGCCGCGCGCACGGACGTGTGCGCAGAAGCCGACCGCATTCGGGGGTGCGGCGGCAGGGATATCCCTGTCGGTGACGCGCGAATCAATGGCTGCACGGTGATGAGTTGCAGCAAGGACCCCGCCTGGTTCCCAGCCGGTGTGTGTTTCGTCGTCGGCGACCCCGGCGGTATGTGACCGATCGGCGCTGCGGCGATCCGGTGCCTTCCCTTCGCGGTCTCGGCCGGTACAGTCCCGCAGCAAGCAAGCAGATCGTGAGCCTCACGACCAGCCCAGGGGGAGACAGAGTTATGGCTAGCCGTCAGCGTTTCGTGGTGCCACTGCTGGTGGCATCGTGGGTAGGCCTCGTAGTAGCCAGATGTTCGGAATCCGATGCCTCCGAAGCCGCGGATACGCGGCCGGAGTTGTCCAAGATCGACATCCCCTACGCCGAACTCAGCGTCACCGTCGACGGCCAGCCACTTCCGGGCATCGACCCGGCTGAGTTCATGTGCTACCGACAGAGCGATTCCATCAGCATCACCGGACAGGACCCCACCGACGGGCAGCCCGGGCTCATTGCCGATCTCCAAGCGGGCAATCCACCGAAACTCGTGAGGGTGTCGTTCGGACTCGATGGGGTCCTTTACACCGCCAAGCGAGGCAAAGGATCGGTCGAAGACGTCTACGAAGACGGTTCCCGAATACGGTTCGCGGGACCGCGGAAAGCTGGGATCTTGCCGTACCTATCACCAAGCAATTCGAGTTCTCGGCAACCTGCAACTGACACCGCACAAGCCTTGGATCGCCGGGTCGCCCGCGGGCGTGGGCAGTGATCGACTCCGCGGCCATCACCCAGCTTCCCGGCGGTCAGTGATCAGCTCGACGTAACACCTGAGGAGCTCAGTTCCACCGACGCCGTGGGCCAGGCATGTCCGGCTGATCGGTCTGAGCGGAACATCACGGCAGCCCCAATGCATCAGACCCTCCGAACAGCCAGCCGATCCGCGGCGGCTCCGGACGGTAAGGACTCGCGATGCCAGGCTGCGTTCCCGCGCTACCCACGCAGGGAAAAGTCGACCGCCGATCGACAGGACCGATGTGACAGCGACGTCGAGGCGAGAGCGCGTCTACCAGCGCCTCGCCGCCGACCTCGCACACGCCGATTCTTCGCCACACTCGCGTGGACACCTCGGCGTAGCCGACACGCGACGGATGTCCTGTCCAACGTGCGTTCTCGTGGACTGGTTGCGCCATGTCGAGGAACGATCCGGGTTCACCGACAGCAGCGAGGTCGATCAACTCCGGATCGATCTCTGCCGGTCGTTGGCCAGCACCGGCACCCGCGATTGCGGCGCCGCCGAGGTTCTCATCGACCAGTTCTACCTTCAGCCACCAGTGAGCGCTGAAGTTTTGACCGAAGCGGCGCAAGCGCTGCGGGAGTTGGCATCCCGCGACCATCGCGACGAACTATCGAGACTCGCAGCAGACCGCGGATTGGGTGCCTGTCGATCGGGGATCCTCGAGTGCCTGACCGAGCATGGCCAGCACGGGGATGTGCATCTCATTGCCGACCAAATCGGCGATCCCAGCGTGCGGGCGACAGCGATAGCCTGCCTTCGACGGTTCCGACCGACCCCAGTCCATCTCATCGGCACGGTCGAGGCCTACCTCTACGACCCCGACAGCGCTGTCCGCGAGCAAGCATCCCGGACCGTGGCAGTCCTCTACGCCGCGATGTTCGCGGCGAACAGCGGCGCAATCTGAGTCCCCGGGGCACCGTCGCGATACCTCTGTCCAACGGCCCGGCAGGCCGGCCCGGCCACGCCCTCTCAGTAGGTCGCATGACGATACACTACTGCGGCGAAGATCTGCGGTGTCGAGTCCCACCGCTGCATCAGCGGACAGAGCTGGGGCCGTCAGGCGGCAGACGTCAGGGGTCAGTCCTGGTCGAAATAGGTCTCCATCGCCTCGATCGTCCGATCCTCGTAGGCCTCCTGGTTGATGAAACGCGCCTCGAAACCCTCTTCGGTGTAGCTGCCCTGGGCGGCCTGCTCCCCGAGGGAGATGATGCGTGCGGCGCGCTCGTCGTCGTAGAGGAGTGATTCGAGCTTCTCGCGCAGACGTTGGAGACCGTCTTCTTCGGAATCCGCTGTCACAGACCAGTTTTCTCCGCCATAGCGGCCCGTCCAGACACCGTTGTCGTCCTCGGTGAGGATGGCACGTTGGGTCACGTGCAACCGTGGTCGCGCATCCACCGATTCACCTCCCGCGGTGGGAACGGCGGGGGTGCGTACAGTTCCGGACTTCCCTTCCGGTCACACCCCCGCCTACCCGTACAAACTACACGACCATCGAACACCTATTCGACCCGTGGGGTTAAACTGTGAGCATGTTCGATCGCTGGCCCGACACCCGAACACTACGCGTGGTCGACCCGCCCAGGCCCGTGTTGATCGACATGGCGATCGCTGACCCGTCCTGCGGACGGTCGTATGCCGCCGGTGGGGGAGTGTCGCTGCGGGTGCGTGCCTCCGGTGCACGTATCGAGCCGACCATGCCGGCGCTTCTTTTGGCGTGGTTGCAGGTCTCAAATGGTCTGTGGCGCGGTATTTGTCAGATGCCGGTCGAAAGCGCCAATCACGTCTCGTCGGCCGTCATCACGATGTGGGTGCCGCCTGAGGCGCTGCAACCGCGAGAGGACGCCGCCGAGCGATGACCGAGAACAACGATGCCGGGGCCGGGCCCACGAATCGCGTCGCACCCACACGCGGCCGCGTCGCGATCGGGGAACTGACGTTGATCGTGCGGCCGCCCGGTAGGCCGGCCGGTGTTCGGGTCTACACCGACGACGAAGCCACCGAGGCCCAGGCGTACGCCGATGAGGTCGGCGGACAGGTCGAACGACTCGGAGAAGCCACGAGCTGACTCCGCTGGCGCTGCGCTGCCGCCCTCCCCGGCGGGTCGGTTGCCACAGGGCCATCGTGGTTGCGTTGTGCAGGTGGGTGAGCGACGTCCGAGTAGTCAGGGCTGGGTGTCGGGTTCGGGCCAGATCACCTCATCCGGGGTTTTGTCGGTGCGCAAGCCTTTCCACGAGGGATGTCGCAGCCGGCGGCTGAGTTCGCGGTACTCGATGGTGCCGATCAACACCGGTCGCACCCACCGCACGTTTCTGATCCTGGTGGGGGAGTGTTCTGCAGTGAACGGATGCTCGGGGCGCGCTATCGCCGCGAGTTGTTCGGCGATCTCGCGGCGGTGCCGCTGGGTGAACCCGGTACCGACCTCGCCGAGGTAGACCAACTCACCCGAGGGTCGGTAGCCGCCCACCAGCAGCGACCGCACCATGGCCGCGCGGCCGGTCCACCCGCACACGATCACTTCGGCGCTGAGCCGCAACGGGACCTTGACCCACGCCGGGGACCGCTGCCCCCGCACGTATCTCGACGTTGCTCGCTTGGCGACCACACCCTCCAGGCCGAACGTCGTCGCGAGCTCGAGCATCGGTTCGGCGGAGCTGTCAGGCCAGTACGGGGTGACCTGCACCGCGCCGATATTGGTGAGCGAGGTGTCGAGCAGTTCGCGGCGCGCGAGGTAGGGCAGTGATCCGACGTCGGCGCCGTCGAGCTCCAGGAGGTCAAACAGATAGAACGCCGCCGGAACGTCGGCGCGCAACCGCCGGCCCGGCCGCGGGGTGTGCATGCGTCGTTGTAGAAGCGAGAACGACGGCCGCCCGGCGGCGTCGAGAGCCACGATTTCGCCGTCGACCACGACGTCGCGGCCACCACTGGCGTTCACCAGGGCGGCCGTGATCTCGGGGTAGGTCGAGGTGATCGGGCTGAGGTTGCGGCTCAACAGCAACACCTCATCACCGGCGACTCGGGCAATACAGCGCTGACCATCGAACTTCATCTCCCAGGACCAGCCTGAACCCGACGGGGGAGGACCAGGAGTCGCGAGCATTGGCGCCATTCCCGCCATCTGCCCTCCTGATCGTCTGTTTGCCGTGTCACGACTGAGGCCGTCGACCCGTATCGGGTCGACGGCCTCAGTGTGTAGGTGGACGGTGCCGGTCAGTGCGCCTCTCGGCGAGTGGCCGCACGCAGCGGCGGAAAGGGGTGAGGCCCGGGGCAATGAGCCCGCCACCGTCACACCAGTCAACGGTGACCCCGCCCGCGGTATTCCGCGCGGGCTGGCCGGTCTACTCAGCGAGCTTGGCAACCGCCTGGGCCCAGAGGAAGAACTTGTTGGTGCCCAGGTCCCGCACGGTCTTGATATTGAACGCCGCCTGAAGTTTTTCGGCGTCGCCGTCGCTGACGCCTTGCAGCGCCGCGACAGGTGCGTCGGCCAGCTCGGCCAACGACTTGTCTTCGTATGCCTTGTCGAACTTGTCCGCAATTCCAGCCATGACCACTCCTTGAGAGTTCTCGACGACAGGGTTCGCAGCACCCGGGAAGGGAGCCGCGACCGCAGCCTAAACCGCCGTCACCACGATTCGAAAGGACCGCCGTGACGGCGTGTGGGCTACCGGCCAGGGTCAGGTTCCTTGCGTAGCGAGGGTCCGTCGTGCTGGGCCACCACCATTGCTTGTGCCTCGTGACGGCGCCGCTTGAGCAGGCCGATCAGCAGTCCGATGAGCGCTCCGATTGCAGCGACTCCGAGGGCAATCAGGAACGAGCCGATGGCAAGGCCAACGGTGAAGCTGCTCTGCTCAACCGTGGTATCTCCAGCCTCGTCGTATACCTGCCCCGCATCCGCCAGGAGCGAGACGATGGCGAGAGTGCCGCCGAGCACGAAACCCACGAGGGCGCCCCACCAGACGTAGCGGGACCTGTTTTTCGGGGCGCTAATCATTGCGCTTTTCTCCTCGTAGGTGTGTCGATGCCGCTGGCGGTCAGCGCTATTCGCAGGCGACGCCGTCGCCGTCGCGGTCGAGCTTGCGGCTGTATCCGGGCTGGCCGGCGTAGATCGGGGCCGCGCCCGCGGCGCGGACTGCCGAGCAGTTGGCGTAGTAGACCGACGAGGGTGCCTCAGCCGCAGGTGGCGGGGTGTAGGTCGTCGTCGGCGGCGTGTAGGCCGGTTCCGGGAGCGGAGCCGCCGTCGAGGTGCGGGTGTTGGGGACCTGGCGGGTCGTCGGTGCCGGAACCGCGGCGCCGCAGCTACCGAGGACGCGGGTGATGGCGTCCTTCTCGGCCTGGGTCACCCACAGCTGGTAGGCGGCTTTGACCTCGACCTGACGGGCGACGTAGGTGCAGCGGTAGGAACGGTTCGGCGGCAGCCAGGTCGCGGCATCACCGTCGCCCTTCTGCTGGTTGGTGGGGCCGTCGGTGGCTTGCAGGTTGCGCGGATCGTTGGCGAAGTCCGCTCGCTGAGCCGCGGAGAGCTGCTGGGCGCCCTTCTGCCATGCATCCGACAAGGCGACGACGTGGTCGATCTGCACCGCCGACGAGGTCTGGGGGCCACGCACGAACGGGATGGTGGTGCCGGTGTAGGGGTCGGCAAGGGTCCCGGACTGCACCGCGCAGCCGTTCGAGCCGGGCTTAAGCACGATGTTGGTGAGGTCGCGGCGCAGGATGTCGTTGCGGGTGTCGCAGCCGTTGTGGCCACTGTCGACGTTCACGTCATCGGTCCAGGCCAGCCCGAACAAGGCACGGTCATACCCCGTCTTGGGTGCGCGACCCTTCACCTCGAGCGTGTCCAGCGTCGCCAGCGCCTTGTTCGCGGCCGGCGCCGCCGACACCGTGACGACCGGCGTCGCCGTGGGCAGCGACACCACCTCCGACGCCGTCGCGGCCGACGTCGTCGTCGCAGGCAGGGTCGAGGTGTCAGCGACACGCTCGGTGGTCGTGTCGGTCGTCCCGCACGCCCCCAGCGCCAGGGCAAGCACAGCCGCGCAGCTGCCGACCAAGACCCGCTTGCGAGTCCTGCGAGGTGACGGGGTGGCAGGCGACTCTGGAGAGGAGACGGCAGGGGGGAGCGGAGGCATAGCCATTGAGCGGGAGAGCCTTTCACACAAGCGGCGACCGGCACGCACTGGCCGATCGAATGTCAACTACCTATAGCAACCCACTCGGACATCGTTACCGAACCGGACAATCCCGTCTCACGTTTACTGCGGTGCCCCCGGGTCAGACTCGAACTGACACTGGACGGGTTTTGAATCCGTTGCCTCACCGCGCGCCGTATGTCGGATCAGGAGCGGCGTTGTGCGGTCCACTGCCAGTCCGGGAACTCGGCCTCGATGCGGCGGATCCGCTCGGTGGCGAGCTGACCTCTACGGTAGTCGGCGCGGCGGTTGGCGACCCACTGTCCGATCGCGAATCCTTCGATCACCGCCCGATTTCGGGCGTTGCTGGTGCCGTGCGCGGCGACATACCGATGCAGGTGCGCGATCCCGACCTCGAATGCGGCGGCCGCCGCCGTGGCCTGAGGCGACCACTGCCAGTCAGGAAACTCGCGCTCAAACACCTCGATCCGCTCCGCCGACAGTCGGCCTTTGCGGTAGTCGGCGCGACGATTCGTCACCCACTGTCCGAGGGCGAATCCGTCGAACACCTCATGCTGACTCACGGTGCTCGTCCCATGTGCGGCGACGTAGCGGCGCAGATGCGCCAGGCCGACGTCGAACTGCGCGTCGCGCACACTCCACTGCCAGTCCGGGAACTCGGTCGCGAGCCGTTCGATCCGCTCGGCCGACAGTCGGCCCTTGCGGTAGTCGGTGCGTCTGCTGGCCACCCACACGTCGATCGGGAACCCGTCGATCCTTGCGCCGCGCGGGGGAGAGCTCGAACCCTGTGCGGCGACGTAGCGATGCAGATGCGCGAGCCCGACCTCGAACCGTCGGTCATCAGGACCACCCATTACAGGCCACCGATCGTGCCCTGAGTCGAGCTGGTTCGGATGGTCCACTGCCAGTCCGGGAACTCGGTCTCGATACGGCGGATCCGCTCGGCCGACAACCGGCCTTTGCGGTAGTCGGCGCGGCGGCTCTGGATCCAGGTGCCGATCGGGAATCCGTCGATCACATCACGCCGGGGGGCGTTGGGGGTGCCGTGCGCGGCGACATACCGATGCAGGTGCCCGATCCCGGTCTCGAACGCGGCCGCGAATACTGCGGTCTGAGGGGTCCATTGCCAGTCAGGGAATTCGCGCTCAAACACCTCGATCCGCTCCGCAGACAGTCGGCCTGTGCGGAAGTCGGCGCGACGATCCCTCGTCCACTGCCCCAACGGGAATCCGTCGACCACCTCGTCGTAACCCACGCGGCTCGTCCCATGGGTGGCGACGTAGCGGCGCAGATGCGCCAGGCCGACGTCGAACATCGCCTCCCGTACGTTCCACCGCCAGTCCGGGAACTCGGTCTCGATACGGCGGATCCGCTCGGCCGATAACCGGCCCCTGCGGTACTCGGTGCGCCGGCTGCCGACCCAACTCCCGATCAGAAATCCGTCGATCGTCGAACCGTGCGGCGGCGAGCTCGAACCGTGCGCGGCGACGTAGCGATGCAGATGCGCGAGCCCGGCCTCGAACCGCTCCTCATAACTACTCATTCGAAGCTCTCCAGCTCACTCGATCAGCACCCCGGATCAGCGTCATCGGTTCCAGTCCTAGAAGTACACGGAACGGACGATCACGAACGAGATCGCAGCGGCAACGCTGGGCAGCACGAAGATCGCTGCCAAGATCGCCACGAAACGGACGGTTGTGGCCGTCGACCGCATCGCCTGGCCGATCGTTTTCCATGCGTACTTCGACCACGTGTGCGGCGGCCACGGTGGCGGTGTGCTCGCAGTCATGATTTCGCCTCCTGGGCAGCCTTTTTGGACTTCTTGCGTTCGTTCAACCTGCGCTTGCGCCGCGCTACGCGTCGTCGCGCCGCCCTCTCCTCGGTGCTGAAAACACCCGTCAACCCATAGTGGTGATGCTTGACGTACCCGAGCTTCGCGGACAGGTCTTCCTCCCACCGCAGTCGCTCCTCTATCAGGCCAGCGGCCATCAGCTCCTGGATACCCTTTGTCACCGTCTTGCCTGAGATCCCGTACCAGTCCTGCATCTTCTCCCGGAGGAGCTCGACGTCAGGCTTCTTCGTTGTCTCCTTCAAGACGATCAGCAGCACCGCGAGGGCGGCAGGACTCAGCGTCGCGAAGTGCTGCTCTGTCCAGAACTCATGAGGGAGGGTGAAGTAGGCGTTGTACCAATCCTTCTTCTGACCAGCCGGTGCAACGTAGTCGTCCTTCCCGTCCTCGCGACGCGGGACGATGCGGGTCAGTCGTCCTTCCCTTTTACGTTCGACCAGTCCCAGTTCCTCGAGCTCGCCCCACGTTCGCGACAACGTAGACGGCGACCAGGTGAGCGCGTTCGCTGTCCCCGGCCCCTCCGCGGTCAGTGCGCGAACCCACACCTCGGCCGCCAGCGGAGTGTGTCGCAAGGAGAGCCACGGCCACCACGTCAGCAGCAGCAGATAGAGGACCAGCGCGCGGTGATGCCGACCCTTCGTCAGCACGCCCACCGTGCTCGGCCGCGGCTTCGTCTCATCAGGCTGTTGGACGAGGACAAACCGGTTGACTGAGTACCTGCGCGGCGACCAAGAGAGCAACTTCTCCCGCGTCGCACCTGGGCTCGGTGCGGGTGGGGGAGGCGAGGGGACCGTGCCAGATCCAGACGCCGGAATTTGCTTGTCCATGAGCGTCAGCTTGCCACGAAACGGGAACCTATCGAATCCGGATCGGAAGCCTGCCGATTGCGGTGCCGTTCCATCTCATAGGGAATGCGATACTTAGTGCGATGCTAAGTGCGACACTTATGCGACGCTGATGCGAGATGCCACACCTCGATTTTGCAGATACGCGTAGTCGCTTGTTTCGCGACAAGACCATTGAGGTGATCTCAGATTTCTGTCGATCCGGCGTTGGTAACCCGGCGGATTGGGCATGTAGGCGTCCGGCGGTGCGCTTCGCGACTCGCTATCAGTGCGAGGAGCCGGTCGCCGATCCGTAGCTGATGTAGAGGCGGCGGGATCGTGTTGCGGTGGGAACCTCGGCAACGCGGCCGCGTCGAGCTGGCGACCTGGCCCTCATCGTGCGGGCGGCCACCCGGCCAACCCGCCGGGAGCTCCGTACTACACCGCTGATGAGCTCGACGAGGCCCAGGCCCAGGCCCAGGCGCACGCCGACCAGACCGGAGGACGGGTCGACCGGCTCGCGTAAGTCGTAAACCCGTCTCCGGTGCGCTCTGCCGCCCTCCCTCGACGGTCGGTTGCCGCAGAAGTGGCGTCGTCACGTCCGGTAGCCGTCTCGACGTTTTCAGGCCGCGTCGGACCCCTCGCATAAGGTTGTTCCCCATGCTGACAGCCTGGGCCGACGAAAGCGGGTCGCGGCCGGACATGGACCCCGGCGCGTACTTGATGTCGGCCGCCCTGTGCGATGAAGAAGACGTAGACGCCCTCCGTCACAGGATGGAAGCTCTACGCCTAGCCGAGCCTAAAGTGCACTGGCACGGCAGCAGCGAACAACGCCGAACTGAGCTCGTCACTGCGGTCGCGCAGCTCCCTCTGACCGGGTTCGTTGTTGTGCACGTTGACAAGGACTCCTCGGATCGGCGACACCGACGAAAGTGTATGGAGTTCCTACTCCCACATCTCGCTGATATGCCGTGCTCCACGATCACTCTCGAATCACGCGGTCAACAGGACGCCAGCGATATGGACATGCTGCAAAAGCTCCGCGCGCAACGCGCCGTGGCCTCGACACTGCGGATCGATCATGCTGTCGGTCGTAACGAACCGGCCCTGTGGGTTGCCGATATCGTGTGCGGCGCCGTCGTGCAACATCGCTGCGGCCGCGGGGACTACCTCGACATACTCGGCGCCGGAGTCGAAATACACACCATCGGCCCCTAAAAGACCGCGAGCCACAGGCCTCGTCGTCCGGCGAGTAATCCTGTGGCTCACTTCCAAACCCACCGCAATGGGCTGGCTACGGCTCCGATTGTAGCCTCACTACGTGGCTACACGCCACCCACGCCCGACGCCGTGAAGGCTTGTCACACCCTGTCCCTCCAGCGCTCGTTCGCCGACTGCCGTGTCATCCCGGCCGCTGCCCCGATGTCAGCCCATGACCGGCCCAAACGGCGAGCCCTAGCCACCGCGACGTCGAGTCGCGCGTCAGCCTCCCTGCGGGCATCCGCGGCGGCGCGGATCTCGGCCTCGACATCGAGAGGGTCGAGATGGTCACGCTGCCACACCGCGCGTGCGGCCTCCGCGACCTCAGGCCGATCGTCGGCATCGACGTCGCTGTCGGGGGCGAACACGCGATGCCGGGCGAGGTCCTCGAGGGACGCTGAGGGCACCCGCGCCCACTGCACCGGATCGGTCCAGGTCGACACCGCGGAACTGGACCGGCTGGCGCAATCGCACCGCAACAACCAGCCGACAATCTCGGCCGACGGCCGACGACGATCATCGTTCGGCCGCCGCTAGGCGCGGTAGAAGCCCCACGTTGCCGGAGGCCTTGAACTACGTCGATGGTAGTAGTGCCACAGTGGTAGTAGTGCCACAACGGTGCAGCGCCCCTGAGCACAACCATGGACCAACCGAAGGACGGCTGTCTACCGGTTACGGCCTCGAATAGCACTTCATTCTTTGGAGCCGATCGCCGCTGTCCTCCGTGATCTGGGCCGTGCAGACCGGGACGACGGTCAGAGGCCGAATGCGCCGCCGCTGACGAGGATGACGATTCCGAGAACGATCAGCACGAGCGGGAACAGGATGTGTTCCCACCGTTCCAAGATCTCGGCGATGGCCTTGCGGGTGGTGAGGAACTTCGCGGTGAACACCAGCACGGCGACCAAGAGCAGGAACACGACCGAGTAGGCGACGATCGCCGCTGTACCCACGGTCGCGAAGACCGGGACGTAGACGCCGATGTTGTCGCCGCCGTTGGCGAAGGTCACCGCCGCCACCGTCCAGACCGCGACCTTCTTGCCCTCGAACCGTTCATCGTCGTCGCCGTTGTTGCGCCATGCTCTCCAGGCGGCGAGCAGACCGAGCAGCAGAGGAATGAGCCCGAAGTAGGCGATGGCTTCTTCGGGCAGCAGCGCCGTGACTCCCAGCGCTACGAGGACCGACGCGGCGAGGATCGCTCCGAAACCGAGATATTGTCCGGTCGCGATGGCGGCCGTTGTTCCGCGGGTTCCCGCGCCGCGGGCGAAGAACAGCGAAAGCACGATGATGTCGTCGATGTTGGTCACCAGGAAGAGTCCGATGGCCTGCAGGATCGAGGTAACCATTCCGGCGGATGCCCTTTCTCTGGGAGTGCACTGCTGCTCGGCTGACACGCAGTTGTGTCGCGTGCCGTAGCCGCTGTCATGGGAGTGGCTATTTCAGTTTCGATCACGCGCCGGTGATGTCGGCGCGGGCGCAGGAGTGTGGTTGGGGAGTTTGGCGGCGATGGCCGCGGCCAGTAGTGCGCTGATGGCGGCGCTGGCAAGGAACACTGCGGACATGGCGTGGCTGTAGGCGTGGGCGCTGGACGCGGCCAGATCGGCGCCCGCTGGGCCGGGAATCTGGGTCGCGGCAAGTTGCGCTCCGGCGATGTTGTCACGCGCCGCGCTGACCACTGGTTCGGGCAGGCCGCTCAGGTGGGGGTCGAGGTCGCGGGTGTAAACGACGGTGAGCAGGGTGCCCAGGATCGCGACGCTGAACGCGGCACCGACCTGTCGAATGGCCATCAGCAACCCAGCTCCTGCGGCGCTGCGATGCTCGGGCAGGCTCGCCATGACCGCGTCGACAGCCGGCGCCAACGCCAGCCCGGCTCCCAGGCCCACGGTCGCCAGGCACACCGCGACGAAGCCGTAGCCGGAGTCGACGGTGATGCGGGATGCGAGCACGAATCCGGCCGCGGCGATCACCATGCCGGTGGCGATCGGGATTTTGGCGCCGAGTCGGGTCACGATCTTGTCCACAGCGGCTGCGGCGACGATGATCGCCAGCACCAGAGGCGCCAAGCGCAGGCCGGTGCCGAAGGCGTCGTGGTAGCGCAGTATCTGCAGGTATTGCGGCAGCACGAACAGCACGCCGACCAGGGTGAAGGTGCCCGCGGTTGCGGCCAGGGTGGGCCAGGTGAAGGCCGGATTGGTGAACAGTGCCAGATCGACCAATGGGTCGCGGGCACGGCTTTCCCACACCAGAAATCCCGCGATCAGCCACACACCGGCCGCCAGAGCCGCGAGCACGACGGGATCGGTCCACCCGTACGCGGCGACGCTGGTCGGGGCCGAACAGGGTCGGCAGGATCCCCAGCGACAGCGGCACGATGATCGCGGCCCCGATGCCCATGACCGCGCGGGCGGCGATCAGCGAGCCGGTGGACCCGCTGAAAGCGGCCCAGGCCGAGGCGGCGACGAAGGCGACCAAACCTATCAGCAGCAGCCGTTTGCGACCGTAGCGGTCACCGAAGCCGCCGGCGGGCAGCATGAGCGCGGCGAAGACCAGGGTGTAGGCGTTGACGATCCACTGCAACTGGGTGGTGCTCGCGCCGAGGTCTTGGGCCAGGGTGGGCAGGGCGACGTTGAGAACCATCAGGTCCAGCCCGACGGTGAGCAGGGCGACGACCAGCGCCGCCAGCCCTGCCCACCGACGTGACGGGCCCGGCTCAGTCCCGGTCGTCGGCGTGGTGTTCGGGTGAGAGTGGTTCTCGCTCATCGGAGTTTCCGATCAGAGTGGCGATGATGAGGGCGGTCGCGCCGAGCACGATGAAGGTGTCGGCGAGGTTGAAGGTGGGCCACCAGCCGGTGTGCAGGTAGTCGGTGACCACACCGTCGGGGGCCCGGTCGATGACGTTGGCGGCGGCACCGCCCAGGATCGCGGCGAGCGCGACGCGGGTGAGCAGGTTCGCGCGCGGCGCGACCACCCATCCGCCGACCGCGACCGCGGTGGTGATCACCGTGGTGAGCGTGAGCATCACCCAGCTCGGTGCGTCGGCGGCGATCGAGAACGCCGCTCCCGGGTTGAACGCCAACTTAAGGTCCACCGGACCCGCCTCGATCGGGGCCCCGGCCAGCGTGGTCTGCGCCCACGCTTTGAGCRTGAGGTCGATACCGGCCAGCGCGGCCGCGGCAGCGACCCACCGCAGTCGCCGCCCCCACCGCGACACGGTGGGAGCAGACGACGCGGTGGCGGTCACGCGGGCGCTCCGGCCAGTACCGGTGCGGGCTTTGCYGCCGAATCGGTCAGCGAGGCCAGGGGTTTGGTGCGTCCGGCGCGGACACCGTTGGCGATGACGACGATCTCGGCGAGTTCGTGCACCAGCACCACCGCCGCCAACCCGAGAATCCCGAACAGCGCGAGCGGGATCAAGATCGTGATCAACCCCAACGACAAACCGACGTTTTGCAACATGATCCGGCGAGCCCGACGAGCGTGCTCGAGAGCCCGCGGCAGGTGCCGCAGGTCCTCACCCATCAACGCCACATCCGCGGTTTCGATAGCGACATCGGTGCCCATCGCGCCCATCGCCACACCGAGGTCGGCGGTTGCCAGTGCGGGGGCGTCGTTGACGCCGTCGCCGACCATCGCGGTGAACCGGTCGCTGCGCAGTTCGCCCACGATGTGGGCCTTGTCCTCCGGGCGCAGATCCGCGTGCACGTCCTCGATCCCCGCCTCAGCGGCCAGAGCGGCGGCGGTGCGGGCGTTGTCACCGGTGAGCATCGAGACCCGGATTCCCAGCGCGTGCAATCGGTCGATGACCTCGTGTGCCTCGGGCCGCAGTTCGTCGCGCACAGCGATCGCACCGATCACCTGGCCGTCGAGCTCGATCAGCACCGCGGTCGCCCCCGCGTGCTGCATCCGTTCCACATCGGCGGCCAGAACACCCGGTTCGATCCAGCCCGGACGGCCCAGCCGCGCCCGGCGTCCGTCGACGCGGCCGGTCAACCCGGCACCGGTGACCGCCTCGACGTCGGTGGCGGGAGTGACGGTGTCGACGGCGGCGAGGATGGCGCGGGCGAGGGGATGTTCACTGCGCGATTCCAGCGCGGCCGCGACCGCCAGCACCCGGTCCCCGTGCACACCGCCGGTGGCGGCGATCTCGACGACGGCAGGCTTGTTCGCCGTCAGCGTGCCGGTCTTGTCCAGCGCGACCTCGCGCACCCGGCCCATCGCCTCGAGTGCGGCACCGCCCTTGACCAGCACACCCAGCTTGCTCGCCGCACCGATCGCGGCGACCACGGTCACCGGCACCGAGATCGCCAGCGCGCACGGTGAGGCGGCGACCAGCACCACCAGCGCACGTTCGATCCAGGTGACCGGATCCCCGAAGAGCGCGCCAATCACCGCGATGGCTGTGGCGGCGATCATGATGCCGGGCACCAGCGGTTTGGCGATCTTGTCGGCCAAGCGTTGAGCGTCGCCCTTGCGGGCCTGCTCGGCCTCCACGATCCGCACGATCCGTGCCAGGGAGTTGTCCTCGGCGGTCGTGGTGACCTCGACGGTCAGCACACCGGTGCCGTTGATCGCCCCGGCGAACACCTCCGCGCCCGGCCCGGCTTCTACCGGTACCGATTCGCCGGTGATCGCCGAAACATCCAGCGCGCTACGCCCGTCGACGATCACCCCGTCGGTCGCGACCCGCTCACCGGGGCGCACCAGCATCCGATCCCCGACGCGCAGCTCGGCAGGGGCGATGACGGTTTCGGTGCCGTCGCGTAGCACGGTGGCCCGGTCCGGTACCAGGTTCAACAGGGCGCGCAGCCCGCGGCGGGTGCGCGCGACCGCGTACTCCTCGAGGCCCTCGCTGATGGAGAACAGGAACGCCAGCATGGCGGCTTCGCCGACCTCGCCGAGGATCACCGCGCCGATCGCGGCGATCGTCATCAGCGTGCCGACACCGATCTTGCCCTTGGCCAGCCGTTTGAGCGTGGAGGGGACGAAGGTGTATGCACCGACGAGCAGTGCGGCGATCTCCAACCCCAACTCGACGGCGCGTGGGCCGCCGGTCCAGCCGACGATCAGTGCCGCGACCAGCAGCACTCCGGCGACCGCGGCGGCGCGCAGTTCACTGACTTCCCAGAGCTTTTCGGGTTCGCGTTCCTCGGCCTCGCCGTCACCGGCGGGTTCGTCGTGGCCGCAGCCGCATGCGTCGCTCATGCTCGTACCTCCGCGCTCTCCGTCTCGGTGGTGGAGTCGGTGCCGTAGTTCGGGCACAACGCCACCGCATTGCCTGTCGCCGCGAGCAAGGTCTCTGCCGAGGCGAGTAGGTCCATCAACTCCGGGCGGGCCAGGCTGTAGAACACCTGCCGCCCTTGCGGGCGGCCCACGACCAGCCCGCAGTCGCGCAGGCACGCTACGTGCGCCGATACCGTTGACTGAGCCAGTCCGAGCCCGGCCATCAGGTCCAAGACCCGCGCTTCCCCGCACGCCAGCCGGTGCACGATCGCCAACCGTGTCGCATCGGAGAGGCTGTGGAACAGGGCCACCGCCGGATCCAACCCCTGCGTCTCGACGAGGCAACCCCCGCCATCATTAATCGCCATAAAGCGATGATAGCGGCGAAAGCTATTGATATCGAGTGAGAGTGAGATTAATCTCGTTTCAACGATTACATCGTGATATGGCGATCAATTCGTGGTCGCTACGGAGGGAGAACGCGTGAACCAGCAGAAGTCCGCCGTCGTCGAGAACTCGCCTCAGCAACCATCGCCGCCGGGCTCGCCCGGAGTGCTATATCGGTGGGGCGTTCTGATGGCCCGGCGCAGACGTGCGGTCCTGGCGGTCTGGGGACTGCTGCTGGTGGTGTGCGCGGTGGCCTACCCGCTGCTCGAGAACCGGCTCGGTGCGATGGATTTCGGTGTCGAGGGCTCGGAGTCCACCGAGGTGGATCGCCTGGTTGCCCGGCACTTCCCGCAGTTCGGTACGGAACAGGCGGTCATCGTGCTGCAGTCTGGCGCGGTCACCGCCACCGACGCCGAGTTCCGTGCAGCGGTGGCTCGCACGATCACCGCCGCCACCGCGGTCGAGGGCGTGGTCGACGTCGTCGGCCCCTACGACGGGCTGCCCGGATCCCAGATCTCGGCCGACGGTCACGTCGCGATCGCGCTCGCCGGCATGGACGGCGACATGGCCGAACGCGCGAAAGTCGCGCGCGACCTGCAAGACGCCATCGCCACCACCGGCGACGATTCCATCGACGTAGGGGTCACCGGGTACTCGGCGGTACAGAACGCGGCCACCGAACTGCAGAACGCCGACCTGGCCCGCGCCGAGGCAATCGGCATCCCGGTCGCGCTGGTCCTGCTCGTCCTCGCCCTCGGCGCCCTGGCCGCAGCGGCGGTCCCGATCGCAGTGGCCATCGCCGGGATGCTGACCGCGGTCGGAGTGTTGTTCACCCTCACTGCTGTGACCGCGTTCGATTCGCTGAYCGTGGCCATGGCCACCATGGTGGGCCTCGGCGTCGGTATCGACTACGCGATGTTCATCGTCAGCCGCTTCCGCGAAGAACTCACCCACCACACCGGGCCAGACCATGCCGCGATCAGCGGCGCCGTCGGTCGCTCCCTCGCCACAGCAGGCAAAACGATTCTGGTCTCGGGCTTGGTGGTGATGATCTCGCTGTGCGCGTTGATCATCATCCAGGCACCGATCTTCCGTGGCATCGCCATCGGCGTCGCCACCGCCGTCACCAGTATGCTCACCGTCGCCGTCACCCTGCTACCCGCCCTGCTCGCCGCCTTGGGCCCGGCTGTCAACCGCGGTAGTCTCCCGGCCCGCTGGCGCCCTGCCGACAGCGCCACCGACGCTCCCGGCGTTCTCGGTGGCCGCTGGGCGCGCTGGGCGTATCTCGTCATGCGCCGACCCGTCCTCTTCGGCACCGCGGCCGCAGCGGTGCTGGTCCTCGCCGCGCTGCCGGTATTCGGGATCCGCTACGGCCTCGACATGGGCACCACCGCCCTCGACGACACCCCGACCGGACGCGCCAGCACCGCATTGAACACCAACTTCCCGCCCGGAGCACTCTCCCCGGTCGAGATCATCGCCACCGGCCCCAGCGACACCCCACTCACCGCAGACGCCGAAGCACGGGTCAACCGATTCCTGACCGAGATCGACGGCGACGCCCGCATCGACACCGTCCTGCCCGCCCAGCTCAATGACGGTCGAATGCTCGCGATGGCGATCCCCTCGGTCACCTTCGACTCGATGGCCGCCACCGACCTCGTCCGCGACCTGCGCAACACAGCCGCCGGCGCAGCCGGAGCCGAGATCCGCATCGGCGGCAGCACCGCCGAATTCGTCGATCTCTCCGACGAAATGACCACCAAACTTCCGCTGGTCGTAGCCCTGGTGCTGACCGCCTCGCTGGTCTTCCTCATCGCCGCTTTCCGCAGTATCGCCTCATCGCCTCACCCCTCAAGGCCATCGCGATGAACCTGCTCGCCACCGGCGCCGCCCTCGGTATCACCGTCGCGGTGTTCCAGTGGGGTCTGGGCGAGAACGTCCTCGACTTCACCAGCCCCGGATTCGTGCAGGTCTACCTACCCACCGTGGTGTTCGCGCTACTGTTCGGGCTCTCGATGGACTACGAGGTGTTCCTGATTCGTCGCATCCGCGAATACTGGGACGCCAGCGGCGACAACCAGCGCGCCGTCGCGGCCGGGCTCACCCACACCGCACGCCCCATCACCGCGGCCGCCGCGATCATGATCGCCATCTTCGCAAGCTTCCTCACCGCCGACATCCTCGAACTCAAACAACTCGGACTCGCCCTTGCCGTCGCCGTCGCCATCGACGCCGTCCTCATCCGCCTCGTCCTCGTCCCCGCCCTCATGCGCCTGCTCGGCGGCTGGAACTGGTGGCTGCCCGCCCTCAGGTTTCGCCCACCCAACACTCGCGCACCACGGGCCGCCGCTGAGTAGCGCGGCGATCAGACCAGGTTGATTCGTCGCGGACACGGGACCGGCCGCCGGGGCCACACCGCCCTCGGGGGCAACCGTCACGGCCGGTCTGACCTTCGAGTCGAGTCGAAGGTTCAGGGTCGCGGGGTGGTGATGATGCGTATTACCCAGCTGGCGCGGCGGAGCGGTGTCCCTGCCACCAGCTGCGGCTCTACGTCGGATCTGGCCGAGTTCGTGGAGGCCGGACCGTTCCTGGAAGCGTTCCTCGTGTTGATCGTCATCCCACTGACGCTGGCGTGGCTCACCCCAGGTGTACCGCGCGCCGGGACCGGGCAGCGGGTCTCGGCGCGCGGTGAGCACCGGCGATGGCGCCGTTGATGGCTACGGTGCTGATCACCGTGGTGGCCTCGCAGGCGCCAAACTCGGTGACGGCCTGAGCCAGGTCGCGGCGGTGGTGCGGGCCGGAGTGCCCGCGTCGCCGGAAGGTGTGGCTGCGCAGCCCTCATCGCAGCCGCGGGCGCGAGTCATTGGCGGGACCAGATCAGTCCGAGGAGCCCGAGTCCGATGGGCGAATCCGAGCGGTTGGAGCCATGACAGGCTCACCAGCAGCGTGCCGCTGCTCAGTGCTACGGCCGCGATCAGCAGCGGGGCACCACCGCGCAACAGCCCAGGCAGCAGTGCCGCGGTCCCGATGCAAGCCCGCCAGCGGCGTGTCTAGGTCGCAGCAGCCACAACGGCCTCCCCCGCAGCTCGCCGAGCCACCGCTGCCTGGCGCTGGGTTCGGTGTCGATGGGACAGGGCAGCAGGGGGATTCGCTGCGCTCGAGCAGGTCTTCGCGTCCGGCCGCCAGCGCGGCGGCCAGGGTGTCGCCGGACCGCGGTGAGTTCGGCGAGCTCGGCATCGACCTCGGCGAGCTTGACACCCAGTCCCAGCCGCGGTGAACCCGCCGACGGTGAGCGGCTGCCGAGACGTGAGGGCTGTCGAGGGCGTTCATGTCCGGTCACCGTCCGGTACCTCGTCGATGCGGGTGCAGCACGTCAGGGCGGCGGCGTTGTCGGCCGCGAGCAACCGGGCGAGCAGCACCAGTTCGGCCACGCGCGGGTCTCCGACCGTGTACCGCAGCTTCTTGCCGTCGCGGCGCGCGACGATGTATCCGCAATCGGCCAGACACGACAGGTGCACCGACACCCGCGGCTGGGAGATGCCGGCGTGGGCGACGCAGTCGGCCGAGGTGCGTTCGCCGGCGAGGATGTATTCCAGCAGCTTCAACCGGGTCGGATCCGACAGGGCGCGAAAGAACTTCGCCGTCGTATCCAGATGTGTGCACGCCAGCTCGTCGCCGGGCACGGCGGTCGTGGACCGGGACATGGGGCACCTCCACACCACTTGAACTATTCGCTTAAGCGCATAGTATGAGCCCTGTAGGTATTCGTCAATGCGAATAGCAGCCGTTGGCTGGCGACGCGGTTGCTCAACCCCTCAGGAGGCAGGCGTGGCCACGACACAATCCCGTCCGGATCTGGCGATCGTCGGGTCCGGTTCGGCGGCGTTCGCCGCCGCTATCGCCGCGGTCGGCCACGGCAGGTCCGTGGTGATGATCGAGCGCGACACCGTCGGTGGCACCTGCGTGAACGTCGGGTGTGTGCCGTCGAAGACGTTGCTGGCCGCCGCGGAGGCCCGCCACGCCGCAGCCGCCGCCGACCGGTTTCCCGGCCTGGGTGCCGCTGCGGTGCCGCTGGATTTTCCGGGCCTGATCGCCGGTAAGGACGCGCTGGTCGCGCAGCTGCGGGCAAACAAGTACATCGAGCTGGCGGGCGAGTACGGGTGGGAGATCGTCTCCGGCACGGCAGTGTTCGACGGCACGAGTGCGGCGCCGGGGTTGCGGGTCGGAGCGAACGACGGCGGGACCCGGGTGATCGAGGCTGGCCATTACCTGATCGCGACCGGTGCGACGCCGTGGATCCCGCCGATCGACGGTCTGGTCGAGGCCGGGTATCTGACCTCGACCACCGCCATGGACCTGAAGCGGCTCCCGGAGTCGCTGATCGTGATCGGCGGCAACACTGTCGGGCTCGAACAAGCCCAGTTGTTCGCCCGCCTCGGCACCCGGGTGACGGTGATCGAGGCCCTGGGGCGGCTGGCGCCGGGCGAGGAACCGGAAATCTCGGCCGCGATCGAGGCTGTCTTCGCCGATGAGCATATCGCCGTGTTGACCGCGGCCACCGTCGAGAAGGTCCTGGCCGGTGGCGGCCACAAGCTGGTGAGCGTGCGCACTCGGGCCGGGGTCAGCGAGCTGCGGGCCGAACACGTGTTGGTCGCGACCGGTCGCCGCCCGAACACCGCGGGGCTGGGCCTGGAGGCGGTCGGGGTCGGTGTCGACGGGCGCGGCGCGGTGATCGTCGATGACCGTCAGCGCACCGACAATGCCCGGATCTGGGCGGCCGGGGACGTGGCCGGGGGCCCGCAGTTCGTGTATGTGGCCGCCGCGCAGGGAACGCTGGTGGCCGACAACGCGTTCGCCGACGCGGATCGGGTCCTGGACTACGCCACAGTGCCGCGGCTGACGTTCACCAGCCCCGCCATCGCCGCCGTGGGGCTCACCGAGGCCGAGGCGGTGACGGCCGGATACCGGTGCCGGTGCCGGACGCTGGCGTTGTCGAGTGTGGCGCGGGCGCTGGTCAATCGCGATACCCGTGGCCTGGCCAAGATCGTCGCCGACGCCGATACCGGCCGGATCTTGGGCGTGCACGCGCTGGCCGAGGGTGCCGGAGACCTGATCACCGCCGCCGGATACGCGATGACCGCGGGTATGACCGTCGACCGGCTCGCCCACAGCTGGGCGCCGTATCTGACCATGGCCGAAGCGTTGAAACTGACCGCCCAGACCTTCACCACCGACGTGACGAAACTGTCCTGCTGCGCAGGCTGACGATCTCCTCCAGGAAAGGCCGAGATGAACGGGCACATGACGATCGGCGTGTTGTCGGCGCGGACCGGGGTGAGGGTGAAGGCGTTGCGTGAATACACCGACCTCGGGCTCATCCACACCCTGGGGCGCAGCGCGGCCGGCTACCGCCTGTACACCGATGACGCACTGTGGTGTGTGCGGTTCATCGGCGAGCTGCGCGGGCTTGGGCTCACCATCGCCGAGATCTGCCAGCTCACCGATGACGCCGTCGATAGTGGAGACGGAGCGGTCGGCGCGCGTCTGGCCGAGCTACTGGAGCGGTCGCGACAGCGGCTGCACCGCCGGATCAGCGACGCCCAGCAGATCCTCGACCGCATCGACGACTTCACCAGCATCCACCGTGCGCGGTGGGCCGCCGACGATGTGTGCTGGACCGAGGTCCGTGCCGATGCCCGACGCGGGCTTGACTCTGCCCCCGGGGGCAGACCCTACCGTCATCGACATCGCACCCGACGCATTCTCGGAAAGGCTGACTCTCATGAGCACCGACTCCATTCCCGCCGACGTTTTCGCCACGATCGCACCAGCCGACCGTGACCGGGCGCTGCTGCGGGCCGCGCTGCGGCTGCTGGCCCACGGAGCGCCGGTCACCGTCACGGAGTTGGCGGCCGCAGCCGGTGTCGACGCCGGAGATCTCGAAGAGACACCGATCGGCGCCGACATCGAATACGACGAGCAGGGCCGGGTCCTCGGGTGGGGATTGACCCTGAATCCGACCCCGCACCGATTCACCGTCGCAGGCCATCAGCTCTACACCTGGTGTGCGCCCGACACGCTCGTCTTCCCCGCCGTGATCGGGGCGAGCGCACACGTCGAATCCGAGTGCCCGGTTACCGTCAGCGCCGTGCGATTGACCGTCGATCCAGTCACGGGAGTCACCGACCTGCAACCGGCCGCCGCGATGGTGGCCTTCGTCGACCCCGCCGGGATCCGGGGCGGGCAGGTCCGCGCCACCTGCTGCAATCCGCAGATGTTCCTGGCCACTCCCGACGCCGCCGAGCAGTGGCGATCCGAGCATCCTGGGATGACCGTGCTACCGGTCGCCGACGCCTACACCCAGCTCGCACGCCCACTGGCCGAGGCGCTCATCGACCCGGCCGGCGAGGCGCCGTGCTGCTGACTCAGAACAGGGTGTCGCGCACCCACAAGGGCCGGTACCCGGTCGGGCCGAGCTGGGCGAGTTCGGCGTCGATATCGGTCTTGAACGCGCCGAAGAAGACCTCCGATCACACCAAGAGGTCAAGCCGCGATCTCGAAGGACGCGTCCTGAGCGGGCCCGAACGCCTTGATCGGGTCGTAGTGCTGACCGGTTTGCAAGCAGTAGTGGAGCTGCCCGAGCAAGCGGTCGAAGAGGTGCCGAAGCGCAGCGGCGTGCCGATCGCCGCGGTCGCGTCCTCGGCGTTAATGGTCTTGGGGTGCGCCGGCTTTCGCCATCGCGGCGAACGCCCAAAGGAATCCTGCAGCGTTGAGTCGGTTGTTCTTCACCACGCGGCGGGTAATCGAGATGCTGCGCCCGGAGGCCCGCGTGATCAGCACAGAACCGGCGTAGGTCCTTCAGCGAACGGGCGTCGGTGAACCGCTCGCGGTCGTCGCCGATCTCGCCGAGCACCCGAGCGCCGGAGAGG